>DATHHK010000306.1:0-2451 GCA_035317225.1 Candidatus Udaeobacter sp. | reverse complement strand
GACGCCGGAGCGCGGTCGCGGCCAAATGCTCGCGTTTTGGCTGCGTCTTTAGACAAAACCATACCGGTTCAGCAACCAGCGCGAGTGAGGCGGATGACTGGGTCACACTCTGAATTACGGTATTGCCGATTCCAAGTTCCGGAAAATCGTAAAGTTTTCCGTCGAATTTTTGAGGCGTCTCTTCAGGCGAAAGGCAATTGGCGGGCTGGAGCCCGCTGGAAGGCCAACATCTGCAGCAAATTATGGGATGATCTCGATTAAAGAGCGGGCTAACGTGGTGATGGACTCACCATCCGGGCAGGAATCTGCAAACGGAAAACCACCCGTAATTGACCAAGCACCGAGCACGGCGAAGATCAAATAGCTGTTGTTAGCGCCCCATTTGCCACAGCTCCCCGGATGTCAGCCCGCTCGGCCGGACATAACCGACGCTACCCTCCGGACTCGCTTTTGGCGAGCGCGGCGTTCATTGGTTGAAATTGTTGGAGGTTGTCCCGACGCACCAAGGCCTTCCCGGCCAGCCCATTTCCCACAGCGCTCCAGGGGTCAAGCACACATTGGATGCGCGCAGATAAACGGAATCCGAATCCCACATCGCAGTATATAGATAGGTCGCCCCCGGCTGGACGTTCACTGTTGTCGAAGTGGGTCCGGTTAAGCCTGTGCGCGGTACCTTTTTTACGGTTAAGACATGCGGCCCAGCTGGCAACCATCCGTGGAAGTAGTGGCCCTGGGCGAAGTTCCCAACGGGCCTACCGTCGATCTCAAGATTGAAACCCAAATTCCATCCAAAGTTCGCGGACCTCAGAACGACTAGATGCCCGCCCGGCTGGGCCTCAGCGGTTCCAATCAAAACCGCGAAAATCAAAGTGAGGATTAAGAAGAAGGTGGCGGCGGAGTTGTATTTTGATTTCATGGCTTATGGTAACCCGGGATTCGGCTTTCGCCAGCACGGAACTCGTTAGCGTTCGATCGCATCATTCTTGGGTGTTTGCGCCGCTGCACCTTGGTTCCATGTGACTGTCTTGCCAACATTG
The DNA here is from genome assembly GCA_035317225.1 of Candidatus Udaeobacter sp. GTDB lineage: Bacteria > Verrucomicrobiota > Verrucomicrobiia > Chthoniobacterales > UBA10450 > Udaeobacter. The sequence goes on along the minus strand of DATHHK010000306.1, from coordinate 1,414 downwards.
ATTGTCATTAGGTCGTCAATCTCTCTCGGATTGACTCGAACCTGCGCCAGGCGAATTACGACACCCCGGCCACAGTCGAACAGCAAGCTCTTGCCGGCCACTTCGACAAGAATGGCCGAGCCGAATCGTTCAGCATTCGGAAAGGGAGTTCCCGTACCGAGCAGGTTAACTCGCATCTCGTCGGAGGCCGCGGCAGCTGAAATGTTGGCTAGCATGCACAACGAAAGGAACAGGACAATTAAAGGCACTAGGCGCCCCGTGTTAACGATCTCACGCAGCGGCTTCATTTGGAGCCGGTGGTTGTTTCACTTGCGCTCCATTATTCGACTGCAATTCAAGCTGGGTCAGCGTGCGATCGAGCTCCTGCACGAGCGGTTGAATTCGTTTACCGTTAAACGTGTTTACGAGCGCGCGGTAGTACCAAAGAGCGCCTTGTTTACCGGCGTTGAATCGGGACCAAAGCCTTTCTCCTTCCTCGCGATAATCCATCAGGATGGCGCGAACATTGTGCAATTTGTCTGAAGCTGACACGAGTTTCGTCGACATCGGCGCGTGCCCAACGTGAGCCAAATAAGCCTTCTTTCGTTCCAGCCATGGCGGCTTTGGCGTTTGATCTGTGTCGGTGCAACCCTCCACGATTTTCGCGACGTCTTTCCCAAATTTTCGGTCGATATCGCGTAATCGTTTGGCGCCGCCACAATCTTCCACAGCGTCGTGCAGCAACGCGCCGATCGCTTCCGTTTCGTTCGCGCCGTATTCCATCGCAATGGCGGCCACACCGAGGATATGCGCGATGTATGGGATCCTCGTCTTTTTCCGGAGTTGTCCGCCATGAATCCGTGTGGCGTAAGTCAATGCTTTTTCGAACTGACGCGAGAGTCGCATATTTGTGTTTCGCTTCAGCGACCAGGCGTGATGGTATCGTAGTTTGCGCAGCAGGCAGATCGCCGGTCACACCGCAATCCTGGTAAAGGCGGTCAGCTACGATTCCCGCTAACTCGCCAAAGCATTAATCGCTTTCCATTCTTCCGGAGCTAATTTTAGCGTCGCTGCTGCAATATTTTCTTCCAGGTGCGCTACGGACGATGTCCCGGGAATCGGCAGCATCACGGGTGATCGCTCCAGGAGCCAGGCCAGTGCGACTTGAAATACGCTCACGCCATGAGCTTTTGCCGCTGCATTCAGCGCGTTTTCAGGTTTCAAGCCGCGGGTTCCTCCAATTGGGAACCATGGCAAAAATCCAAGGTTATTTTTTTCGCAATAGACCAAAGCGTTTTCCGACTTGCGGTCTTCGATGTTGTAACGGTTCTGCACACTAACAATGGGAACAATTTTGAGCGCACGCTCGATTTCGTCGGGCTCCACATTCGATAACCCGACGTGCCGAATCTTCCCGGCATCTTTCATCTCCTTG
>DATHHK010000305.1:0-7100 GCA_035317225.1 Candidatus Udaeobacter sp. | reverse complement strand
GGTCAGCGTTTCAATCAACACCGCCGTCTGGATCGTCATGTGCAGCGAACCCGTGATGCGCACGCCCGCGAGCGGTTTCTGCGGCGCGTACTTTTCGCGGATCGCCATTAGACCCGGCATTTCCTTCTCTGCGATGGAGATTTCTTTTCTTCCAAAATCCGCAAGCTCGATGTCTGCGATTTTGAAATCCTGTTTTGTCTTCGATTCGGTAATTGTCGTGCTCATAAAGTGTTCGCGGTGTTATTTAACGGCCTGCTTTAGCGCTTCCGCCTTGTCTGTCTTTTCCCAAGTAAGGGAATCCAGATCATCAATGCGTCCGAAATGGCCGTAGTTAGTTGTTTTGCGGTAGATGGGACGAAACAAATTCAGTTGCTTGATAATTTCGGCCGGCTTGAAATTGAAAACTTCCCAGATCGCCCGCTCCAGCTTTTCTTCGTCCACCTTGCCCGTGCAGAAAGTATCGACGCTCACGCTCACCGGTTCGGGATGGCCAATGGCATAGGCGAACTGAACTTCACATCGGTCGGCCAAACCGGAGGCGACGACATTCTTCGCCACCCAGCGGCCCATGTAAGCGGCGCTGCGATCCACTTTCGTCGGATCTTTCCCGGAAAACGCGCCACCGCCGTGCCGTCCCATGCCGCCATAGGTGTCGCAGATAATTTTGCGACCCGTGATGCCTGCATCTCCCTCGGGACCGCCGATTACGAACCGGCCTGTTGGATTGATTAAGTAGGTCGTCTTCGCATCCAGCCATTCCGCCGGCATCACTTTCTTGATGAGGAGTTCGGTCAAAGTCTCGCGAACTTCTTTTTGCTTTACGTCCTCGGAGTGCTGCGATGAAACGACTACGGTCGTAGCTCGTACCGGTTTATAGCCGTCGTACTCGATCGAGACTTGCGTTTTCCCGTCGGGACGCAGCCACGGAATTTGTCCCGATTTTCGCAACCGTGTCAGCTCGCGTCCCAATTTATGCGCGAAGGCAATCGGCGCCGGCATAAGCTCCGGGGTTTCATTGCAGGCAAAACCAAACATCAATCCCTGATCGCCTGCGCCCTGTTCGTTCGTGCTTTTGCCCTCAGCGGCGGCGCTATCCACACCCTGTTTAATGTCGCGCGATTGCTCGCTCATTTCGCAGATGATCCGGCAGGTGTCGGCATGAAAAACGCAATCGCCGGTTACGTAACCGATGTCGCGGATGGCAGCGCGCACACGTTCCTCAAAGTCAAGCTTTGCATTGCTTGTAATTTCGCCCGCCAGCACGACGAGGTTGCCTTTTGCGAGAGTTTCGCAAGCGACGCGGCTCAGTGGATCCCCTGTAAGGCAGGCGTCGAGAACGTAATCACTAATGGTATCGCAAACTTTGTCGGGATGGCCTTCGGTGACGGATTCGGATGAAAAGATGTAACGGCGAGACATGATTTTAAGAAGATGATTCGTTAAAGTTACAAACGTTAAATTGGATTAGCCCAGGAACGCGTTCCGCCGTTGTAACGATTCAACGTTTCTAACGATGTCACGCCGTCGAAAGACATATTGACCAATCATGATGCGTAGATATATCGTTGGCTACTCCGATGGCGTCAACCATTAATTTATTGCGACTTTTGGCCGACCCGACCCGGGTGCGTCTGTTGCTGCTCTTGGAGCAGGAAGAACTCTCGGTGGCTGAGTTGCAGCAGATTCTGGGAATGGGCCAATCGCGCATTTCCAGTCATCTCGCCCAATTAAAGCGGGCGGGTGTCGTTTCCGATCGCCGCGTAGGTAAAAATGTGTATTACGGCGCGAACCATCACGGACGGAATTCACAGCGAAAGCGCGTTGAAGAGATTACCCGTTTGCTCGCGCACGAACTGCCTGAAACATCGCGCGATCGGACCAGTCTGAAGCTTGTTCTGCACAAACGCCAGGACAAGACGCGCAAATACTTTGACGAGCTGGCCGGCAAGTTCGGGCGGAGTTATGTGCCGGGCCGCTCGTGGGAAGCGCTGGCGCACACGCTCATTACCTTGCTTCCGCCCCTGACAGTGGCCGACCTGGGCGCGGGCGAGGGGACGCTTTCGCAATTGCTGGCCAAAAACGCACGTAAGGTTATCGCCATCGATAATTCGCCGAAGATGGTCGAGTTCGGGGGGCAGCTGGCAAAGAAACACGGAATCAAGAACCTCGAATACCGACTGGGCGACATTGAAGATCCGCCGATTGCGAAAAACAGCGTCGATTTGGCAATTTTGAGCCAAGCATTACATCATGCCATTCATCCCCAGCAAGCTGTCGCTGCGGCCCACGGGATTTTGAAACGCGGTGGCAGGCTGACGATCCTCGATCTCTTGAGCCACCGATTCGAACGAGCCCGGGACCTATATGCAGATCATTGGCTTGGGTTCAGCGAAGTGCAGTTGCACCAATTCCTCGAAAAAAGCGGCTTCCGGCAAATTGAAGTGAGCGTTGTATCGCGGGAAAAGCAGGGCCCGCACTTTCAAACCGTCCTGGCTACTGGCATAAAGTGAACGCCGCAGTCAGTTCGTGTGTCAATCCTGTGGGCCGGTGATCTATGGTCTCGACCGACAAATCTGCAGCCATGATCGGCTTCTTCGACGAAGTCAAGCGGCGCAAGGTGTACCAGGTCGCGGCGGCCTATATCATTGCTGCTGGCGGCATAATCCAACTGGCCTCTGCCGCGTTTCCTGCATGGGAGTTGCCAAACTGGGCACTGCGTCTGGTGATTGTGCTGCTACTGATGGGATTTCCAATAGCACTGATCCTCGCCTGGGCGTACGACATCACCGCGCAGGGGGTTCGCGCAACGCCAGCGCCAGCCGTGCCCGGCTCTCACCGACGCCGAAACATAGTCATGCTTGTACTGACCGGCGTGACCATTTCCGCCGCCGCCGGGTTCTTTCTGCTGCCACGCCTCTCGGCCCACAAGTGCGACAAATCGATCGCGGTATTGCCGTTTGAAAATCTGAGCGACGAAAAAGAGAACGCATATTTCGCTGACGGCGTTCAGGACGACGTGCTCACTAAGTTATCGAAGATTGGCGACCTGAAAGTGATCTCGCGCACCTCGGTCATGCCGTATCGAGGGAAGACATCCAATGTTCGTGAAATCGGGAAAGCTCTGGGAGTTGGGGCCATTCTGGAAGGCAGCGTTCGCCGCATTGGCAATCGCGTCCGCGTGAATGTGCAATTGATCAACGCCGACACCGACGAGCATATGTGGGCGGAAGATTACGATCGTGATTTAACGGATGTGTTTGCCATCCAAACGGACCTAGCCCAACAAATTGTGCGGGAATTGCAGGCGAAGCTGTCGCCAATGGAGAAGGCCCAAATCGAACGCAGACCCACTGAAAACGGTGAGGCCTATCTGGCGTTCATGCAGGGACACGAAATGTTTTATCGAGCTGATAAATTCCGCAGCAATACAGAAAAGGCTGAGCAGCTCTTTGAGAAGGCCACGAGACTCGATCCAAGCTTCGCCGGTGCATTTGCAGCATTGGCATGGGTCCACGATTGGAATTACCACGACTTCGATCCGACGCCCGCGCGAAAAGAAAAAGCGCGAGCCGCAGCAGTCGAAGCGCTCCGTTTGCAGCCGAACCTCCCTGAGGCCCATCTCGCGATGGGTTTTTATTACTACTATTGCGAGCGTGATTATCAGGCAGCGCTCAACGAATTCGCCATCGCTAAGCTGAGTTTACCAAATTCCCCGGAAGTTTATATGGCCATTGGCGCGATTGAGCGCCGCCAAGGCAAATGGAAGGAATCCACGGCGAACCTGGAGAAGGCCGCCTCCCTCAGTCCCAAGGATTCCTGGGTGCTGCAAAATCTTGCGGACAATTATTACGCTACCAGGAACTTTGACGCCGCAGACAAGATTTTCGATCGCGCCATCGAAGCTGCCCCCAAGTCACTTGGCCCGCGCGCGGAGAAGGCGAAGCTTGCGGTGGATTGGAAGGGGGATCTGAGCGTGATGGAGAAAGAGTTGTCCGAAATGTCGACAGGCGTCGATCCAGACGGGCTCGTCACATTCGCGCACATGCAGCTTTTGCTGTTACAACGGAAATTCTCCGACGCTTTGGCGGTTCTAAAGCAATTGCCGCAAGATGCCTCTCACTCTGATAAGCCCCGAGAACTCTTCGAGGGCGCGATCTATACCTTTTTGAACGATAAAGAAAAGGCGCTCTCTGCCTTTGAACGCGCTCGACCCATTGCCGAAAAGGCCGTGCGCGAAGGTCCGGATGACGCGTCCCGGCATGTAACTCTTGGCTTAATTCTCGCCGGGCTTGGTGAGAAGGATTTGGCCATTGCCGAAGGCAGACGTGCCGTCCAGCTCCTACCCGAATCGCAAGACGCGCTCGACGGTCCAAAGATGACCGTGGCGCTCGCTCAAATCTATGCCTGGACAGGCGAAAGCGACGAAGCTCTTCAGCTTCTCGATCGCTCGTTAAGTACGCCAAATGGAATCACGATTTCCTTCCTAAAACTTGATCCGATTTGGGAACCGCTTCGAAGCGATCCACGCTTTCAGGCTTTGATCGACAGATACGAATCGAAAGTCTAGCGCGGTTTTATTCTTCGCTGTCCGTAACCGCCATCATCGGAACCGGCCGGCAGTGTTCATTTTCGTGTCTATTTCTCCGCCGTTGAATATAATGCCGCTCAATCCAAATCTCGCATTATGAGCAGCAGCTTCTTTGAAGAAGTGAAGCGGCGCAAGGTGTACCGCGTGGCGGCGGCTTACATCATCGCTGCTGGCGGCGTCATACAGCTGGCATCTGCTGCATTTCCGGCGTGGGAATTGCCAAACTGGGCGCTTCGTATGGTGATCTCGCTGTTGCTGCTCGGCTTTCCGATCGCGCTGATGCTCGCCTGGGCGTACGACATTACTCCGCAGGGTGTCCGCGCAACACCATCGCCGGCAGTGCCCGGATCGCATCGTCGCCGAAACATTATTATGCTGGTAGCGACCGGCGTGATTATTTCCGCTGCCGCCGGTTTTTTTCTGCTGCCTCGCGTTTCAGCGCGCAAGGTCGACAAGTCGGTTGCAGTGCTGCCGTTCGAAAGTCTGAGCGACGACAAGGAGAACGCCTATTTTGCGGACGGGATTCAGGACGATGTGCTTACCAACTTGTCAAAGATAGGCGACCTGAAAGTTATTTCGCGTACCTCCGTGATGCCCTATCGAGGGAAAGCATCGAATGTTCGTGAAATCGGAAAGGCGCTTGGGGTTGGTGCCATTTTGGAGGGTAGCGTGCGCCGCATTGGCAATCGCGTGCGCGTTAACGTGCAATTGATTAATGCAGAGAACGACGAGCACATCTGGGCGGAGGATTACGATCGTGAGTTGACGGATGTGTTCGCCATTCAAACCGATCTAGCTCAAAAGATCGCGACTGAGCTGCGGGCACAATTATCGCCAAACGAAAAAGCCCAGATGGAACGTAAGCCGACGGAGAACGGCGAGGCCTATCTTGCCTTTGTCCAGGCTCACAATCTTTCATGCGCGTTTGAGGATCTTGAGAAATTAAGACAGAGCGAGCAGCTTTACGCGCGTGCCATTGAGCTGGATCCGAACTTTGCCCTTGCCATTGCGCGCTACTCGCAATTGGAGAGCTGGATCGTGCACACATTCGAACGGACGCCGGAGCGCCGCGAAAAAGCGCGAACCCTGGCAGAGCGTGCCCTACAATTGCAGCCCGAACTGCCCGAGGCGCACCTGGCTCGCGGATTGTCGTATTACTACGGCGACAATAATTACGACGCGGCGCTGAAAGAATTCGAGATTGCGCGAAGTGGATTGCCTAACGAATCGGAAGTTTATCTCTCCATCGGCGCGATCCAACGCCGCCAGGGAAAATGGGCCGAATCGACCGCCAATCTCGAAAAGGCGGTCAGCTTGAATCCAAAGGACATCTGGGCGCTGCAAAATCTCGCCTACAACTACCAGATGCTGCGCGACACCAACAAGGCGAACAAGGCCATCGATCGCGCCCTTGCATTAGATCCGACCGCACCAGGCCCGCTGGAGGTGAAATCGAAGCTGGCCATTCTTGAGAGAGGCGACTTCAGCGTCGCTGAGAAGGCATTTGAGGCTGTGAAATCGGTTCCAATGACTGACGAGCAGAAGCTCAAGAATGCCATTTCGCGGGCAGAGGTCTTTTTCTTGGAACGTAAGTACCAAGAAGGATTGCAACAAGCCGAGAGCTTGCCGGACGACGACCTCGCCCGTTTCCCAGGAGCCTTGTGGGGCAAGTATTACTATATCGGCTTTGCACGAAAGGCGCTCCAGGACGAACCGGCAGCGCAAGCGGCCTTTCAAAAAGCGAAAAGCCAGGCCGAGGAACGAGTGAGACGGAGCCCCGACTCCGAGGATGCTCACATTCAGTTAGCCAAAGTGCTGGCGTACGTGGGCGAAAAGAACGCCGCACTGGCCGAGGCGCAGCGTGCGACTGAATTACTCCCGGAGAGCAAAGACGCGTTTGGTGGCCCGGAGATCACCGTTGGGGTGGCGGAGGTTTACACAATTCTTGGCGACAACGATCGTGCAATTCAGACTCTGGATGGGTTATTGGGCCGGCCGAGTGCTGTCACTGTGGAAGGCCTGAAAATGAATCCGATTTGGGATCGCTTGCGGGGCGATGCGCGTTTTCAGGCGCTGTTGCAGAAATACGGCGGTAAAGCCTAGCTGGGAACGGAACTCGCAATTCGGTAAACGGCGTCTAACTCATGCGACTTAGATCGGTCCTCTTCTTTCTTCTTGCCGTTGCGGCTAACGCACAGGCTGACTGGGCCATTCTCTCCGGCGCATCGGAGCCGGGACGCAGCGGCATTGTGCACAGGCATGTTGTTCTGGAAGACGGCGCTCGGAACGAACGCATCACTGTGGATCTTGTTATCTTTTCTACAAAGTCCTGCGAATTGCGCGTCCTTCAAAACGAGGGCGGCGCCGAAAGTCTTGCTGACGTGATGAAACATGAAAAATGTCTCGCTGGAGTTAATGGCGGCTATTTCGATGAAAAGTTTGCTCCGATCGGTTTGAGAATAGCGAATGGGCAAATGATCGCTCCGCTACAGCGCGCGCGGTTAATTACGGG
>DATHHK010000304.1:0-12917 GCA_035317225.1 Candidatus Udaeobacter sp. | reverse complement strand
GCGCAGCTCACCATCGATGGCATACCTGTTGGAAAAGAGATTCCGGGTAACGTTTACAAGCAAGAAAGCGGGTCGTGTATCGCCGTGGTTGCGACGGACGCTCCGCTGCTACCAAATCAATTAAAGCGACTGGCCCGCCGCGTGTCGCTCGGACTTGCTCGAACCGGAGCCATTTCGGGAAACGGCTCCGGTGATTTGTTCATCGCATTTTCAACTGCGAACGCGAATGTCGCGGGTCCGGATCAAATCACGCACAGTGTGGCGACAATCCCAAATGATCTGATGGACCCAATTTTTACTGCTGTGGTGCAAGCGACTGAAGAAGCGGTCGTGAACGCGTTAGTGGATAACCACTCCATGACCGGACGCGACAATCATCGCGTCGAAGCGCTCCCGCACGATCGATTGCGTGAACTCATGAAGCGTTACCGCTGAAGCCCGGCGATGTTCGAGGGGCTGCGGCTAAATCAGTGCGATCGCCACCCTCGCAGCGATCTCCAGAACATGGAGCGTCAATTTCTCAGCGCGTTCCTGCGCCTGTGCCGGCTGGCTGTCGACAAAGATCCTGAGATCGCGTTTTTGATTTTCCACGAAGAAATCGAAGTCCTCCTTATCGATCTTTCGTTTTTTTAGAAGAACAAGGCGCTCTTCGAGTTCCTGCGCGTTTTGGCGGATCAGCTCGCTGGTGTCGCCTTTCGCTTGTGCGAGTAAATCCTGAAATTCCTTCGTTGAGGCCGCGACCGATTCATCAGTGACCTGATCGAGAGCTGAGTCGAGCGCCGAACTCTTCCGTGGAGTTTTTCGCGATGATTTCCTGCGTTTGGTCTTACCGGCCGAGGGCATGATCGTAAACCTTGTTGACGTCCTTCTTCATCTCGCTTGCCAGCGCGGGCGTCACCTTACCGCGACTCGCTTTGCTTCGCAGATGTGTGGCATCGGCATCGAATTGCCCTTTAAGATCGACCAGCACCGAACGGCGCGCAGTGAATTTATCATTAGTAATCGCCTGCTGAAATTTCGAATTGCCCTCGTTAACCTTGGCGTCGAACGCGGCGGCATTGAAACGTTTGCCGGGTACGGCAAACTGTTCGATAAACGCGAGTTCAAAATTTCGCAGGCTTTCAATTTGTGCGTCGCTTCCGGTTTTGCTGAAAGTCGCAGTGCCGCAACTCGTGATGGCAATTGCCGCGGCGCAAAGGAGTAGGTTCCGGAAAGCGAAATTCTTAGCAGTATTCGAGTTCATAAGGGGCGGGGTCGTTAGGCGCCGATCTTGCGCCTGTTGCCTTCTGTATGTCAAGGCTCGAACCGTTTTCCCAGGCGTTAAATCTTAGCAGCTACGAGCTATCACTCAGTTATTTCGTTACCTGCTGCAGTGATGTCGGGTCATCCAGCAGGATCCATTCGATTACAGATACCGGCAGACTTCCGTTTTTAATCAGGTCATGGTGGAATTGCCCAAGGTGGAAGTTTTCGCCTTGTCGGTCTTTGTAACGGCCGAGGAGATTCATGATCTGCCATTTGCCGGTGATGTAGCTGATTTTTTGCGTGGGACTAGAAGCTGCCCCTGCCGCTTCGCCCTCGGCCGCTTCGCGGTCCAGTCCGCCGGCATCCATGAAATATTTGACCGCTTGCTCGAAAGTCCATCGGCCGGTGTGGAGATTCACGTCAACTCCAATGCGAGCAGCACGATAGCGGGACAGGCGCAGAATCTGTCCCTGCGCCGGCGAGTTGTTTGGATAAAGACCGGTGCGCATCAACATCTCTTCTCCGTAGAGCGCCCAGCCTTCGATGAACACGGAATCGCCATGCTGACGGCGGATTTCGTCGCCTAGATGATTGGCAATTGAAAGTTGAAGAAAATGTCCGGGAATGCCTTCGTGTCCGAGAATCGGTCGTGGGTCTTCGATTGCCGCGCGAATATAAAAATTCTTCGATTCCGGATTGTATGTGGGAATGAAAAAAAATCCGGTTGGATCCTTATCGTAAACCCCGGGAGGATTCATGAAACCGCCGGGGCTGGTTGGCTTGAACGCCTCGGGCAACTGTCGAATTTGGAACGGACCGAGATAGCCCGGCAAAGTCACAAGATTGTGCTCCTTTAAAAAGCTGATCATTTCTGCTTCGCGGCTTTCGTACGCTTTCAGGAACGACTCCTGATCGGGCGGAATGTGAGCAGCCCGTTTCGGATCAGGATCGGCTAATTTCGGATCAGGCAAAAGCGCCTCGAGGGCGCGATAACGCGCGAGCTCTGCCCGCCCAATCATCTCCACCTCCTCGGCGTTGAGTGGCAGCAGCAAAACGTGCTTGAGATAATAATTATAGTTTGCTTCGCCCATCGGCGTGAAATCAGCCATTTTCGGCAGGCGCTTCTCCAGCTCGTCGGCGTAGCTGTGCACAGCAGTGAGGGCGGCATCGCGCGCTTTGATCAGGTCATCGTGCTCGCTAGGCGCAAGACCGACATCAAGCGCCATCAAACTCTTATTTAAAAGTGGATCGATTGAGCGCGCCGATTGAATCGCCAGCTGCGTGTAGAGTTTTACGGGGTTTTGCAGATTGGTCAGACCTTGCTTCAGCAGCGCCGGCATTTCTTTGAGGCGCGATGTCGCAGCGAGCGCCCGTTTCCTGGGCGTATCGTATTCCTTTTTCAGCAGCGAAAAGATCGCATTCGTGCATTCATCTGCGTAAACCTGTGGGTTAGTGCGTTCGAATTTCAGAACGCGATCACCAAAATCGACATTCTCCAATTGTGCGCGGAACAGAATCCAGTCGATGCGATCGTTCTTTGGCCAGCTATCGGTTTTCATCGCGCGCACCTTTTCCAGGAGCGAATGCACGTGTTGCGCCCGCTCTGCGATTTTTGCAGGCGAATAATCAGTCAGCCGGTCGTCCCAGGTATGCAGGCCCGCCTCGCTGCTACGGACCGGGTAATTTTCGTTCCGCCAGGCGTAATATTCGTCGGCCATCTTACGCAGCGCATCAGTGGCGTTGGCGCTCTGATTTTTGAATGCGTCGGTACTTATGCCTGGAGTTGATTTCGTGATCAGCGCCTTGTTTGAAACGTCCGGGTTACGCTGGGAAGGCGACTGGGCGTGGCCAACGGCGAGCGGTATTAGGAGTAATGTGGAAGCGACGGCTGACAAATCGGCTTTACGCATGAGGCGAATTCTAACGCCGGCCGTCAAATCGCAAAACGCAAAGCGATGATGCTGTAGCTGGGAACGGCTTGTTACGCCGTAGCTGACAAACGCGGATGATCTCGGCCGTCACACATCGGCAGCATCGAGTTCTTGTAACAATTGCTGTTTTAAATGACGACGCGCGGCCTTCTTAATCGCACGTCGCTCGGCGGCTACTGCTTCCTTGTCCGCCTGGCGTTCTCTTCGTGTCCGCCTGTCGACCGACCGTGCCAAATGCGAAATTTTCGGGCGACGCACACCGACTTTTTCCTCCCTTGGCTTTGCGTAGGGATCCACAGAGAAAGGTTAATGCTTCTTACTCGCTATAAAAAGGACGGGAATCGCAGCAAGCTGAAGAATGACTGAGAACAGTACCACAGCCATGATCGATTTGTCGTATAAGAGCCCCATCACGGCGCTTCCTAAAAACCAGGCGATTCCGTATCCGGTATCAAACAAGCCAAAAGCCGTGCCTCGTTTCTGTAATGGAATAACACCCGTTAGCATCGCTTGAAACAGTGAACCCTGCGCGCTCATTCCGATTCCCCAGAAGATCATTCCAACCAATGCAAAGACCGATGTTCCTAGGAAAACAAACGGCGCAGCAGCGGCAGAAATGAGAAAGGCGAACAACGACACGTTTGGACCGAGCCGGTCAAATAACCGGCCCAAAGGAATGGATGCAAGGGCGCTGGATGCCATCGCAATAGCATAAAACACGGGAATCAAGTTCCCCGGCATGACGTGCGCCTTTTGAAAGTGAAAACCGATCAATGCGAAATCGGCGAACCCTGCGGCGAGCAACGCGCCGGCCGCGAGATAAATCCAATAAGCTCGCGTCAGATTAGTAGTCGCAAAGGTGTGGTCAGTGCCTTCTTCCAACTCGTGCGGGCGGGGGTGAAGAAATCGCGCCAGGACCAAAGTCCCAAGACAAAGCAACCCTGGAATTAGTAGGATACCAAAACCGGTTCGAAATCCGCCATTGAGATAAAGGACTAGTGCCATAAGCAACGGTCCGATCGTCGCCCCTGCCTGATCGAGTGCTTCGTTCAGTCCAAACACCCAGCCAGCGCCGATTGATCTGCCGGCGTACGAAAGCATCGCTTCTACAGTTGGCTTGCGAATGCCTCGGCCAATTCGCTCGGAAACCACGAAGCTCGCGGCGATCGGCCATTGCCTGGTTAGCGCCAGCGCGGGGACGGCGAGCATGTTGATCGCATAACCCACGAACGCGAAAGTCCAATGTCTGTGCGACTTGTCCGCAAAATATCCCGAGACCGAGCGCAACCCGTAGCCCATGAGTTCACCGAGGCCGGCGACGATTCCCACAGTTGCCGCGCTGGCGCCTAACGAACCAAGAAACGGACCTATGATCCCGCGTGCGCCTTCATAGGTGAAATCGGCGAAGAAATTGGCAATGCCTATGATGATGACGAACTGCAGCGCAGATCTATTTTTCATGTAAGCATCGGTGAACCGGGACTCTGAAACGCCGAAGCACGAATGTCGAATGACGAATCAGTGATGAACCCAGAATGGCAAATGAAGGCCACCTCAGGCATTGTTATTGAGTCATTCGTCAGGCGTTCGTCATTTTTCAATTCGTGTGTATTCGTGTCCATTCGTGGTTAAGACATGAAGACTCTTGGAATCATTGGCGGCCTCGGCCCTGAAAGCACGATTGATTATTACCGGAAAATCATAGCGCTCTATCGCGACCGCACCGGCGATGGGAGTTATCCGCAATTCATAATTAACAGCATTAATCTGAAGAAAGGACTCGACTTCATGGATGCAAACAACCTCCCCGGGATGGCGGATTATCTCGTAGCGGAAATCGGCAAGCTCGCGCGCGCCGGTGCTACCTTCGGCCTGATTTCGGCAAACACGCCTCACATTGTGTACGACGAGGTGGTGTCTAAGGCGCCAATTCCATTGATCAGCATTGTCGAAGCGACTTCTGTAGAGGCCAAAGCGCGAAAGTTGAAACGGCTCGCTCTCTTCGGGACGCGCTACACAATGCAGGCAACCTTTTACCCAAAGGTATTCTCGCGAGAAGGAATCGAGCTTGTTCTGCCCGACCCGGAGGATCAGACTTACATTCATAACAAGTACCTCAATGAATTGGTCTCAGGGAAGTTTCTACCGGGGACGCGCGCGGGGCTGCTGGCGATCGTCGATCGCATGAAAGCAAAGAGCGACATCGATGGAGTAATCCTTGCTGGAACAGAATTGCCGCTGATTCTGCGTGATGCGGAGCACAAGGGGATTCCGTTTCTCGACACGACGCAGATTCATTGTGAGGCAGCGGTGACTGAAATGTTATCATAGGTGATGTCTTACTCGCGAACTCGTGATCAAGGATAATTCGAACAGGGTCGTTACCCTGGTTCTTCTTGGCTGGCTATGCTTTGCGGTAGGGCTAAGTGGCTGGTTGCGTAATGCAACGGCGCCGGCGGTGGCGGTAACAGTGTGGGCGTTGACCGCGCTTGCCCTTTTCGCGTGTTGGAAAATCTACCCAATCAGAGTGTGGGCGCTGACTGTCGACCTTCGCTGGCTGGTGTTATTTCATGTGACACGGCTGTTTGCCGGCGCGTATTTTCTGGTCCTTTGTCAGGGCGGCCAATTGCCGTGCGGGTTCGCAAGACCGGCGGGTTGGGGCGACATCGTCGTTGCTATCCTGGCGTTGGCTGTGCTTGGCGCGATGCGCACTGAATTTGCGAAGCCGCTCTTGCTTAACTGGAACACGCTTGGACTTATCGACATCGTATTCGTTGTCTTTAGCGCGCTCCGATTTGGCTTACAAGACTGGCAGTCGATGCACGGACTGCGGGAACTTCCATTGAGTCTTCTCCCGACATTTCTGGTCCCATTTATTATCGCGTCGCACGTATTGATCTTCGTCCGGCTGACCCGAGCGCGAATTGATTCGCAGTAACTGCCTGGCAAAGATGGTAATTGGGCGTGGGGAACTGCTGCGAAGGTGAGCCTTCTTTACGGCCTCCGCGAGCGTTTCCGGACGATGTTCAACTTTGTACTGAACTTCGCTCCGCCGCTTCCGTAGAAGGACATGGAGGAGATGCGCGGAACGATGCCAAATGCATCGCGTCCGTTTTAAGCTTTTTCGACGTCACCATGAACCCCGGACGTACCCCTGCCTGGGCACCGCTTCGAGGGGAGCCGACCCCGTGCGCAGAATGTGGATCAACATCGCGCGTTGCACGCGGCCTTTGTCTAAATTGTCTGCTCTGTCGGGGTTTGGGAGCCGATACTTCTAATAATGAAACGCTGGAAGACGTGCTCCTTGAGATCGATGTGCGCGATCCCGATCGCCGGCTCGGCAACTATCAAATTCTCGACGAGATCGGGCATGGCGGGATGGGAGTTATTTATCGTGCCCGACAACGGCATTCGCGGCGTATCGTCGCGTTGAAACGAATTTTAGCGTACGAGGCTGATTCGCAGGAAACGCTGATTCGCTTTCGGCGCGAAGCACAAGCCGCGGCGAGTCTGGATCATCCGAACATCCTCCCTATTTACGAAGTTGGTGAGGACGAGGACGGCCTCCCGTTTTTCAGCATGAAATTCGCCGCAGGTGGCAGCTTGCGCGATGTCGCCCCTGCTTTACGCAGCGAACCAGTTAGTAGCGTGGCGCTCATGGCGAAGGTTGCACGCGCTGTCGAGTACGCGCACGCTCAAGGAATTCTTCACCGCGACTTAAAACCGGGAAACATTTTGCTTGATGGACGTGGCGAACCGTTGGTGAGCGATTTCGGATTGGCCAAATGGCTCGATACGGCGGGCGATCTTACCCACACGCTGACGATTTTTGGCACACCGGGTTATGTTGCCCCAGAACAAGCCGAGGGCTCAACACAGAGTTTGCGACCGAGCACAGATGTTTACAGCCTCGGGGCAATTTTGTTCGATCTCATGACGGGCCGGCCGCCATTCCTGGGTGACAACGTGCTCGCTGTTATTCAACAAGCTACTGAAAAGCCAGCGCCAAAACTGCGCTCTCTCGCGCCAGCGCTCGACCGCGATCTGGAAATCATTTGCGCAAAATGTCTGGAGCGCGAACCGAACGCGCGTTATTGCTCGGCCGGGGACCTAGCCGAAGACCTTGAACGCTGGTTGGCAGACCGCCCCATCATCGCGCGACCGGTTTCGGTCCCGGTGCGCATGTGTCACTGGTCGCGACGCAATCCCGCTGCTGCGGGAATGGCTATGCTCTTGTTGGCCCTGGGAACAGCCATCGGGATAATGACCTGGAAAAGCGAACGGCTCCATAGCCCGACAAGTATTGCAATAGCAGTGGTGCCCTTTGAGAATCTTAGCCAAACCAAAGAGAGCGCATTTTTTGCCGATGGTATCCAAGACGGCATTATGACCAAGCTGGGCCGGGTGGCCAATCTCAGAGTAATTAGCCACACCAGCGTCATGCCATATCGCGGCGTAACTAACATCCGACAAATCGGTCGGGCACTGAACGTCTCTCATGTGTTAAAGGGAAGCGTCCGTTGGGAAGCGGGCAGGATTCATTTAAACGCCCAATTGATAGATACTCGCACCGAGAAGCAGGTTTGGGCCGCGGAATACGATCAGGATTTGGCTAACGTGTTTCTAACCCAAAGTGAGATCGCGCAAAAAGTTGCAGATCAGCTTGAAGCCAAAGTCTCGGCTGTCGAGAAAGTCGCCATCAAAGAGCCACCAACCTCGGATCTTGTCGCCTACGATTTTTACCTGCGAGCAAAAGACCTTCTTTTGACGCTATTTAGCAGTAGGGCGGAGGCGAAATTGCTCCAGGCCGCCGATCTGCTGAACCAGGCTGTCGCGCGTGATCCGGCTTTTTTCCAAGCCTATTGCCAGCTTGCCTACACCCATAACCAGCTTTACTTCCTTGGCCTCGACCATTCCCCGGCACGCTTGGCGCTAGCGGAAGGGGCCATCCAGGCAGCGTTTCGCCTCCGCCCTGAGGCCGGCGAAGCACACCTGGCACGCGCAGAAAATCTGTATAGAGGATACCTTGATTACGAGGGAGCCCTGGCTGAACTGGAGGCTGCCAACAAAACACTGCCCAATTCTCCCAGCGTATTCGCCCTGAAGGGTTACATCCAGAGGCGTCAGGGGCACTGGGAAGAATCGACGCGGAACTTTGAGCAGGCGATTGGTCTCGACCCGCGCAACTTTTCTATGCTTCAGCAGTTTGCAATCGGTTACGGAGTTCTCCGGCGTTACGCTGAAGAAAAATCCGTGTTAGATCGCGCGTTATCCATCGCGCCGAACGATGTCGATACAAAGGTAGCGCGCGCGTCCGTAGAATTTCACTGGAAAGCGGATACCCATTCGCTGCATCAAGCAATCGATGCAATTCGGGCTACGGATCCCGCCGCCTTGCCGAACATCGCCAATGATTGGCTGAGTTGTGCGCTGGCCGAGCGCGACGTCGCTGCAGCAAAGGATGCATTAAACGCATTCGGCGAAGTACCCCTGACCGACTATGCCGTTCACTTGAATCGCCCCCTAATGGAAGGTGTTATCGCTCGCATGACGAAGGAAGACAAAACGGCACGGGCGGCATTCACCGCTGCGCGCGCGGAGCAGGAAAAAGCGGTTCAAGCTCAACCAAATTACGCCCCGCCGTTGTGCGCGCTTGGTTTAATTGACGCCGGTCTCGGTCGGAAAGAAGAAGCTCTGCGCGAAGGCCGGCGCGCGGTCGAGCTTCTTCCGGTGGGAAAAGATGCAATCAACGGCCCGCTTATGATCGGGTATTTGGCAATGATCGCTGCATGGGTTGGCGAGAAGGAACTAGCCTGCGAACAGCTTGCAATCGCCGTTCGTCCCCCGAGCACTGTCAGCTATGGCCAGCTGAAACTACTGCCGTTTTGGGATCCACTGCGGAAAGATCCGTGCTTTGAAAAAATCGTTGCTTCGCTCGCGCCAAAAGAAACAGCATCAGCAAGACAAGACGACCGGCACGATGAGAAAAAGTAAACGTCGCCAGTTTAAAAAATCGCCGAACTGCTCGTGGTCTTAAATCATGTTGCCCTGCCGTATCCTAAACAAGCGAGAACCAGTGGCAGTAACCACTAATCGGCACGAACTGCGAAGCGCAGATTTGAAACCAATTTAATCTTGCTAGAGTGCTCGGACTTCAGACACGCTGCTACCCATGATCACGAGACAGGTAAAGCACGTCGTTGTATTTGCTTTGGCGCTTGGAGTGGTTGTGGCGACGGTTCCTCGAGGCGTTGCCGCGTCTTCCAGTAGTACGATCTACTCGTTCGGCGCAACAGAGCCAATCGATGGAGCTGTGCCCAAAGGGTCGCTGACTTCTGTGAACGGCTTGCTTTTCGGGCGTACCACTACAACCATCGTCACGGCCAGGCCCCCGCCCATGACCATCGGCAGCTACGGTGTGATCTTCCACTTCGATCCTAACAATGTGGCGTCGACTTATTCGATCGATCACGTTTTCGCCGGTGGCGACCTTGATGACGGTGACAATCCACGCCACGACGCGATGACCCCGCTTAACGGTCTATTGTACGGGACCACTTTGGAGGGTGGAACACACAACAACGGGATTATCTTTTCAATCGGCCAGGATGGCACTGACTACCAGGTGCTCCTGAGTCTTCACAACTCCATTGGCGACGAGTCGCATAGCTGTTTTGTAGTCGGACAAAACGGCATTCTCTATGGCATGACGGCGTCCGGAGGCGACAACGGCGAGGGTGTCATCTTTTCCTTTAATCCGGCCACGCCTACGCCTACCCCGACAGCGACGCCTACAGCTATGCCGGCGAATTTCCAAACGTTATTCTCTTTCGCGTGTGCATCATCAACGGGCAAGGAGCCGCACGGGCGCCTGACACTGGATCCCAATCTGACGATCTTGTATGGGATGACGCGCAAGGGCGGCGACCACGACTTGGGTGTGGTGTTCAAATTCGACACGAGCGACAACACTTATTCTGAGTTGCACGACTTTGCCGGTGGACATGACGACGGCGCGACGAGCGATCATGGTTACGTAGTGCAGTCGGGGGACCATCTCTACGGTATAACAACTAACGGCGGACATCATGATGACGGAGTGCTCTTCAGAATCAAGACCGATGGATCATCGTTCGACTTGCTTCATAAGTTTGGTGAAACTCATCACGATGGCAAGAATCCCTATGGATCGCTTCTCCTGGTCGACAACAAACTTTACGGCACGACCGCCAACGGCGGCGACAATGACCTGGGCACGGTCTTCGTGATCAATACCGATGGCAACAATTACCAACGCCTTTACAGTTTTAGTGGGCAGACGAATAATGACGATGGCTCTAAGCCAATCGACAACGTGATTCTTGTTAACGGATGGCTCTATGGCATGACCACGGAAGGCGGCGCTAAGGGCCAGGGAACCATTTTCAAAGTGAGTCCAATCCCGTCGAGGAGTCCAACTCCGGCACCCAGGCCAACGCCGCCGCACTAGCTGCTCGTTCCCTAAAATAAGGAGCATCACTTGAAACGTGTTACTGGAATCGGCGGAATTTTCTTTAAGGCAAACGATCCAGATAAGTTGTGCAATTGGTATCGCCTGCACCTTGGCATCGAATGTGAAAAGGAAAGCGGCGCGATATTCAAATGGCGAAAAGCCGACGATCCAACCTCCGAGCGATACACCGTCTGGTCTCCGTTTCCGGAAGACACCGATTACTTCGCGCCGAGCACAAAGCCTTTCATGATCAACCTGCAGGTCGAGAATCTGGATGAAGTCCTGGCGCAATTGAAGCGCGAAGGCGTCCAGGTCGATCCCAAGGTAGAAAGTTACGACTACGGCAAGTTTGGCTGGGTCATGGATCCAGAAGGAAACCGGATCGAACTCTGGGAACCAAAGAAGAGTTAGGGAGAATTAAACTGGGCGGTGAGGGTTTCGAACCCCCGACCCTCTCGGTGTAAACGAGATGCTCTACCACTGAGCTAACCGCCCGATTCAGTTATTTGACTGTAGTGGCCCGCGCGTCGGGTGCAAATTCTCAAAGCTGTGCTTTGCGGCGAATTGCCTCGACAAGCTGGCGAGATTTTTCCGAAGCTCCCCGGATATGAAACCAAACATTCCACCAGTTCTAATCGTATTTGCGCTCGTCTGCTTTGCGCTCGTCCAAAAGACGCAAGCCGTAAGTCCGCCACCTGACGGAGGCTATCCCGGAGGCAACACTGGAGAAGGGCAAAACGCCCTTTTGAGTCTTAACAGCGGCACATTCAACACGGCGGTTGGTTTGGATTCGCTTCTGAGCAATACAGAAGGCAATTTCAACACGGCCATTGGTGCTGGGACGCTTCTCGCCAACACCGCCGATCAAAATACGGCCACTGGCGCTGGGGCGCTTTTTAGCAACATCGCCGGCCCCGGCAACACGGCCAATGGAGCGTTTGCTCTGTTTGACAACACGACAGGCAGGAACAATACGGCTGTGGGTGACCGCGCACTGCAAAGCAATGTCAGCGGCGACGGGAATATTGCATTGGGTGAGAGCGCGGGCTTTAATCTAACTACCGGCGATAACAATATTGACATCGGCAGTGAGGGTATTGCTGGCGAATCAAACACGATCCGGGTCGGTGACTCATCCATTCATTCGTTAGTCTATCTAGCGGGAATCGTTCCGATGGCTGTCGCAGCGCCGCTCGAGGTGGTCATAGTTGACCCGTCGAGCGGCCAGCTTGGTCGCGCCGATGTCGGTAACTTCAACCAAGGGCCCCCTGGGCCGCCCGGACCCCAGGGACCACAAGGCCCACAGGGACCTCAGGGACCTCAAGGCCCACAGGGACCTCAGGGATTACAGGGCCCGCAAGGATTACAGGGCCCGCAAGGCCTACAAGGAGCACAGGGACCTCCGGGACCTCCGGGATTTGGCGCGGTTATCACGGTTCCAGAGAATACCGCCGTTGGCGATAACGCGCTCTCTTCAAATACAGGAGGATTGAACACCGCCACTGGCTTCCAGGCGCTCTTTAGCAACACGACCGCCAACAACAACACGGCCAATGGTGCTGAGGCACTAGAAAGCAACGTCAGCGGCGACTCCAACGATGCTTTTGGCGCTAATGCACTCCTTTCCAATGTTGACGGATCCAGCAACAACGCTGTTGGCGAGGAAGCACTTTTTAACAATATCAGCGCCTCTGCCAATACGGCCATCGGCGATATCGCGCTCGCGAACAATGATTCAACCGGAGCCGGCTTTGGAGACGCCAACACAGCCGTTGGCGCTAGTGCGCTCTTTAGCAACGTCGATGGCGACTCAAACGACGCAGTGGGTTTTAATTCGCTTGGGGCCAATGACGATGGCTCGTTCAACAATGTCATGGGTTTTGACGCGATGGCGGACAACGTACACGGCAGTGGGAACGTAGCCATCGGTGACTCCGCGGGTGCGATCGTCGAAGGCGATTTTAACATCTATATCGGTGCGTTCGCCGGTCCGGCTCCTTCACCGGTGCCGGTAGCCGAAAGCGAAACGATCCGCATTGGCGACGTGTTTGACGTAGCTTGCTTTATCGGCGGCATCTCAGGTGTAGGAGTCTCCGGTGACCCGGTTGTCGTAGATGCAAACGGCCAGCTTGGGGTTGCCCCTGCGGCATCGCCTCTCTCGGCAAACGAGTTGCTCAAACAGCAACACCTCGTGCAGGAATTGAAGGCCGAGTTGCTCAAGCAGCAACACCTCGTGCAGGAATTGAAGG
>DATHHK010000303.1:0-18838 GCA_035317225.1 Candidatus Udaeobacter sp. | reverse complement strand
GACATTTTGCAGCGCAACCGGAACGTGGTCGCCTTAATTTTCGAATCCGCTTTGAGCGTGTCATCGAGAATGTTGAGCGCTTCATCGAGATCGGCGCGGGTATGTTTGGCGGTCACGCAGGCGCGGAAACAAATCTTGTTTTGCGGCACCGCTGGGTAATCCACCGGCGCGACCCACAAACCGCGCCGTCGCAACTCGTGGCCTAACCGGTACATGCGTTCCCGGTCGCCGATCACCAGCGGCATAATATACGTTGTCGACACTCCCGTATCGATGCCAACGTTGCGCAGTTGCGCGTGAAAATAATCGGCGTTCTCCCAAAGTTTTTTCCGCAACTCCGGCTCGCGCATTCCGATTTCCAGCGCTTTCAAAATTGCCGCCACCACGACGGGCGGCAAAGCGCACGAATAAACATACGGGTGCGCGTAAAAACGCAGGTAACGAAGCGTCTCCTTCGGCCCGGCCACAAATCCGCCCAGCGCGCCAAAAGCTTTTGAAAATGTGCCGTAAACAAGCGATATGCGACTTTCCACACCGAATTTTTCCGCGGCGCCGCGACCATGTTCGCCGCAGGCGAGCATCGAGTGCGCTTCATCGATAAAAACACTCGCCCCGTGCGACTCTGCGATATCGAGCAGCGCCGGCAGGTTGCCGAAATCGCCATCCATGGAATAAATTCCTTCCATCACCACGAGTTGGCGGCGAGCCTGTTTGCGCGCCAGCGCCTTATCGAGCGATGCCGGGTCGTTATGCTCGAATTTGTCCGCCCGACATCGGGAAAGCGCCGCGCCGTCGCGCAAACTCAAATGCGATCGATTATCCAGGATCGCTACGTCGTTTTTGCGCAGCAAACCGGAGATGGTTCCGAGTGCGCCTCCAAATCCGCTGTTAAAAAGCATCGCGTCTTCGCGGCCCAGAAATTTTGCCACCTGCCGCTCAAGCTCGCGGTGCAGGTCCGTCATGCCGGAGAGCATCGGCGAACCACATGCGCCGAGACCGTGCGTCTTCAACGCTTCCTGCGCTGCGGCGATGACTTCAGGATGATTTGCCAACCCGAGATAATTGTATGAACAAAGGTTGATCACCGAACGCGGCCGGCCGTTGTAATCGATGGTCGTACGCGCATCGGCACTGGCCAGCAGCTCCGGTTCATAAAGTTCCACCGCGAACGACGCCTGTCGCATCCAATGCGTGAATCCAGGCGGCGGCTCGAGCGGATCACTCGTTTCATGCGCCAGAAAATTACTCAGACTGAGTTTTGCCGGGTCCGGATTCATCAAATGGTACACTGCCTTTCGCTCGCTACCGTCCGAAAGGACGGCGCGTCCCGGCAAAGTTGAGAGCTTTCGTGTTTCACAGATTCCTTACGAAGTTGTCCGCTGCATCCGCATGCAGCCGAGTTCCGTGTCGGGGCATTCAATCTAGCGAGTTTCGGATTTGAGACAAGATTTTAGTGGCATGTGGCCGCCCGGTTTCAAAAAAAACAAGCCTTAACCAGGCCAAAGGCATGGGGCTACAGGAACGCAGCCTTCACTTTCGCGTCGTGCGGAAAACGTAATCCCAAAGCGGCGAGCTGATGCCGTATCCAACGTGATCGTCTTTGAAATGGTGGCGAAGATGATACTGCTTCAGCCAGAGCCACGCGCCGCGTTTCATGGCGAGATGGTGCGTTGCGTAATGGAGCATGTCATAGCAGACATAACCGAAAACCAACCCGGCAAACACGGGCGGCGTAAGGCTTCCAAAAAACAGAAGAAACAGACCATAGAAGAGAAACGCGAGCGGGATGCTTACGACTGGCGGCATAACGAGCCGCCGCGCATCGTTGGGATAATCGTGGTGCACGCCGTGAATCACATAGTGCAATTGCTTTCCCCAACGAGTCTTCGGTTCGTAATGAAATACGTACCGGTGGATGAGATATTCGGTCAGCGTCCAGAGCAAAACGCCTAACAAAAACAGCGCCGTTACCGCTACAATCGACAATTGGCGTTGCCATACAGAGGTGTAAAGCATGTAGCCAACCACTGGCACGTACAGCACCAAAGGAGTCACCGGATGGACTCGCGAAAAAAACTCCATAAAACCGCTTTCGAACATGCGCACGGTTTCGTTCTTGTTCGAGACGTACAATCGCTCAGCCATTGTTAAAAACTAATGGTCCTCGCACTCAGATCAAGACCGCCAACTTGATTGGCTGTCATGTCGGGGACCCGTTGGAAGTCCGTCTTTTCTTTCATTCGTTCAACTCGCGAATAGAGACTGTATCGCTTGTCAAAGACGAACTGGAAGAGCAGCCGACTCCACGACGAATGATATTTCAGGTTGTTGTAAAATTCCGGCGCCATTGCGCGCAGTTTTGGAAGGTTGTTCCACGGGATCGAGGGCAAATCGTGGTGCTCGTTATGATAACCCATGTTTAGCGCAACTCGATTGATTGGCCCGTAATAGCTGAAGGTTTCCTGGTCGAAATCGTAAGTGTAATGCTCCTGGATCCAGCGAGCACCGACCGGGTGTAATCCAATGGAAAAGAAGAATGCGAACACGAGATAAAGAAACCCTGGCCAACCGCAAAAATAAACGACTGCCACGTCGTAGAGCGCCGCACACCCAAAATTGATAAAGAACCAGCGGTCCCACATCTTGATTGCTTTTAAACGCGGCGGGCGCGTTAGCTGAAAAAAGGGAAAGAGCATGAGCCAGATCGCCTTCTTGTACCATTTATTGCCTACCAGGCGCGCTTCCCAGTGGTTCGCCAGGTCCGCGTCATATTCGTAATCCCCCTGATGCGAATGATGCTTTAGATGATAGACACGAAACCCCATTGCCCCGGGCGTAAGATTGGGAAGATCGGCGATGACGGCCACCATCTTGTTCCAGCTTTTGTTCCGGAAAATCAGGTTGTGAGTCGCGTCGTGAATGATGACGTAATTGGCATGATTCGCGAATGCGCCAACGCAATACGCGATGAGAAGACTGAGCCACCAGTAACCGAACCCAAGTCCTCCCATCCCATACGCGATGGCCGTTTGCATGACCACGATTGAGACGGCGATGAGCGCCGTCCACGGATTGCGCACCATTAATTGCCGGACTTCCGGATGCGCTTTGATGATCAAGCGGGACCTCCCCGGATGTGGCTGGTCAGATTCAGACTGATAAAACGTGGTCTGCATCGGTTTGATTAAGCTAAACCAACTACCAGCCTAGGTAAATTCAAGCGCTCGCCATCAAAAACGGCCGGAACCGCATCGAATCCGCTTTCAATATTTCGCGACTTTGTGCGATTACTGCGGAAAGATTGGACAAAGAACTTCGCCTGCCATGAAACATCCGCAGTTCTCAGCTCTCAGCGCAAAATCGAAGTCGTGCGCCTTTGTCGCGGTCGCTCGTTTTCTGGTTGTAGCAAGCCCGGCGCCGGTCGTTACTTCGATCGCCTCCGAGCAACTTGCCAAAGGAATCCAGGACAACTCCTTTTTCATTGAAGAAGCTTATAACCAGGAAGCGGGTGTGGTGCAGCACATCTTGAATGTTCCGATCAATTTCACCAACGGCTCGCGCGAGATCACTCCAAGTTTCACCCAGGAGTGGCCCGTCTTCAGTCAGACGCATCAGTTTTCTTACACCATTCCGTACGCCTTTACAGAAGACGACAACGGCATGGAAGACATGCGGCTCAACTATCGGCTGCAGGCGTTGACAGAAGACGAGCACACTCCAGCTTTCGCGCCACGTTTCTCTCTTGTCCTTCCGACTGGCGATCCAGACAAGGATCTGGGCGTCGGCAGCGTGGGTTACGAGACCAATCTGCCTTTCAGCAAGATCGTGAGCGATCGCTGGACTCTACATTTCAACGCCGGCATGTCGGTATTTCCTAATTCGCGGAACCACGACCTCATGAATTACAATCTCGGCGCCAGCGCGATCTTCGCTGTGAACCGCGACCTGAATCTCATGCTCGAAACAGTTGCAGGATGGAACGACGATATAGCCGAAGGGGTGCTCTCACCTGAGGCGACTGTGAACCGCTCGACGACTGCACTCATTTCCCCTGGCGCGCGTTACGCGCTCAACCTGCCGAATGATGCGCAATTGGTCGTTGGTCTGGGTCTGCCTATTGGGCTCACCTCCGATTCACCCGATTGGGGTCTGTTCTTTTATTGTTCGTTCGAGCACCCGTTCGTGCGAGTCGAAACCGGTCGAGCAAAATAAGGAAAGCAACGCTGAGGTGGCTCTAATCGTCAGCGAACAAATATGACAGTATTGCTTTGCGCCTATCGCGCGGTATACGCGCCATCGACCACGAAAACCTGACCGGTGGCGAACGACGCGAAATCAGAGCACAAAAACAGCACCATCCCGGCAATCTCCTCAGGTTGGGCTGGGCGCCCCATGGGAGAATTCGCCAGCAACGTTTCGCGGATAGAAGGATCATCGAACCAGTGCTTGGTCATCCCGGTCTCGACTAACCCCGGAGCGAGCGCGTTAATCCGAATTTTGTGGCTCGCATATTCAAGTGCCGCCGCTTTGGATAATCCGATCACAGCATGTTTTGCGGCCACGTACGGGGCGATGCCTGGATCCGCAATCATGCCGGCAATCGACGCGTTGTTCACGATCACACCGCCACCGGCCTTGAGCATGTGCCGAATCTCGTATTTCATGCAAAGGAACACGCCCTTCAAATCCACTGCAATGACTTCATCAAAGCTTGACTCTTCAAGCTCAGCCAACGGCGCAGCCGCAGGAAGAATTCCGGCATTGTTAAATGCGTAGTGCAATGCACCATACGTTTTCACCGCAGTTGCAACGAGATTGTTGGCCTGCTCGGCATCCCGGACGTCCGTCTTCACGAAGAGAGCCTCGCCTCCATCGGTCTTGATCAATTCGGCGGTTTTAGCCCCTTCTGGATTCAAGTCGCCAATCACTACTCTTGCGCCATGGCGTGCAAAAAGAAGTGATGTTGCGCGGCCGATTCCAGTAGCGCCACCGGTAACGATCGCAATTTTATCGGAAAAGTTGAATTGAGTCGAGCTGAAGGCCATGACAAGCGGACCCGCTATCTTCTAATGCGTTTCGATCGCCTTGCCAGCTCTATCATAAACGCGAAGAGCGTTCTTGAACCCAGCATCCAGTGCCGCAGTTTGGTAAACCACCGGCGAGCGTCTTAGGGTGGTTTCACGAATTCGCGCGATTTCGGTGGGAATAAGCG
This sequence comes from Candidatus Udaeobacter sp., assembly GCA_035317225.1. Classification (GTDB taxonomy): domain Bacteria; phylum Verrucomicrobiota; class Verrucomicrobiia; order Chthoniobacterales; family UBA10450; genus Udaeobacter. Next base: position 13,626 of record DATHHK010000303.1, on the reverse strand, counting down.
CGTTAGACGAAAAAAACAAATTGGTCACCGTTTTGCTAGAAAATAGCCGAGTAAAAGGGTCCATCCCGGTATCTGGCAGATGAATATTAGCTCTATCAGTCTCAGGAATTGCTCAAGAGTTAAGTCCATCTGGTTTTACACCTTGGTTGAATTCCGGCTGAACATCTCCGGGACTTGCCTCGACCGGGGGTCCTATTCCAAGGAGCGGCGATGCCGCTCCAGAACCCGCCTCATCGCAACCGAACCTCACCCGTATGGCCACGCAATATCAACGCCGAACCTTTGCATTTTGTTTTGGAAAAATTCAGTAGCCCAATGAAGAAAACGCTTTTGGCTGTAGGCGTAGCGGTGCTCGTGTCGAGATGCCCGCGCCACACGGTGATAAGCGCGGCGGATTGAATTATACATCCGGTTGTTAAAGGCGAGATTTCCTTCAATGGCGAGATTTGTTGAATCGAGGCGCGGGTTTCTGCGGACTACCGGACTGGCAGCCGGTGCGCTCCTGTTTTCTCCAAAAAATGTTTTTGCTGCCCAAGGCGAAGCCGCGGCCGACTATACGGTGCGCATTAAGGCGGCCCCTATCGAGATCGCGCCTAACCAAATTCTTTCGGGCATCACTTACAATGGTCAGTTTCCGGGACCGCTCCTTCGTTTCAAAGAAGGCAAGCAGGTGACGATAGATATTTTCAATGAGACCGATACACCTGAGCAGTTGCATTGGCATGGCCAGAAAGTCTCTACTGACGTCGATGGCGCTGCCGAGGAGGGCACACCTTACATTCCTGCCAACGGCGAGCGCCGGATCACCTTCATACCTAACCCCGCAGGTTTGCGCTTCTATCATACGCACAATCGCGCCGGGGCCGATCTTTCGGCAGGCCAATACAGCGAGCAGGTCGGACCGGTTTACATCGAGCCGAAAGAAAATCCAGGTCGCTACGATCGCGAGGTCTTTCTGGTGTTAAAAGAATTCGAACCGACTCTCAGTCGCGGCGGTGACATGCCTCAGGATTTTCTATCGCCATCGGCAACTGACAAAAATCTAAAAGAAACTGGCGAAGCCGCTATGAAAGCTTCTCTCGCCAAAGGCATGCCGCACGGATACGAAGTGGGTTACACGTTCTTTACCATTAACGGCCGGATGCTTGGGCATGGCGAACCCATTCGAGTCAAACAGGGCGAGCGCGTTTTGTTTCACATTTTGAATGGCAGCGCGACGGAAATTCGGAGCCTAGCCTTACCCGGTCACTTCTTCGAAGTCATCGCCCTCGATGGTAACGCTGTCCCGAATCCAGCGCGCGTTCCCGTTCTATGGATCGGCACGGCGGAGCGCATTTCTGCCATCGTTGAAATGAACCACCCCGGTGTATGGATCCTGGGCGATCTGGCGGACGACGACCGCCGCCATGGCATGGGCGTGATTGTCGAATATGCAAGCCGATCTGGCAAACCCCAATGGGTGAAACCGAAGCCGTTTCGGTGGGATTATACCAATTTTGCCAAGCCAGGCGCGTCCGCTCCCAATCCCGATGAAACTTTCGACATGACTTTCGCCAAAGACAATGCTGCTGAAGAAGGCTTCAATCGCTGGACCATCAACGGCGTCGCCTATCCTATGAGCAACGAAATGGCACCTGCTTCATTTCATTTAAAGGAGGGAAAACGCTATCGCATTCGGATGCGCAATGCCAGCGACGACATCCATCCTATCCATCTTCATCGCCACAGCTTTGAACTGACGAATCTGGCGGGAACTAAAACCGCCGGCATCATGAAGGACGTGGCGATGCTGGGCGGCTATCAGCAGTTGGAGGTTGACTTCGTTGCCGACAATCCCGGCCTTACCCTCTTCCACTGCCACCAACAGCTGCACATGGACTTCGGTTTCATGGCGCTCTTCGACTACACCTAAGAATGCAATGCGATGCCTGTGGCATTGGTTATGCGGTAGACGCCAAGGGCGTTCGTCACCCGAACGCGTTTTGTTTGCGTGACGCAGTTTTGCGCCTCACCCGCAATATCCCTATCAGTCATGGTCAAGCGGCGCCGTACTTTTGCATCGGGAGCATGTGCCAGGGCGTATCGATTCAGGACGATTGCGTTCGGTAACGCGCGAGGATCATGGCTACCGCAAGGACGAATGCCTGTCGCTGCAAACGCTCCGGCTCGCGCTGCGGCGTTTCCAAAATGATCTCCCACGGCCGCGGTTGCCGCTCCGGAGGAGCTGAAAGTACGCCTGCATAACATTCGCGCACGATCGCGTTGTTTGCCGCAAAACCGTCAATAAGAGTGGAACGACATCGCGGAAGCGCGTGGTGTGCCGTCTCCAAAGCGTCATGGAGCAGGTCATCCGTTCCCGTGCCGTAATGCGCGAAACCGTAAACACCGTCGCTCGTGTCGTCAGTGTGCAGCGAGATGATGCCTTCAAACTCCTGCTGACGAATCTCCGCCTCCAGCAGGCGTACTTCCGGCTCCGCGGAATCCCGCCAGAACTGGCGATTCAAATCCACTCCGGACCTGGAGCAGCGAGTACCGTCGGCAAGTCCGCTTGGGTTACACATCGGATAAATGAAGAGCTGGTAGTCGCGCCCAACTTCGGGACGCGCGTTGAGGGCGCGGACAAGGTCCACCAAACCCAGGACCGCCTCGGGCTCATCCCCGTGAACGCCTGCGAAGAGGCCCACTTTGATTCGACGCTTCATCCGCTGCGTGCGCTGGAAAATGAAGCGCGGCATCCAGAAGCGCTCTTCGCCCATGTGCCACATCCCGATGGAGTCGGCGATCAAATATGGCGAAGCGGCCACCTCGAATAGCAGCGGCAGCAGAAGCTTGCGGAGTGGCGGCGGCATTGAATCGCCTTCTTCTACTCTGCGGCGGCCGCTCGATGGGCTGCCCGAATCCCTCTTCTTAAATGCGCCTGTCAGCTCAACTAATCGCTTAACGGCCTCCTCCGCATCCGGCCCTTCTGCTTCAATTGTCGCAGTGTCTCCGCAATTGAGGTTGGCGCACAGCACCTCGAGAATGCTGGCGGCAGAAAATCGCTCCTCTCCTTTGACCAGCCAAATCTCGGAGCGGAATGCTTTTGCGGCGAGAACGAATTCTGCTGCTGGTCGCGCGTGCAGACCCAACTCATTAATGATCGTGATTTCTTGACGGATCACGACACCGGTCCCGCTACCGCGGCTTGCGGATTGCTCAATTCGGTATTCTTCGGCCATGGCTCGTAACGTCTGTGGTGGATTGACCGATTCGCGCGGCGAAACAGGCCACTCAGCAAGAGCAGACCTTGGAAGGACGCCTTTGCTCTTTAATGAGGCTGACGAGGTTAGCTGTCGGGCTAGAGCCACTAAATGCTCTCGATGCCGCGCATCGTTCGCCCCGATCCGCTTCGCACTGCGAAACAGAGATTTGGTTCCCCCGTTGGATCGACTCCTGGCTCGATCCATTAAGCGAAACAAAGAACTAGCCAATAGTCTCGATCCCTTTGCGCTGCCGTCAACTGGGTAGACGTGTCCGCCCTTAAAGCGGCGCTGCAATCGTTCACCGCCTCGCAACTGCTCCCATGAGGCGCTCCCATTCGTCGAGGCTCCCGTGCATCGCGATGACGGTAAGCGTTTCGTTGTGCAATACGCTTATGAAAACCAGTGCGACCCTAACGGGATTCGAACCCGTGTTACCGCCGTGAAAGGGCGGTGTCCTGGGCCTCTAGACGATAGGGTCACACAAAGTCGGGCAATATCAGAATTGCCACTGCTTCACGCAAGGCAAATCGCCGAACTGTTTCAGGTTTTTCGTTCGAGATGACGCATGGCGCCTTGGCTATACAATGGGATTGAGTTCGTGAATCAACGCCGCTGCGCGCGCGGTTGCGCCTTGATGCTCGCGCAAAACTTCCCGCGCCCGTTGGACGAGCCGTTTGCGCGCTTCGCTATCGCGCAAAAGCTCGGCGATCGTCAGTTCAAGCGAATCCATATCGGAAACCTGGATTGCGCCTTTCTTCAATACCAGCGCCTTCGCCAGCGTAGCGAAATTCTCCATGTGCGGACCAAACACGACTGGTTTGCCCGCGATAATTGGCTCCACGGGATTTTGCCCGCCGTGCGCAGTCAGGCTTTTCCCCATGAACACAATCGTGGCGATAGCATACCAGCGATGAAGGTCACCTGTTGTATCGAGAACAATGCAATCCGCGTCTGATTCACGACCGCTCGCCACTTCGCTTGCCAGCGTCATGCGCATTGGCAAGGCGCCGAATTGAGCGCGTATTTCGCGCAGCCGTTCGACGTGCCGCGGGGCAATGAATAACCGCAACGATGGAAATTGCTGGCGTAAGCGTAGAAAAATGCTCGCAAGAATTTCCTCTTCCCCACGATGGGTGCTGCCGCCGAACAACACGTGGCTTTCTCGATCGGCATGAGTGAAGCCGGCTTGATGGGCGCTTTCTTGCGCTTCCAAAGCCTGGTCACGTCCATCTGGATCGTATTTGATACTTCCAACGGCGCGAATCCGGTCGCGCGCAACCCCGATCGCCACCCATCGCTCGACATCATCCAACTCCTGTGCGCAGACCAGATCCAGTTGCCGAAATGTTGGCGCTACAAAAAATCGGAACCGTCTAAACCTGCTCTCCGATCTCGGCGACAAGCGCGCATTCACCAATATCGTTGGAATTCGGCGTTCGTGCGCGAGTGCGACAAGGTTTGGCCAAACTTCAGCTTCCACCAGCACGATCCGCGTCGGCCTGATCACCGAAAACGCACGTCGCATGATCGGCCAGTAATCGACCGGTGTGTATAGGACGTCGATCCAAGGCGGCGCGTTCTTGTTTGCCAGTGCAAAACCAGTTGTAGTGGTCGTAGTCAGGACGCAGCACAAATCTGGTTCGAGCGCGCGTAATGCATGGGCCAGTTTCAATGCGATATTTACTTCCCCAACGCTTACCGCGTGCAGCCAGGTCGATTCTCGCTTCGACAAGCGGAGGCGTAGTTCACCATCATAAATTCCCAGGCGTTGTCCGAACTTTTCGCCGTAACCGCCGCGACGAATCATCTTCGCCAAATAGCCCGGTAAAAAGAACAACAGTCCGATTGGCCAGAACAAATTGTAAATGAAACGAATCATTCAATTATACGTTGAGAATTTTTGATTGCGGATTCCGGAAAGAAACAAGACCTCAGTGGCGCCATATGTTTTCTGACGAAATAGCCGCCACAGCATCGTGTCAGGAAGAGCCTCGGCTGGGCGCTTTTCCAGGACGAAAACTCCATCCGGGTCCAGTAGTTGAGACAACGCTTCGTTAGCCAGCAGTTTTTCGGTGAAACGCTCACCGGCCTCCGTTTTTTCGTACGGCGGATCCGCAAAGATGAGGTCAAACATTTCTGCGTCGGAAGCATGCCGAAGGAAATCGAAGACGTCCTGCTGTCGAACTCGTCCCTTCAACTTTGTCTTGGCAAGATTGCTCTCGATGATCTCCGCTGATTGTCGCTCTCCCTCAACAAAAACAACAGAAGACGCGCCGCGGCTGAGTGCTTCAATTCCGAGTGCGCCGCTGCCCGCGAAAAGATCGAGGACGCGCGCACCCACCATGGCGTCGCCCAGGCTGGAAAAGATAGCAGCTTTGACACGATCCATCGTTGGTCGGACACCCCGCTTCGGAACTGCCAGGCGGATTCCGCCGGCGCTGCCGGCGATCACTCTCATGGCGACGCGGCGGGCGTTGGCGTCGCGGTAGCCTCAGGCAGCGCCTCCTGGGGTGAAACAGAAGTGGTTGGCGCGCCGGGCAATCCGTTGCCCGCATCGCCAGGCTCAGGCGTTGCGGGCGCGGCTTCTTTGATCTGTTTCTTTTTCTTCTTTGCCCGCTCCTTTTTTCCGCCGCCAAAGAAGCTGTTAATCATGCTGCTGATATCGCGGCCGACCAGCCTGTCCACTAAGTTTGTGCTTGGCCGATCGATGGTGCCGCCAACCTGAAAGTTGATGGCAGAATAACCCGGTTCGTTGATCGGTTGAAAATTCTGGCGAATCGCTTTGAAAAGCTGGCCGCGAATTTTGTCGTTGATCGCGAGCTGCGAATCAAGCTTCACCTTGCCGTTAAATGCCACTGTTCCCGACGCGGTGAGACGAATATTCGGAGAGCGCAAAATCAATTCGTCGATCGTGACCAAGCCTGGACGCACATGATATTTCGCCTCCGCTTGCTCGAGATGAAGCTCTCTCAGTTCTTCAATCTGAAGAACCTCCCCCAGCAGCACAAGCAAGCTGTATTGCTCGACCCGCCCATCGCGCAGGGAAATCTCACCCTTTCCAACGAACGCTTCTGGATCGGCCGTTTTGCCCGAAGCCTGGAAATTTCCCTCCAATTTGCCGTGCACGATTCCCTTGGGTCCGCCTGCGTCTGCGATAATCTGATCGGCCAGCACATTGCGAAACTTTACGCTTGTGGTAAACGGAGAGTCCTCCGCTTCCGGTTGCATCGCAAAATAGCCGTTGATCTCACCATTACCGGCGCGCGCGGAAATCTTGGAAAGCTCCAGCACGTCGGGCTCGTAACGCAGGGGGGAGCGCAGTTGCTCCAGAAAAAAACGGTCCTGCAAGGAGATTCTCGCCACCTTTGCATCCCCGTGAAGCGCCAAAGCTCTGCGGATGTTGGTGCGAAAGTCTACCCCATCAAAACTCGCAAGCAGCCTGCCGGTGTGATCGAGAAAACTGAAATTGCCATTCTTAATACTGACGCGTCGGACCTCCGGAGGCACCGCCAGTCTCGGTTCCTGCATCGGAGATGGATTGCTGACTATTGCCTGGGCCGGAGAAGGAAGATTCGCCGGAGAAACGGCAACGACAGGAGCGGTAGATGTTTGAGAGGTTTGAGCCGGTTGGATTCGTACTTCCGGCTTGGACACACTAGGAGCCGCCGTCTTTGTTCCTCGTGATCTGGGTAATTTCCATTTTCCTTCCACGTCTTGCGGCCAAACTACATTTGGATTGATGAGTGAGACCTCTTTGATGACCAGGCGCCGTGAAAAAAGAGAGAGGAAACGAACGCGCAGTCGAAATGTTTTTGCTTCAAGGAAATGCCTCGGATCGACCGGCGAAGTTTGCGCAATTGTGATGCCGCTTAGCTCCAGTCCACCCCAGGGTGTCACACTCATGCTACGGATTCCGAGCGTGGTGCCGAGGCGTCGGCTCAATTCTTGCTGAATCTTCGCGTGCGTACCCTGCGATTGCACATACAGATTCACGCCGGTCAAAAGAATCGCGCCAAGCGCAACCACCGCCCCTAGAGCGATCAATGGAACCCGGCGCAATTTTTTCACCGTAAGACGTTACGCAGTCCGAGTTTGAAGAAAAGACGAAAGCCCTCTGCTACTTTTACTTGTGACCGATACGATTGTCATTCTCAATCCCACGGCTGGCAGCCCTGAACACGTTCGGAGCTGGCAGGAGCGAATCGAATCCCTCACTGGCGATTGCCCCGTCCGCGTTACGTCCCAGTCTGGCGACGCCCAGGAACTGGCCCGGCGCGCAGTCGAGCAGGGATTTACCCGGATCGTCGCTGCAGGCGGCGACGGAACAGTCAACCAAGTAGCAAATGGACTCGCCGGCAGCAATGCCACCCTGGGTGTGCTACCGATGGGCAGTGTGAACGTTTTCGCTATGGAGCTTGGCCTGCCGTTGAATAGTCTCCAGCGTTGCTGGGACATTATCGAAGATACAAACGTTCGCCTTGTCGATCTGCCAAGCGCCAACGGAAAATATTTTGTCCAGCTTGCCGGGGTGGGATTGGACGCCCAGGTGGTGAAAGAGACCAGTGTCGCTTTTAAACGCAGCTTCGGTCCGCTCAGCTATCTCATCTCCGCAGCGCATATCGCGGCACGGCAACCACCCAAGCTGTTCATTACATCGGATCATACTCCTGTGGAGGAGGGATCGTTTGTTCTCATTGGGAACGGCCGCCTTTACGGAGGACCCTTCCCATTTTTTAAACAGGCCATCATCGACGATGGTTTGTTTGATGTCGTTGTCTTCAAACGGCTCGGCTATCTCGAGATCATAAAGTATCTGCAGGACGTTGTATTCAGCTCCGACATTAAAGTTCCGGAAATCGAATATTTTCAGACGCGGCAGCTGCGCATAACCAGCGAACAGGACGTCCCCTTGGAGCTGGATGGCGAACTCGCCGGTAATTGCCCGGTTGATTTTCGAATCCGGAAGAGAGCGCTTCGCGTCTCGGCGCCCACGCCCTGAGCCTGATCGGAAAGCCGCCCCTGACCAGCTGGCCTTCGCTGAAATCCGCGTGATGTTCTGCACGATGGCTGGTAGTGATCATTGGATTCGCGAAAAAGCGGCCGCTTCAATTAACCCGGCACAGGTCGAGAGGGTCCTGATTCAGCTTAGCGAACACTGGCCCGAAACAGCGCGACCACTTGTCGATGTCGTCGAACAATTTCCGCTGGGCGAAGCGGCCCTGCTTCATCTTCTCGCGGTCTCCAGCATTTGCGCGGCGCGCCTCACGCACGATCCGGACAGCCTGCTGTGGCTTTGTCAGCCGCAAATCTGTTCTGCTCCTCGCAGGTACGGTGAAATGCTGGGCTACCTACAGAGATCGGCCGGCAACTCGATCGCAGATCAAGGTTTTTCTGCTCTACGTTTTTGGAAGGGCCGTGAGATGACCCGCATCGCGGTTCGCGAGCTTGCAAACGTCGCGTCGCTCGAGGAAACCACCGGCGAGCTTTCGCAGGTGGCGGAGATTTGTATCCGCAATGTGTTCGAACATTGGAACACCGAATTGCGGCAACAATATGGTTCGCCCAACGCGGAATTCGCCATTCTTGCACTGGGCAAGCTCGGTGGCGGTGAGCTAAATCACAGCTCGGACGTTGATCTTCTCTTTCTCTACAGTGAGGAAGGCCAGCTCACGGCGCACGTTTCCTATCACGAATTCTTTAACCGGCTGGGAAAGAGAATCCTCGAAACATTTTCGACGTGGCATCCAGCTGGCTCGCTTTTTCGCGTCGATTTGCGTCTGCGACCGGAGGGCTCGGCGGGACCATTGGCCCGCTCGCTCGAGAGCATGGAAAATTATTATGCGGGATTCGGCGAAACCTGGGAACGTCTTGCGCTGATCAAGGCACGCGGGATCGGCGGCAGCCGCGAGCTGGCTTACGAATTCCTACGGCAACATCAGCCGTTTATTTATCCCAGGAGCGCATCGCCCGATTTGCTGGATGAAATGGCCGGTATCAAGCGGCGCATCGAGCGCGATATAGTCGGCGCGGACAAGCTCGAACGCGACGTGAAACTTGGGCGCGGCGGTATTCGCGAGATCGAGTTCATCGTGCAGACCTTGCAGGTTATCCACGGAGCGCGGCATCCGTTCTTGCAGGAATCAAGTATGCTCAAGGCGCTGCGAGCGCTTCGTCAATTGGACCTTCTTCCGCGGGAGGACGTGCTGACTTGCGACAACACTTACCGGTTCCTCCGTCGTGTGGAGCATCGTTTGCAGATAGAGGCCGAACAGCAAACGCACATTGTTCCTCGAGACCCGGAAGCTTTGCGAAGTCTCGCACTGAGCCTTCGGTTTTCCTCGAGTGAAGATTTCACCGCTGCTCTGCAAGAAAGGATACGCGCAGTGCGTCCAATTTTTGAACGGATCGTTTCGGGAACGTCTACGTCAGCGGCAACAGTGCCCAAGGCGGACGATCTCGAAATTTTCAGCGACCAGAAACGCGCAACCAAGGCGCTATCGGACCTCGCGCAGGGCACCGGACGTTTCCATATCGCGCCACGAACACGGCAGATCTTTCGCAAGCTGCGTCCGGCATTGCTAGGATGGCTTTCTAAGACCGCGGATCCGGATGCGACGCTCAATCAATTCGTTCGCCTCGTGGAGGGTTACGGTTTGCGGAGTTTGTTCTTTGAGCTTCTCGTCGCAAATCCTCGGTTGCTTGAGCTGGTTGTGAAGACTTTCGATGCCAGCCGCTTCGCCAGCGAGCTTTTGATTCGCCGTCCGCAGCTTCTAGAAGACATCACCCGAGATCCAACGTTTGGCGAACCACGTTCGGTAACAGAAAATCTGCGGCGCCTCGATTCGTTAGGCGCAGATGCAAACAATTTGGACCCGATACGGACGTACCGACAAAGGCAACTGTTGCGCATAATCCTGCGCGACGTGCTGGGACTTATCCAACCAGCGGCGACTTTTGCCGAGCTTTCCGACGTCGCGGAAGCGTGTCTCGTTGTCGTCGGGAAGCTCCTCGCAAGCGAGCAACTAACCGTCATCGCGCTGGGAAAATTTGGGGGACGCGAGATCAGTTACGGCGCGGACCTGGACGTTTTGTTCGTGGGCGAAGACATTCGCGCCGCCCAGAATCTCATGAGCGCCATTGCCCAGCCAACGGCTGAGGGAGATATCTGGGCGCTGGATGCAAGGCTACGCCCGGAAGGCGAAAAAGGTCCGGTTGTTTGCTCTCTTGAAACTTACGAGTCGTACTATGCGAGCCGGGCGCAGCCTTGGGAATTGCAGGCTCTGACTCGCGCGCGCGGCATTAGCGGACCGTTGCAAAACGAATTCATGGAGATTGCAAAACGCGCATGGCGGCGCGCAAGCCAGGATGCCGGCCTTTTCATAAAAATTGACGACATGCTGCTGCGCATTCGGCGCGAGCGCGGAGGCGGATTGGATTTTCTCGATTTAAAGACCGGAGCTGGCGGCATCATCGAAGCGGAATTCCTCGTTCAAGCGTTGCAGATGCGCGCAAACATCTGGGAACAGAACTGGGAGCGCGCCGTCGATCGATTGCACGAGCACGGACATCTGGACGAGTCGGACACTGCAAAGCTCAAGAACTCTTATTCGTTTTTGCGTCGCTGCGAGCTTGTGTTGCGTCGATATGACAACAGAAGCATTTCAACGCTCCCGAGCGATCCAGACGAACAACGAAAGTTTGCCATCCGTCTTGGCTATCAGGAATTCGACGTTTTCCGTCGCGATTATCTAAATTCTCGCGAGGAGATTCACGCACTCTACCAACAGCACATTACGCCGGCTTAATCGCGGTAACGATCAGCGTTCGTCCAAGCAGCAAGCCCGGCGAATTCATCGCTCGGACAGCCCAAGCATTCCGCTCGTCCAGCGTGCCGTAGGTACTTTTGTCGCGATGATAGACGATCCAGTTGGCGGCACGGAGAGGAACTATTAGAAACGGAAAAGCCAGAAGGGAGCGGCGTTGGTACTTGTCCACTGTCAGTTTCAAATCGTGGAAACCAAAACTGAGAAGAGCGTGCGAAAGATAGAACCAACTCACTGGGTTGATGTGGCCGCGCGTGGTGTGAATATCAGATTCGTCAGGCGCTAGAGGACCGAACAAGTTATAAAAGCCGGAAGACAAATAGCGCAGACGTGAGCGCAGATTCAAAATATTTGGAGTCGAAAATACCGCGACGCCCCCTGGTTGCAGAACACGATAGATTTCCCGGATGACTTCCCGGTAGTTTTCCAAGTGCTCAATCGTCTCGATGCATGTAACGAGCGCGAACCGATTATCGGTGTACGGAAGCGGTTGGCGATTCAGATCGACAGTGTCGATTCTGGGACCTGGAACGGAGAGCAATTTATCCGTGTAATCGCAGCCAAACGAACGAAAGGGATAACGCGCTCGAACGAGCGCCAACAATTCCCCGGTCCCGCTGCCCACATCGAGGTGGTCTCCGCTCGACGGCACGGCAGGTACATCTGCGATTGCTCGCAGGACAGCTTGATGAATTCCCGAGGTACTTAGCTCGGAAATTTCGCGCCACCGCTTTCTCCCAAGGACTTTTCGGTAAAAAATCTTGGAGAGCTTTCGAGTGCGCACAGCGAATTGTGAACTGTGTCCGATCGCGTTGAGACCGGCAATCGCCCGCGAACCGATCAGCCCGGAATGCCCTTGAGCATCTCAACGTTGGTCGGGAATTTTTTCACAAACATCAACAATCGCTGAATTGCTTCCTCTGGTTTGTGTCCGGCCAGGCCGCGCCGAATAAGATTAATTTTCTCCAGTTCCCACGGTTGCAGCAACAACTCTTCCCGCCGTGTGCCAGAGAGAAAAATGTCCACGGCTGGATAGATCCGCTGGTCGCTGATTTTCCGGTCGAGCACCATTTCCATGTTTCCGGTGCCTTTAAATTCCTGAAAGATCAGTTCGTCCATGCGGCTGCCGGTTTCGATCAGTGCCGTAGCAACAATCGTGAGAGAGCCGGCTTCCTCGGTATTACGCGCAGCGGCAAAAATTTTCCGTGGAATTTCCATGGCGCGCGCATCGATACCACCGCTCATGGTGCGGCCCCCGCCGCCCATTGCATTATTGAACGCGCGAGCGGTGCGCGTGATGGAATCGAGGAGGATGAATACATGTTTTCCTGCTTCGACGAGGCGTTTCGCGCGCTCGATCGCCAATTGCGCAATGCGCGTGTGACTTTTGATGTCGGCATCGTTCGAGCTGGCCATCAATTCTGCCGTTGGATGCGAACGACGAAAATCGGTCACCTCTTCCGGGCGCTCATCGACAAGGAGAATAATCAGAATGACGTCCGGATGATTCTTTGCCACTGCCTCGGCGATGTGATGCAGCAGTGTTGTCTTGCCTGTGCGCGGCGGCGCGACAATCAGACCTCGCTGCCCCATGCCGAGCGGCGTCATCAAATCCATGATCCGCGTTGTGTAACGGTCCGGCGCCGTCTCGAGCTTGATTCGTTTGTTCGGATTGATCGTAGTCAATTCTTCAAACGGCGTGAGACCCTGATATTTCGCCGGCTCGTCGCCATTGATCTTGAGCAGCTTGACCAATTGCGGGCCGCGGCTGCCGCGCCGCGTTTCACCATAGATCCACATCCCATCGCGCAAACCGAAACGGCGAACAATCTCGGGAGTTACAAATATATCCTGCGGGGTTTGCACGAAATTGCGCTTCGAATCGCGCAGAAACCCGAAACCTTTGCCTGAGATTTCGATGATACCTTCGCCGAATTCCGGTTCAGCCTGAACTTGTTCGCCACCTTCGGCACCAGCCTCCGCCCCCTCGCGCCCACTTGAGCCGGGCCGGTCAATAGTTTCGACCTCAGTGGCCGCTCCGGCAGGATCAGCATTCACTGACGAAGAATTTGGCGAGGCCTCTGCGTCGTCGCGCCTGAATCGATCGTCCCTGCCCCGGTAACGTTTTCGCGGGAAACGACGGCGCGGACGGGGATGCCGTTGCTCCGGCGAGGCGGACTCAGTGGGCACAGGTTGGTTTTCGTTTTCTTGGTTCATAAGCTAAATTCTTCGCGGCGCAGCACCGCCTTAACACGTCTCCTGGAAGCAATAGTTTTTCAGGCCGGCAATTTGGCCAACAATTCGTCGGGAATTTCTAGATTTGAATAGACGTTTTGCACGTCGTCGTCGTCGTCAAGCGCATCACACAAGCGGAGCACCTGACGTACCGCGGCTTCGTCGGGCACCGCAACAGTAGTATCGGGAATGAATGTAAACTTTTGCCCATCGGTGGTTACGCCCGCATTCTTGAGAGCCTCAGCTACCGCGTATAGCTGATCGTGGGAAGTGATGATAACATACTGATCGTCGTCAGTTGTCAACTCTTCGGCGCCCGCCTCCAG
>DATHHK010000302.1:0-3256 GCA_035317225.1 Candidatus Udaeobacter sp. | reverse complement strand
CCAGCCCGCAATCAAGACTGAATCGAACATGCTTGCGCAAACCGTGGTCGGTTTTCTGCCGATCGCGCTTTTCCTGCTGGTGCTTTATTTCCTGTTCCGGCAGCAAATCCGCATGGCTGGGAAGGGCGCTCTCAATTTCGGTAAATCGAAAGCGCGCATGCTAGCCCGCGACAAAAACAAAATCACGTTTCGCGATGTCGCCGGCGTCGAGGAAGCAAAAGACGAAGTGCAAGAGCTCGTCGAGTTCTTGCGCGACCCGAAAAAATTTCAAAAACTCGGCGGACGCATTCCAAAAGGCGTGTTGATGGTCGGTCCTCCGGGCACCGGCAAGACGCTTCTCGCGCGCGCGATTGCGGGAGAAGCGGATGTTCCATTCTTTTCGATCAGCGGCTCGGATTTTGTTGAGATGTTTGTCGGCGTCGGCGCCTCGCGCGTGCGTGACATGTTCGACCAGGGCAAAAAGTCCGCGCCTTGCATCATCTTCATCGATGAGATCGACGCTGTCGGCCGTCACCGCGGTCACGGCGTGGGCGGCGGACACGACGAGCGCGAGCAAACCTTAAATGCGTTGCTCGTCGAGATGGACGGCTTCGATACGCAGGAAGGCGTGATCATCATCGCGGCCACGAATCGCCCCGATGTTCTCGACCCCGCATTGTTGCGACCCGGGCGTTTCGATCGCCAGATCACGGTCAATCTGCCTGACGTGAAAGGCCGCGAAGAAATTTTGCGCGTCCACGCTAAGAAAGTAAAACTCGCCGAAGGCGTCGATCTCGCGGTAGTCGCGCGCGGCACGCCTGGTTATTCCGGCGCCGAACTCGCCAATGTGATTAACGAGGCGGCGTTGCTCGCCGCGCGTCGTGGATTAAAGGGAATTACACTTGCAGAGCTCGAAGAAGCGCGGGACAAGGTGCGCTGGGGGAAAGAGCGCCGGAGCCTTGCGCTCAGCGAAAAAGAAAAGCAGAACACCGCGTACCATGAAGCCGGTCACGCGCTGTTGCTTGAGCTTTTGCCGCATACCGAGCCGTTGCACAAAGTCACGATCATCCCGCGCGGGCCGTCGCTTGGATCGACTATGTGGTTGCCTGAGGAAGACAAATACACCAATCGCAAAAACGAGCTGATTGCCGGGCTTTCCGTGAGCATGGGCGGCCGCGTGGCCGAGGAAATCATCTTCGGCGACATCACAAACGGCGCGCGCGGCGACATCAAAATGGCTACGGCAATTGCGCGTCGCATGGTTTGCGAATGGGGCATGAGCGAGAAAATGGGCATGGTCGAATACGGCGACCACGAAGATTACGTTTTCCTGGGGCGCGACATTTCTCGCGCGCGCGATTACAGCGAAGCGACTGCCGAACAAATCGATCAGGAAGTGCGCAAACTGCTCGATGACGCCTATCGACTGGCAAAGGAAACGCTTACAGCCAATCGCGACAAACTGGAAGTAATCGCAAAAGCCTTGCTTGAGTTCGAAACGCTGGACGGCTCGCAGATCAAAGAGATCGTCGAGCACGGCCGCCTGATCAATCCGCCACCAGGATCATCGCCGCCGCCCGGCAAAAAAATGCCGCCGGAAAAACCGCCCAAGCAAGTCGTAGCCGCGCCTGACGTCACTCCACCGCTTCCCGGCGCCCTCGGCGGCGCGCCAGCGTAATTTCGGATTCGACGTTTTATTCGGTCATTAATCCAACGGACTCTTCACGCCGATACCCGGCTTGTTGAGAACGTGTGTATAAATCATCGTCGTGGACACGTCCTTATGGCCGAGGAGCTCCTGCACCGTTCGGATGTCGTAAGCATTTGCCAATAAGTGCGTGGCGAACGAGTGGCGTAAACTGTGGCAGTTCGCGCGCTTCACAATGGCCGCTGCATCCACGGCTCGTTTCAACGCGCTTTGCAATACTCCTTCGGCAACATGGTGCCGCTGTTTCCGGCCGGTGCGCGGATCGATAGCAATACGAGACGAAGGAAAAACATATTGCCACGCCCACTGGCGCGCCGCGTTCGGAGATTTCCGGGCGAGGGCGAACGGGAGGTGGACACTGCCAAACCCATCTTCGAGATCCTGGTCGTGCTGTGCTTTGACTCGCACCAAATGCCGACGCAACGGTTCACTCAAATTCAGCGGAAGCATGGTGACGCGGTCTTTTCCGCCTTTCGCGTCGCGCACGGTGATTTGTGCAAGGGCAAAATCGATGTCTTTCACCCGGAGCCGAACGCATTCCATCAAGCGCAAGCCGCTACCATACAGCAGACCGGCCATCAGTTTGGGCATGCCGTGAAGGTGCGCGAAAACTTGCTTTACCTCGCCGCGCGACAAAACCACTGGGAGCTTCGGAGGTTTTTTCGCGCGCTCGACCTTTTCCAGCCAGCCGATTTCATGCCGAAGCACCTCTTTGTAGAGAAAAAGCAAGGCGCTCAACGCTTGGTTCTGGGTGGAAGCTGCGACATTGAGATCACGCGCCAGATGAGTGAGAAAGTCCGCAACTTCCTCTTCGGCCATTTCTCGAGGATGCCGCTTGCCGTGGTAGATGATAAACCGCTTAATCCAGTCGATATAAGCCTGCTCGGTGCGGATGGAGTAATGCTTGCGCCGGATGACGTCCCGCACCTGATCGAGCAGTTTGGGTTTGTTTGACGCCGCCGCACTGGTTAGCCTCTTAGCCATGGCAACAGCGATTTTGTCCGCGCGGTTCCTAAACTCAAGCCGGATTAGGCCCAGAATTTGGGTATTTGTCTTGAAATACCCAAAAATTGGGTCGAATTCTCGTTAGGTCTATGGAGAACTCTATATGAGACGAGCACTCTTTATAGCTGTCCTCGTCCTTACAGTGGCCCCTATGGGCGAAGGACAAAAGCAGAGCGCGAGGGGCAGTCACCAAACAAGTGTCGAGGAGGTCATCAGGAAACTGGATAACGAACGCATTCAAGCACCGATTCATGCTGATGCGACGGCCCTTGATCGCATCTACGCTGCTGATTTCATAGGTGTAGGGCCAAGTGGCAGAGTGAGAACCAAGCCGCAGGTGATTTTAGATTTCACGTCAGGTGATTTGAAATTTCAATCTATCACTACCGATGACGTTCAAGTGCGCGTCTATGGAAACACGGCTGTGGAGACTGGCCGCTCAATAATGAATGGGCAAGACAAAGGCCAAACTGTCCCCCGCGACACTCGCTTTACCAGGGTGTGGGTAAAGCAGCAAGGGCGCTGGCGGTTGGTTGCCAACCATTACTCGTCCCAGACTACGCG
>DATHHK010000301.1:0-2752 GCA_035317225.1 Candidatus Udaeobacter sp. | reverse complement strand
ATTAGCTCAAGGAGCACCGTCGTAGCATGGGTTGCTGTCGCTTTAGGTTTGACTGCCGTTCTGGTCGTATATCTCAATCGTCCGGTGCGTCGCGTCTCCCTGCCTCATGGGACAATGTTTCCGGCATGCCTTTTAGAGCCTCCTTTCAAGACATGTGATGAGAGTGGCACCTGCGTTGGTAGCGCCCCCGGCGGATTGACATATGCTAAAGGTCGCCAACCGGTCCAAGCTGAAGGGAAAAACTGGTGCTGTCCGGATGGAACCACCGCCCAAGAGGTGGGCGGTGTTGTGATGTGCATCGTGCCGTAGCCCTTTCAAGAAAGGGCCGTTGACACTATGTTGACCGTACTCCGGTCGGTTTTGTTCTTTCACAGCGGCGTATCGCGCGACGTGAATTCAAAAGCTGCACGGCAATTCCACTGCTCTACGCAGGAGGCGCAGGTAATGTTCTCGTGAAATTTCGATGCCGCCAAATTGCTGCAGGTGCGGAGTGAGCCATTGCGTGTCAAGCAACGCGAATTTTTGTGCGCGCAAATGTTCTACCAGCGCCACCAGCGCGATCTTCGATGCATCCGTGACCCGGTGAAACATTGATTCGCCAAAAAAAGCACCACCGACCGCTACGCCGTAGAGCCCACCAGCGAGCGTGCCTTCCTTCCAGGCTTCAACAGAATGCGCGCTGCCGACCTCATGTAATCGGGTGTAGCTTTCAATAATTTCAAGATTGATCCAAGTATCTTCGCGTTTCGCGCACTCTTCGATGACTTTCGAAAACGCGTTGTCCATCGTCGTTTCAAAAGCTTTTTTTCGCACAACACGCCGCAGCGCGTGTGGCACATGAAAATCTTTCAATGGCAAAATTGCACGTGGATCTGGCGAAAACCATTGGATCGAGTCGTCCTCCATCGCCATTGGAAAAACACCGAGCCGATAACCTTGCAGCAAAAGTTCGGGATCGATCATGCCGGGCGAAGTTAACAAGTTAAAACGTTAAAGGTTACAACGGAAAGGCGTTGACCGTTTTTCAACTACTTAACTTTTTAACCAAACACTTGGTGTCATTCCGCAATCCATAATTGCAATACCTCACAGCGTTCATAAAATACGTAGATGAAACGCATGTCGATCTTGCTCGCGATCGCATGCCTCGCTGTGAATGGCTGCACCGACCCTCTCGAGCAACGCACTACGCAAGAAGTTCAGGGGCAGTTTGAACGCGGCGTGACTGGTCAGGGAAGTCTTGGTCCAATGGAGCGACCTCCCGGCGACCCTGCCGCAGAGCATGGCGTCCCGCAGACTCATCCGTAGCGCTGAAGATGCCCGATAAACCAACGCACTCAAAAATTCTCATCCTCGATTTCGGCTCGCAGTACACCCAGGTCATAGCGCGGCGAATCCGTGAGTGCCAGGTGTATTCAGAGATTGTCCGTTTCGACACTCCCGCCGCTGAAGTCGCCGCATTGAAACCGAATGGCCTGATCCTTTCTGGCGGGCCCGCCAGCGTTTACGATAAGGGCGCGCCTCAAATCGACTCAGAGATTTTTTCGCTAGGCGTTCCTGTGCTTGGAATTTGCTATGGGCTGATGCTAATGGCTCATCATCTCGGCGGACGCGTCGTTTTCACGGGACGACGCGAGTATGGCGCGGGCGTCCTGCACGTTGAGAAGGGTTCCGAACTCCTGGGTGGACTGGGCGCACAGATAGACGTTTGGAACAGTCACGGTGACGAGGTGACGGCTTTGCCGAAAGGTTTTCGAGTCGCCGGAACCACTGAAGGTTGCAACCACGCCGCGGTGGAGGATCCACAGCGGAAGCTATATGGATTGCAATTTCATCCCGAGGTCGCACACACGCCGCGTGGCAAAGAGATCCTTCAGAATTTTCTGTTTCACATCTGCCATTGCGCGATGGACTGGACAATGGGGTCATTCATTGAAGAGGCTTGCGCTCGCGTCAGAAAACAAGTCGGCGATCAAAAGGTCGTGCTCGGTTTAAGCGGCGGCGTTGATTCTTCAGTCACCGCTGCGCTCCTGCACAAGGCAATCGGCGATCAGTTGACCTGCATTTTTGTGAATAACGGGCTGCTCCGCGCGCGAGAGGAAGAAGTCGTGCAGCGCGTTTTCGGCGAGAATTTTCACGTGCGCTTAAAATACGTGGACGCCAGTGATCGTTTTCTCGCGCTGCTCAAAGGAGTGACCGATCCCGAAACGAAACGAAAGCTGATCGGCAATGAATTCATCGAAGTATTTCAACACGCGACCGAGGAACTGCTCGAGGAAGATCAAAGGGACGATGAGTACAAACTCCCCACGGCGAATCCGTCCGGCCGTACGGCCGCCGGGCACAGCGGCTACAAATTTCTAGCGCAAGGCACTCTTTATCCCGATGTGATTGAGAGCGTGTCGATCCAGGGCAATCCCGCGCAAGTGATCAAGAGTCATCACAACGTTGGAGGATTGCCTGAGAAAATGCATTTCGAACTCGTCGAACCGATGCGCCAACTGTTCAAAGACGAAGTGCGCCAGGCAGGATTGCAGCTCGGTTTGCCGAAAGAAATTGTATACCGTCAGCCGTTCCCGGGTCCTGGCCTCGCCGTTCGCATTCTTGGAGAAGTTACGCCTGAACGTTTGTTAATTCTTCGCGAGGCGGACACGATCGTGCAGAGTGAAATGGAGGCGGCCGACTGGTATTACAAAGTCTGGCAGTCATTTGCTGTTTTGCTTCCTGTGCAATCGGTTGGCGTGATGGGCGA
>DATHHK010000300.1:0-7762 GCA_035317225.1 Candidatus Udaeobacter sp. | reverse complement strand
CACAGTCTTTCGTCGGATTATCGAGTATCCGAGTCAGGGATGTTTCGGTGCTCGAAGTGCGTATAGTCGCTGGTAGATCATCGACTCTGGTATCCAATCAAGCAAGGTGTATCCAAGTGGCAGCTTGATCAGGTTAGCGATAATTCTAGATGAAGGCGGATGCCAATAAACGGACAGGTTATAAAATTTAAGCGGAGTGAACCCTAAAGTCGTGAACTCGTGCATCAATCGCTTATGACTGAAGTGCCTTCTGTAGTCCACAATTGGACCCGAAAGCAAAAATATTTTGCCAGAGTGTTCTTTGGCAACTTTCTTCAGAAGCGCTCCCTGCTCCTGTAGGGACAGATAGTAGACGCATTCGAGGGCTGCGATCACGTCGTACCCCTCGAATGACGCTTGTAAAAAATCAGCGCTTTCAAATCTGGCATTTGGCAAGTTTAGCAATTTAGCGCGAGCAATCGCTACATCGCTTATGTCGATGCCAACCACGGATCGTGCTTTGCTAAAAATTGTGTGGGTCAAGTGGCCTTCACCACAACCGAGTTCAAGAACGGATTTGTCCCGGATGAATGGCTTCAGACATCGGCGCAGGACCTTATCCCTGAATCGCGCGTGGGAAATATGCCAAGGGTCAGGGGCCGCGTAATAGAGATTGAAATCTGCAGCCGTTCGCATTGCTGGTTTCCGGCAGTTGAAAAACAAGCGCTGTTCGCGAGTCGCCAAAAACTAATTGCCTGTGGCGCGTAGGCGCGATCCCGGCGCTTCGAGACTTTCCTTTGGCAACGCCTATTGCATGTCAACCCTTTCGCGCCATCGCGCTTCGAAAGTATCAAGGTCCTTCAGTGCCCGGGCTTGCGCGTCTAATGGATTGCCCGGCTTCTGTATGACAACGCTTGTAACTTTTCCGTTGGAAACGGGTTGCGCGGATGCCTCCTTGGGCCATTCCAACAAAGATTTCGAAAGCATGGGCTTGCCCTCGTACCAGCACTTTCGTCCATCGATCAGACGATAGGACCACCACTGCCCGTGCGGATTTGATGGCGCCGCGGCTCTGCATTGTTGTTTGGCCTCCGCATTCGGCATCCCAACGGATAAGAGCGAAGCAATCCACGCGGCCAAAGCGATTGATGACGGTTTCCTCATTTGGGCACCGCGAGACTGCTTTGTCGCTGCAAGCGGCTTACAGCGACTACCAAATCGGGGCGTTCGAGAACTTCCACCAACTTGTCGAGGATATGCTCGTGGTTCTGCGGCCGGGGCCGAAGGTATTCCTCCAGTATAAGTTGCGCTTCGTTAATCGCCTGAAAAGCCAATTGTTGATCAGTCATGCCTTCTTACCCATCAAAGAAATGCCGCCCGGAGGAAGACAAGGGACAAGAAATCAAGCTGCTTTTGGAAAATATCCCCATTTTTTTGAGTTATCCGATCAATTTTTATTTCAATGCGAGAAGCCCTCAGCGCACGATTGCGGCGGCTTCCTGGTTCAACACCGCTTCCGAAGTCGACTGACTGGATACTCTCAGCAGTAAATCGCTGCGGTATTCTCCAAATCCATCCTGCCTGGTTGCCGTGAACCGTACTCCGGCGCGGTGCCGGTCTCGCTTTCGGCTTATGCCGATGGAGCGCTCGCATCACGCCAATCGGCGCGAACATCGTCGGGCCGCCATGTTCTGCAACCAGCAACAACGCCTCGATCGCGGTCTGCCATTCTTCGGCATCGTGTTTTGGCTTGGTCAGTTTGGTGATGTAGTGCGTGGCGTCGCGTAAGGTGATCAGCTTCTTGCCGCTCGGCAGCTCGATCGGACCGTAAAACAATTGATCCCATGACACCAAGGTTACCCCCGCTACGCGAACAGGTGCGTCGCACCCCGTGCGACGCGAACCATGTCCGAGATCTAACGATCTAACCGGACATGTGTTGGATACGCGCTGCACCGAGTGCCTAGGGGCGGTTTGCCTTCGCGTAAGACCCGAAGATATTCTTCACTCCCGCAGAAAATTTAGTCCAGCTGCATGATAGCGATGCATCTTCGCACCCTGAGTTTTTTGCTCGTGAACTTGGGGCAGGTCGCGGGAGCGGAACGTTAGTCGGGGTGATCACCATGGGTGGCCCCGGCGGGGATAAAGGGCCCATTGAATATCGATCGTTTTGAAAATCTGATTGCGCACTTTGCTGTTCTGCAGTGGTCACCGCGTTTGCTTCTTTTCGTTGGGCACTTAAATATAACGCGTACTCTTCGTCGAAGTGTTTCAGTTCTTTCGATGTTGGGTTCGGACCTGCAATATCGAATTGACGATTTTGCAAGAAGTCATAATACGTGTAGCCGCCGCCTATCCTGCGTCGGCCTACAAATTGCGCGTCGCACTGAGCTATCAACGAGGCGCGCTCATCTTTTGATGCTATCGTTTCTGCTTTCTCAGAGCATTGTTCAAAATCTTGAGGGTTGGGCCGAGTCCTCCACTGGACGCTAAGCCAGGTTGACAGGCTGAGAGCGCAGCAGATGAGCGCGATCGCCACAAATCTGGGTTTGACTTTGGTTCTCACACGGCTTCCCACGCAGACAGTGCCCCGCTGCGAATATCGGCTCATATCAAGCGGACGTCATTGGCCTATTTTTCTCCCCATTTTTGAGGTGGAGATTCGGTTATCCTGGTCGAATGGGCGAAACTCTTGGGGCCATTGCTGTTGGTACTTCAGCCCATAGATCCGGATTTGCCAGCCGGTGTACAGGAATTCTCAATGAACAGGTCGGGTCAAAGCCTTCTGGTTATAATTCTAGTTGGCGTGATTTGGCTAGTCTCATCGTTTGCGGAGTTGGCTTCGGAATTATGCGGCAGGGCTTAAATGAGGGCGCGAGCCCGGTTCGCGCCGCTTTCGTCGAGCCATCCCAAGCTGAGCGTTCATTGAATACTTTCCGAAACGGTCCTAGCGAGCGCTCGTCCGATGCAGTCATAACCGTCGGCAGTATTGTGTAATCCATCCCAAGCCACAAGCGCACTTGGTGGTACGCCGGCGCCAATTGATTTGCGCATTAGTGCGAACCGAGAAAACAGGCCTACCTGCTCTTGCTGCGCAACCTCGCTGATAATGGCCTCCATTCTGGAATAGTTAGCAGACCTCAATACCATCGGCGCGTATTGCAGGTCCATTAGGATGACATCTGCGCCACTTGCCTTTAGCGCGCGCACGCCCTGAACGATTTTATTCTTGAGCTGGTCGTCGGGGTGACCACCCCAAGCCACGTCATTTGTACCTAACTGCCACACAACCAGATCCGGTCTATGAGGAAAGACGTCGCGCTTGAACCGTGCCACGTTGTCTGGAATCGTGTCGCCGATACGACCGCTGTTGATGACGCGAATCTCGGCGTTTGATCTAAGTCTCAAGAGTTCTCGGCGCATGACTTCAGGGTATGTTGCTGCCGAGTGAAGTACCCAGAGCCCCACGGTCGTGGACGAGCCGATTGCTACAATTTTAAGCGGTTCGCTGGATTTCAGGCGCGCCGCCGTGCGGGGCAATCGTGCTCCTAGCGAGAGATTCAGATTTACCGTAAGGCAAGTCTCAGCGGCGGGCATGTCTGCCGGGGCCTGAGCGCGCGCACTTTCAGTTGCGCTGCCAAGAAACGCTGCACCGACGTAGGCGATTCTAGCAGCCTGGTATAAGTTCCCCCTAATGATCCGTGAACGGACGGCGAAACCACTAAAGACGCGGGTGCTCGACTCGCCTGGGCTCCGATTGACAGTCATTGGCGCTAGACGCTTGCTAGGACTTATTACAATAATGTGCTTTTCGGCCGAAGGAGACTGCGGCGCTAACGTAGCCTAAGCACGTAGCGAGGAAACATGAAAATTCTAGGGTTAGGATAGTGAGCAGAATCACCGTCGCAAAGCGGCTGGTGTTTCATGTTGGTGGTTATGATCCCATCACGCCCCATGCTGGCGCGCATCGGCGCTTTGTGCGTGAAATCAGAAGATTCGAACTTACTTGGTCAGTGAAAGCCTCAATTGATGCGCTGCATGACGGCGCCGACGAGACAAAATGGAGGGTAATTACCAGCGGTGCGAATTGGCATGTTGAAACAGATTTCCGCCTTATTCGTTGGGACGACGTAATCGAAAAATTTAGTCGCCGGACAATTTGGTACCGCATTCCGCTTGGTGTAATTGCCTTTCTAGATTTCGTAACGGCTGGTGCCCTCTGGGGTTACTTACGCACTAATTGGCACTACGCGGCGTTCTTTATCTATCCTTTCATTACGCTCGGCACCTTAGTTGCAATCGTTTTTTTCGTTGGCATCTGGACATTGCACGCGAGCGAATCGATTCCTGCCAACATTATTATTGGCGCCGCACTCGCAGCGCTTGTACTGGGTTCCTTGCGCTGGCTGCACCTAGATTCACTTTTCGACGACTGGATTTTTTCTCGCACTTACGTTCGGTGGGGAAATTCAATCATCGAACAAAGGTTGGATAGAATTGCGCAGGAGATTGTCTCGGTCGCGCGTGGCTCAGACGCAGACGAACTTCTCGTCGTCGGTCACAGCCTTGGTGCCGTCATTGCGGTAGATCTTCTTGACCGAGCGTTGAAGCTCGACCCATCTCTCGGCAGGAACGGAATTCCAGTAACATTTCTTTCCATCGGGTCGTCGATACTTAAGATTGGCTTGCATAGGGGGGCCGAACGATTTCGCGCTGCTGTAGAACACGTCGCTCAAGCACCCGGCATATTCTGGGGCGACTATCAGGCACGGATCGACATAATGAACTTTTATGGCACCGATCCGATGGCTGAAATGTCATTGTCGACGGAACACGGGCCGGTTGTTAGGCTAGTCGAATTCAGTCGAACGTTGGAGCGTGCTATGTATCGTCGCATCCGATTGAAATTCTACCGGGTACATTGCCAGTTTATCAGTGGAAATGACAGGCGAGCACCGTACGATTACTTCATGTTGGTATGCGGACCTGTTTCCGCCAAATGTCAAACAGTAGCTGCGGACGGTGCCCTTTCGATGATCGGCGACGACGGCGCCCTTATCAACAAGCTTGAGTGTAGCGAGTGGTTAAGTGAACCGGCGCGACCGGTGGCCTAGCCCACGATGACACCTGCTCTCTCAAAGCTCGTGTTTGTTATGTTGGCGATCGGTTGGTATCTCATCCGATACGAATACGCGAAGCGCTCTCGCCGTACGCCAGTCCTTCGCAGCGATCGAGGTACGCGCGAAACTGCGTTATTGCTAATATCGCTTACCGGCCTAGGTATTCTGCCTCTCGCTTACGTCGTGACCGCTATCCCTCATTTCGCGGCTTACACCCTCCAACCTGCCCAGGCTTGGGTGGGGCTTTTCTTTGCTGCTGCCTCGTTGGTTGTGTTTCGACTGACGCATCGAGCGCTCGGACGTAATTGGTCTGTTAGCCTCGATGTGCGGGAAGGTCATCAACTCGTCACTGACGGTATTTATCGCAAAGTTCGACACCCCATGTATTCCGCATTCTGGCTTTGGGCCGTCGCTCAGGCGCTATTGTTGCCAAATTGGGTGGCGGGCTTCTCTGGCATTGTCGGTTTTGGTGTTCTGTTTTTTGGGCGAGTTGCCCGAGAAGAACAAATGATGTTGGAAACCTTTGGTGACCGCTATCGCGAGTATATGGCGCGAACCTACCGTGTTATTCCGCTGATCTTCTGAGGGGCAGTGCCCGAGACTTTGGAGGTGCCGCGGCAGTCAAAAAAAAGAGCGAACCGGCACTTATTTCCGACTTGAGTGCCATTTCTGCAACATCTGTAAAAAAAAGCCCTCGTCACTGGTATGATTGATGCGCCGTTAATTGCATCGCAGCAACTGGCAGGCTAATCGTAAAATCTATCTGAGATAGCAGGAGATTACGATGTTGAAATTCCTGATCGTCGGAACAGCCTCATTTGCCATGATGGGTGCTGCCGTGGCCGCGGACCTCCCCCGCGCACAGCCAGTTTATCAGACTGCACAAGTGGGTAAGATGCCGATTGGAAAAACCCCAATTGGCAAGACACCCGTTGGCAAGTACCCAGTCGGCAAAGGCCCGATCGTAACCAAGGGCTAGTCTGAAGGCTAACCTGCGGACCGCATCGTCTCTCGTTTGGACATGATGGCTGCGGTTTGGCAGCTAGGAGTGGCTGCCACGTCGGCCGTCTAGGTCCAATGAGGGGTTGAAGATGGCAAAAGCGAAACGGAGGCACGGTCTACAATTTATTGTGGGAATGTGCGTCCTTACGGCTTCCGTCGGCCTGGGAATTGGGTGCAGCGACGCGCAACAACTTGCGGTGCGAGCCGACCAACGGGATTCCAGCCCGTATAAACTGTCAACACGATCTAATATGGCAGCGGCTGTTGCTGCGCCAAGCGCCTCCTCATCCGCGGCAGACGTTAAACCGGTCCGAAGATCTAAGTCTGGTGCTGGAGCCAAGGGGCCGTATTACGTGGATTTTCGTGCCCGTACCGCGGCCAGCTATGGGCATGCGTTCGTTTGGTTCGGCAAGACAAGCGAAAAGCAAGTCGAAGTTGCTGGCCTTCATCCAGCCGGTGACACGCTGCCATACATGTTAGGGCATCTCATGTGGGTGCCCTCTGAAACGGGGGCGAGTTACGGTGACCTGGACGTCCAGTATTTAACTGCCAGTTACCGCGTCTATTTGAGCGAGGAGGAAGCGAAAAAAGTTTTCGCGTACATCAAGCATCTTCAGGCGACCTCTCCGCTCTGGAACGCTGAAACAACCAACTGCACTGCATTCATCGGTCGCATAGCGACCTTCATGGGTCTGAAGGCTCCTTTCCATTTGAAGAAGCCTGAGGAGTACGTAAACGAGCTTAAGGAGATGAACGGAGGACGCCAAACGGCGCAATTAACTTCCGACCGTTAGCCAAGATCTCGCCTCCGCGATCCAGATTACCTGGACAAGGTCCTTGCCAAGCAGGCACTGTGGATCCGTCACACATCTTCCGCGAAAGCGTTCATTTCATCGAGCTTGTTAGGCACCTGGCAGCTTTGCCTTGAACTCCGCATGCCAAAATGTTTCGCACGCGCTGATGCTGAGTCGAAGTCTTTGGCGGCTCAGATTTTCGGGAGCATGAGCGGTATCGCTATCATGACCTTTTCGCCTTCTACATCTCTTGGTTAAAGCAACAGGATGCCTGGAAGGCGTTTCAACACCTGTCGCCATTATTCGCCGGCTTGTCACCCTGGAACCGGGTTTTTGTACGGCACGAACCGCGAGCTGTTTCCGCCCTGTGACAAGCGCGACACATCTGCGCCCAGTTGCAACAAGCCGGGATTCAATCCCCATCCGAACATATTGGGACGGTGCGGAGGCTGCGATCACGACGGCGCTCTGGTATGGAGCTTTCAAGCAACCGCGTCTACCCGCGGGTCTCCGGTCCCGTAGCTCAGCCGGAAAGAGCGACGGTTTCCTGAGATAATGCTTCATCACAAGCCATTGACCCGTTCGGCAACGATGAACGGTTCGCCCGGGTAAATCCGAGGTAGGTGAATCTGTGGGCTCGGCAATTCTAAAGCCGATTCACAATGGCTGTCAGCTCATCTACGCGGCCGACGATGTCTGTTGTTG
Organism: Candidatus Udaeobacter sp.; assembly: GCA_035317225.1. GTDB lineage: Bacteria > Verrucomicrobiota > Verrucomicrobiia > Chthoniobacterales > UBA10450 > Udaeobacter. The sequence continues at coordinate 162 of DATHHK010000300.1, read as the reverse complement.
GAGCAACAGCGGAAGACATTTGCTCGTAGTGAGATTTTCTCAGTTTGACCCAACTGAGACATTGGGCGCGCTTATAGCGATACTCTCTCGTTTTAGTTGCTAAGATGCCCGTCTCCTGAGCTGGGGTCGGTCATGCAGCGGCGCGAGTTCATCACGTTTCTC
>DATHHK010000299.1:0-23074 GCA_035317225.1 Candidatus Udaeobacter sp. | reverse complement strand
GGTTGTATTTCGGCTGAAATTGAAACACTATCGAGGCGCCACCCGTATTGTTAGACCCCTCGGCGATCAATCCTTCCAGCCTTAGGAAGAACCAGCGTTATCAAATCCCAGGGGACAATTGCAAGCCTTTTCGGAAAGGCGCCCAGCGGAGATAAGCGTTGAAGATCTTGACTTGAGTCGCGTCTTCCCGCGCCTTCGCGATAATTTTCTGGAGACCTTCGAGGGACGAACTATCCCTCGCGTGACGGGCTGCGATGACATCAGGTTGCTCGCAGCGATGAAAAGCTGACAGCATTTCTTGAACTTGAGAGGATACGCACGAATAGCGCTCTCAACACTCCTTGTGATGACAGCAATTGAGATCAGGACGTGCGTGGCAGACATAGGCCGCGAAAACGACGGCGCAGCGCCCTATCCCGAAAGAGAGAGGGCAGATCATCTCCGGAGTAGCACGTCAAAATCCCACGCACGCGTCTTCGCTGCCTATTGATTGCCGCCGATAGTGCTGCTGATGAAAACGAACACTTCTCCAGTCCTTCATGGCGAAGTCCAGGAATACGTTCACCTTCAGCGCCAGATCCACGACGCGTTGCGTAAGGAACATCCCGAATGGGTCGAGCCAAATGGCGAATCCCCCATGTGTGATTTTTACGAGGCGCGTCTCACGGAACAGCTCGAAACGTTCACGCGAAGGGGATCCAACGCCAGGAAAGAAGATTTTCCATGTCAATGACCGCGATTACGGGCCGGATCCCAGATGAATCCGTCGAACTCGACAATGTCGAGGAGCGCAGGGTTTTGACGGCCCTCGAAGTCATTTATGAGGGTGGCTGCCTCCACGGCAAGACCGCCGATTTCCCCACGCGCGACCTTGAGCGCGTTGTGGTTGGCCTCCACGTGCGTAATTGGCATTTCTTTGAAACTTATAAGCGCACGATCTGCGTCGATATTCGCAGCCAGCGAACGATCTTTCGCTGCGCCGGCACTTTTAAACCCAACAACAGCAGTTGGTGGGAGAAGCTGCTCGCGGTCCTTCGCATCCGCAAAGTGAAGGCCATCGCAATATGAAATTTTTCTACTCACGGGGGCGCATCGCCCGGCAGTTTTTTCGTCGATACTTATGAAGACGATTTTTTTGATAGCGGTGGCAATAGCGACGATGTCGTTTGCCATGTGCCTAGATGCACAAGGTCAACGCCTTCCCCTGCTGGAAGATCAGGCAGACTCGCGAACATCGTTACCTGCGCAATTTCGGGTCAGTGTGGAGAAAGGCATTATCACGCTAAGGGACGTGAACAGTGGAAAAGTCCTGGGCAGGACGACCCTTGAAAGGTGGGGAGTTGTTACCAACAGAAGATAAACTCCGCCATGTGGCCCTTGATGTCACTGCGGCGGTAGTCGGGGGAAATGGGAGCAGGGCGCGCATCGTTAACCCCCTTCACAAGGTTTACACAGTGGCGGACCATAAGAACGGCAAAGCGGCATACGCAACTATGACGCTTGAGCACGATGTTGCATTTGTTCTTTCGAGTGACACACAGACGAACGGTCGTTATGAGGCACTCATTGAGAACAGGCCTTGAAGAATTAACCGCGCTACGTTTTGCTATTTTAGGAGGCGACTACTGCACAGCAGCAGCAGCAGGAAATTCAAACCCTCGCAGCGACGGCGAAAGTGCCTCCCTATAAAAATGGAGTTGTAGAGCTTAAAAAAGGTGCGCGCCCGGAAGGACTCGAACCTTCGACCTACGGATTAGAAATCCGTTGCTCTATCCGGCTGAGCTACGGGCGCAGAATTCGTTGAGACATATACCGCGTTTCGCGGTGAATGAAAACAGCCTAAAACGAGCTAGTTAGGGATTCGATCGATGGCACGCCGATCACTAGCGGCCGCGCTACTCTTTCAAAATCGCCCTATTGCTCGTGTGTCTCGGTCACCCTGCCAGATTCATTGAACACGCGGATGATAGCCCAGCGTGAGCGAGAACGAGAGCGGTACTTCGCGAACGCGACCGCGTTGCGAACTGCATCGGGTCCTGCATACCAAATTGGGCCGCGCCTGAAGCGATCGCTAATTAGATCAAAGCCGTCCCGTCCCTCACGGGGACGAATCTCGTAAACGTCCTGGGCGGGAGTGGAGGACATTTCAGTCCGACCGCCTGCGTTCCCCAAAATCTTGTCTGAAGGAATCTCAACTAATCCAAGGCTGGTCTGTTCGGGATGCATGGCTTTCATAACGTCAGAATCCAATCCTTTGAAAGCAAACAAAAGAAACATTTCCGTTACTTCTCCGACGCGATGCAATCCGCAGCGTATTGGTCGCGCTCTGAACCAATTGAAACTCGAGAACGTGTTTTTATAGCCGAAAGTTTTTATCCGCGTACGCAAAAAGCATGATTTCTTTGACTCGGTGAAACGCTCCTGCTAGACGAAGAGGGTGATTTGTCGCTCCCTACTGCTGATGGCGATCGTAGCTTTTCTTGTCACGGGCTGTGCTGAACTAGGCGACGTTTTGCTCGCCCCGGACGAGCCTGTCGTTTATGTGGAGGACTGGTCCTATCCAACCGCCTTCGACCCGTATTACAACCAGCCTAAAATCTATCGCCAACCACGCTATTACGAATCAACAAGCAAGAAGACCAAAGGCAATAAGGTGTTTAAGACTACAAAGGTGAAGGATCAACACGGCAACACGGTTTACAAAAAGACCACTTCTCACAAGAAGAAGAAAAAGTAGAACCAACCCGCACTCATGAAATTTCCTTTGTTTTTCTTCTTCCTCCTAACCATTGCAAACGCATTCGCGTCCGATCTCGATTTCACGCTGGTGAACCAGACCGCACGAAGCTTTGAAGGTATTTACATCACCGACTCTGGAAACAAGGACTGGGACTCAAATCTTCTTCGCGACGGAAAAGTACTGGCGGCTGGGGGAAAGGTCCGCGTGCGCTTCAAGAGCGACGGAAAATCAGAAACGTGGGATTTCAACTTGGTGGACGACGAGGGACTCTCGGTGACCTTCAATCATGTAAAGCTGGCAGGCGTTGACACAGTCACGTTGAAGGACGTCAACGGTAAGATTACTGCCGAGATCGAGTAGGTCGCGAACTTATTCCTGGTTCCCGACCCTCCGCAGTTCCTTTATTCACGGGCGTTTTTTACGGTCGACGCCTTTGAGCGCAAAGAGTGTTCGCCCTCCCCTGTTCATACGAGTGCTGGTTTGAAAGCAATGGCCCAGATGTGCCCTTCACTTACTAGAGCTTGGTAAGCTCGGCTGATGCATGTTTGTCTCCTTTAAGTTGGTCAGGACGCAACAAACTGCGATTGAAACAGGTTCGTAAGGATGACGCGGTATCAAGTCACACTATTGACCGTTGTACAACAAGATTGACCAATGATCCGTCTCTTGATAAACGCTGGTGCGCAGACCGCCCCGTTTGCGCCCCATGGCGAAAGAGACTTCATCCGCCGATTCTTCGTTGCCACTGCACGAAGTGTTGGAAGCTGAGTATGTCGCTCTGCATGGAGAACTCCCTTCAGGGTATCCAAGCTCCAGTGAATCGAAAACACGCCTAAAGGGCTTGTGGCGCGCGATCCACGGACTAAAGGAAAAACGCGCGGCACTCTGCATCTCAGGTGGCGGCATCCGGAGTGCCACATTTGGATTGGGGATTTTGCAGGGCCTGGCGCGCTGCGGATTGCTCGAGAAATTTCACTACCTCTCCACTGTCTCAGGCGGAGGATATATTGGCAGCTGGCTGAGCGCGTGGATCAAGAATGATCCAAACGGCATTCGCGGCGTTGTCGACGAATTGAAGAGCAGACCCGATTCGACTTTAAATCCCGAACCGCAACCGATCCGTCATCTTAGAGAATTCAGCAATTACCTGGCACCACGAACCGGTCTGACGTCGGTAGATTTTTGGACCCTGATTGCCACTTTCATTCGCAACATGTTCCTCAACTGGCTGGTGCTGATCTCCTGGCTGGCCGCCGCAATGATGATCCCGAGGTTATATCTCGCGGCGATCAATCTGCAGCCGAACTGGCCGGCCTGGGGTCCCGACATGGACCTCACGAGGTACGCGCACCTGGCCGATCAGGTAAGGCTCGATTGGGACATCTGGCTCTACATCCTGGTAGCACTTGGGTTTGGGTTGATCGCCGTGGCCATGGCTTATGCAATTATCGATGTCCCTTCCACAGGCAACGCGCGATTGTCGCAACGTCGCTTTTTGGAATTTCGTCAACTTCCGTTGGTGCTCGCGTCTCTCGTTTTGGCTGAATGGTGGGCTTTGCTCCGCAACGTTCACGGTAATGAGCCGTTTGAACCCAAGGCATGGTTGTTCAAGTTTATCACTTTTGCTATTTCGAGCTACTTAACTGGCGGTGTCTTTGCCACGGTTGTTCTTGCATTTCGTAAGCAAAAAAGAGAGCGCCGCATCTTCAATTCACTTTGGCGACTTGGTATCATTGCCCTGGCCGCGGCATTTGCCGGTGTTTCTCTCTGGGCGATCGCAACCCGAATGTTTTTGGAGCCTCCTATTCAATTCACATTAAGCCGCGATTGCGAGGCAACGCCAATCCCCTGGAGTAAACAAAAAATAATCATCCCTAAAGACACCCAGGGCGTCATTACGCAAATCGACCGAAGTTACGCCATCGAAACTGAAGGACGGAAGGGACGCATCATTGAGAGCGATTTTGGTTTCTTGGAACTGAAGCCAGACGAAAAGCCTCCGATTCAATACACGTTGAAGCACGAGGGTGAGGCCATCCCAATTCCCTGGAGCCGGCAAAAAATGAAGTTGGCAACGGGCACTCCAGTTCTCATCACACAAATTCAGAAGATTTACATCATCGAAACCCCTAAAGGTCGTGCGCGCCTGACTGACAAAGATGTCGATGCACTGCAGCTGAAACCAAATGAGAACCTTCCCGATCGTTTTCCGTTGCCCGCGCCCGCGAAAAACGCGGTGAAGTACGTTTGCTTCGCGCCCGCATTGATCCTGGCCGTGCTGCTGCTCGTCAATTTCCTCTTCACCGGTCTGACGAGCTGGGTGACAGAGGATGAAGATCGCGAATGGTGGGGACGATCGGCGGCTTGGATTCTCATCACCATCTTTGGCTGGATCGTGGTCAACGTGGTTGTTCTTTGGGGCGCGCAGGCGATTTCCGCAACGCCCAACCGACTAGGCGTTTTTCTCGGAGATGTAAAAGCGACACCACAGGCTAAAGGTCTTCTTGGAGCCTTTGGCGGAGTGACCGGCCTTGTTAGTGCGCTGCTGGCTATCCGATCGAAGCTAAGCGGCAAGTTTGGCGATAAAGCGGGTTTTCAATGGCTCCTCGTCGTGGTGGCAGTCGTCTTTTTTGTGCTTCTTTCGATCGTAATTTCGTGGGTTCTGGTACTGATTGGCTCTCAGCCTTGGGCGCAACACGCGACGGCATGGCTTTTAGGCGGAAGACAAGACCAACTTGCAGATCCTAATTCCTGGCGCGTTCAGCTCTTCGTTGTTGCGTTTCTCACGGGCGCCATGCTGCTTTTCGGAATTGTGATCGGTTTCTTCATCAATGCGAACAAGTTCTCCCTTCATGCAACCTATCGAAACCGGCTGATTCGCGCCTATCTGGCCGCGTCGCGCACGATGCGCACCCCGAATTTGTTCACGGGGTTCGACCCTGAGGACAATGTCAAGCTGGGCGACCTAGCTACCGAAAAGCCTCTTCACGTACTCAACGGCGCGTTGAATATCGTCAGGGGCCAGCAACTGGCGTGGCAGCAGCGAAAGGCTGAATCCTTCACAATGAGTCGATTACACTGCGGTTCTTACAAGGTCGGCTACAGGCCATCCGCCAAATACGGCGAAGCGATTACGCTCGGAACCGCGATGGCTATCTCGGGTGCGGCAGCGAACCCGAATATGGGCTATCATTCTTCGCCCGTGCTCGGTCTTTTGATGACGCTTTTCAATGTGCGTCTGGGGTGGTGGCTGGGCAATCCCGGATCGCCTGGTGCCAAAACGTGGCGCCGAAAGGGACCACAGTATTCCGTGGGGCCCCTGTTTTCTGAAGCGATCGGAAATACAACCGATCTCTACAAATATGTGAACCTCTCCGACGGCGGCCACTTCGAGAACCTTGGACTGTACGAGATGGTACTGCGCCGTTGTCATTTCATTGTGGTGAGCGATGGCGGTGAGGACCCCGAATGTGCCTATGCCGATCTGGGTGAAGCAGTCCGCAAAATCCGCATCGATTTTGGAATCCCGATCGAGTTTGGCACAATGACGATCTACCCCCGCAGCGCAATCGACACGTTAAAGACTCCCGGCCACAACTGCGCTGTGGGTCGGATTCGTTACTCGGTCGTGGACGGCGATGATGCTCCTGATGGGATTGTCGTTTATATCAAGCCGGTTTGTTACGGTGACGAACCGCGCGATATCTACGAATACTTCAAGACCAATCCGACGTTCCCGCACGAGAGCACCGGCGATCAGTTCTTTTCCGAGTCGCAATTCGAGAGTTACCGGATGCTTGGTGCACACACCATGGAAAAGTTCTGCACAGATTGTGATGGAGATCTTCGCTGTTTCGTTCGCGACATTCTAAAACGCCACCTTCAGATGGAAGCGCCCGATTGGCTCGCAGCGTTGCTTGAGGAAGCGAAAAAACAAGATCGCGTAAGCGCCTAATCGGCACAGGCGGGAACATGTGCCTATGCTGGCGCCGCTAATTTGTGGTAAAATAAGGGATGGCCCGCATTTTCGCCCTGCCGGTCACGCTTCTCGCTCTGGCGATGGCGGTGCCGGCAGCGGATCAATCCGCGGGAAACAAATCAGAGGAACCCGATTCGTTCGATGTCGAGCCGCCAATATTGAAGCAAAACCTCTCGGATGAGCCGTTGCCGAACGGCGATATGGCACGTTTGGAAAAGCAATTACAACGCGCAAAACAAAATGCCGCCGGCGCGGAACGTCTCTATAAAATTGGCGTACTGGCAAAAATGGAAGTTGAACAACGCCTGTTGAAGGTAATCCGATGCGAATCGGATCTGGCAAATGCCCGCGTCGCTGGCGCGAAAGAAGAACTTGCCGAAAAGGAGTCTCAACTCGCGACTGGCGAAATTACCAAGGATGAACTGGAGTCAATTAAAACCGCGCTGGCGCAATTAACTGAAGCCGCTCAAGTAGCAACGGCGAAACGTGAGCGAGCCGAGCTCGAGGCCGCGGAAGCAAACGTACGGCGTCAGCAAAAGCTTCTTAAACTGGGAATCGCAGGAAAGGACGATGTGGATCGCGCCCAGGAAAAACTCGCCGAGCTAAAAGCGCCGAAGAACTAAAGCGGGAATTAGGTGTGAAAGCGCTGGTCCGGTTGGGTCCGACGGCTGACACAGACGCCCGATAATTCGGGTTTGGGTTCGACACTCGCCTTGGGGACGTTTCTGAAACTAATACCCCGCCGCCATCCCGTCCTTGCGTGATTCACTTGCACCCACGTAGACACGCTGGCCATCGTGCATTTCGACTCTGATCGCCTGGTACCCGCCGTAGCCGCCGACGTCGAAACGCATCTCGTGTCCTTTCTTGCGCAATTCGCGCACAGTCTCATACGGAATACCGCTCTCGACTTCAACGTAACCACCTGATTCAGTCATTTTATCTCCAGTCGGTTCGTTATCGCCTTCGTGCTGCCAGCGCGAAGCATCCCCCGCTTCCTGGACGTTTAACCCGAAATCGATTTGGTTTGTAAGCACTTGGACGTGGCCCTGCGGTTGCATCCCGCCGCCCATGACACCGAACGCTTCCCATGGTTTACCATCTTTCATCACGAAACCCGGAATGATGGTGTGAAACGGACGCTTGCCCGGCGCGTAAACGTTCGCGTGGTTAGGATCCATGGAAAAGAGTTCGCCGCGATCCTGAAACATGAATCCGAGTCCGGGCACCACGATGCCGCTGCCCATCCCGCGATAATTGCTTTGAATGAGCGAGACCATGTTGCCTTCGTCATCGGCCGTACAAAGATAAATGGTGTCACCTTGATTCAGGGCTGGATTGCCGGCCTCGACCTTCTTTGCGGCGTGATTGGGATCGATCAACTTTCGACGCTCCTCTGCGTAGTTCTTCGAAAGAAGACCGGCGAGCGGAATCTTTGCGAATGTAGGATCGGCATAAAACTTCGCCCGATCGGCCCACGCGATTTTCTTCGCTTCGACCATGGCGTGAAGCGTCTCAGGCGAATTGCGTCCCATGGCACGCAGATCGAACCCTTCGAGGATGTTCAACATCTGCAGGGCCGCGATGCCCTGGCCGTTCGGCGGAAGCTCGAAAACGTCGTAGCCGCGATAATTGGTCGAAACCGGCTCGACCCAGGTTGATGTATGTTTTTCGAAATCAGCTTTCCGTAAAAACCCTCCATTTGCCCGCATAAACTCGTCGACCTTCTCCGCGATCTCGCCCTTATAAAAGGCGTCCGGACCTTTTTCTCCGATCAACCGCAAACTTTTCGCGAGATCCGGATTCTTGAAAATATCGCCTTTCGCCGGCGTTCGGCCTTTACCGTCGAGGGTATAGGTCTCAAGAAAGGCACTTGGCAATCCCTTATATAACCGCGGACCAAACGCCCAGTAATAAGCAATCAATTCCGTAACTGGAAAACCCTCTTCGGCATATCGAATCGCAGGCGCGAGATCGTCGCTCAATTTCAGTTTGCCGAATTTCTTATGCAGTTCCGCCCAGGCATCCACTGCTCCGGGCACGCTGATTGGCAACATGCCGGTCGGGGGAATTGTGTTACGATGCAGTTTTGCCAACTCGGCCTTCATCTGGTCATAGCTCAGACCGAGTGGTGAACGCCCGCTGCCATTGATTCCATACAGTTTGTTCTCCTTCGCGCTATAAACGATCGCGAAAAGATCGCCCCCGATTCCGTTGGAGACAGGCTCCATCAAACCGAGCGTTGCGTTTGCAGCGATCGCCGCGTCTACGGCGCTGCCACCACGTTTCAAAATATCGATGCCAACCTCGGTGGCCGCGGGCACGCTTGTGCAGATCATTCCGTGTCGTCCCAAAACTTCTGATCGCGTGGCGAAATTATTTCCCGTAATGCGATCGATCTGGGCGTTAAGCCGAAAACCGACAATCAATAGAGCGAGCAGTCCAGAACTGACCTTAATCCAGCGCACCAGCCACATTAATGCCTTCCATTCAAAGAGTGCACTTGATTTTTGTCTGCCGATTATATTTGATTGCTCACGACCAAATGAAAATTTCGCCCGATGACAAAAAAGCAATCAGTTTGATTCTTATCTACCTGGGACTTCTGTCTTTCCTGATCGGCATCGCAGCTCATTTTAAATCGAGTTTTCACTCGCGCGCTGAGATTTCGACGACGGGCTTCGTCGTAGCGGCGGTCTTCGTAGGATTGGGCCTCCTTCTGTTTCTGTTTTCGTCAGCAAGAAAACAGAGCTGACAAGCATTACTTGCGAGTCAGTCGTTGTCTCCAACAGCGGTTCGGGCATCGAGCGTCTCGATTTGACGAATTGCTTTGCGACAGCAAAAAAGTGGCGGCGATCCCCCCGGATCGCCGCCTTCCCCACCGCTCTGAACAACTAAGCTATTGCTGCATCGCGTCGTGAAGCTCCTTGTGGGCGTTCATCATGTCCTGATGCGCCTTCTGGATGGCATCCAGCTTCTTCTGCTGATCAGCCGTTAGCAGCGGCCGGATCTGGGTCAGCGAGCTGTCGATGACTCCTTTTGCTTTCTGCGCCGCGTCTTGATGAATGGCAGCGAACTGCGGCTTGGCCGCGTCGAGAATCGGCTGAACCTTTGTCTGTTGCTCAGAAGTCAGGTCCAACTGCTTGGTTATTCCCCTAAGGCCAAATGCGCGTCCGTGCCCGCCACCGCCAGCACCGGGTTGTGCTTGTACTACTGCAAAGCCCCCGAGCGCAATCGCGCCGGCGGCTACAAACGCTAATATGTTTCTTTTCATGTTTTGTTTCATTTTGTCTCCGCGAAATATTCTTTCGCTTCTTCAGGTAATGACCAACAGGCAGTCCGACCGGTTACAATTTTTCTTGTGTTCGCTCGTTACCACGGCGCTTTCCAATACCAAGCGCTTGGCACGAGCGCATCTACATCCAAAGTTGTAACCAAAGCACGCCGGTAGCGGTCATTGCTACTGGTGTGGATATGCTCTCGATTACATGGATGATACTGACGCAAGTGCGCTTGTTGATGCTGCACTCCAGCATGACGATGAGGCGGCTCGCGCATTGGTGCGAAAGCTCTATCCGCTGGTGGCCAAGATCGTCCGTGCCCATCGTCCGCATCGAACGGATGAAGAAGACCTTTGCCAAATGATTTTCATTAAGGTATTCCAAAAACTGTCGCAATTTTCCGGGAAGGTGCCGTTGGAGCACTGGGTCTCTCGCATCGCAGTCAACACTTGCCTGAACCAGATTCAGTGGGAGAAAATACGACCCGAACTTCGCCACGCCGATTTGAGCGTGGAAGAGCAGGCTGTGATTGAGAACCTGACAACCTCCGCCGATGAGCTGGCACCGGACCAGCGTTTCGCCTCGCGCGACCTGGTTGAACATCTTCTCGCCGCGCTCAAACCCGTCGAACGGCTGGCCATTGATCTGCTATATCTGCAGGGACGTTCGGTTGAAGAGATCCGTAAACTCACCGGCTGGAGCGCAGCGCTCGTTAAAGTACGGGCGTTTCGGGCGCGACAAAAAATGAAAGAGTACCTCGCCAGGATTTCGGCAAAGGAAGGAAAATGAAAGACCAAGTCGATCGGTTGTTGCGATCAGCTGCGCGGGCGGGCGATGAGGCTCCGGCTGAAATGCCGTTTGGATTCGATACTCGCGTGGTCGCGCTCTGGTCTCACAGTCGCGAGGCTACGAAGCCAAATGGCGTTGCTTCGCTGCTTCGGCGCGTTGCGCTCTTGTCGTCCGCAGTGATTGTCGTTTCGACGTTGGCGGCTGTTCTCGAGCTCAAACAAAGCCAGGAACAGTCCAACGACTTTACTAACGAGTTTGCTATCGCGGACACCGCCATTCAGGATGAATTTTCACAATGAACGGTGCGTTAAAGTGGAAACTTATTGCCGGATTTGTCCTTGTATTCGTCGCTGGTGGAATCGCTGGCGCCGCTTTCGGGGGATTTTACGCCCGGCATCTTTTCTTTGATGTTCACCGTCCAGGACGGGTGGCCGATCGAATGAAAGAGCGCCTTCGGACTGAGCTTCGACTGACGCCTGAGCAGGTCGCAAAAGTTTCGCCAATTGTCGATAAAACGGCTGCGCAGCTGCGTCAGATACGGCGCGACACGGGGCAGCGCGTCCATGAGCTCATGACGGAAGCGCACAAGGAAATCGCAGTCAATCTTACCGACGAACAACGGCAAAAACTTCAACAAATCGAAGAGCGACATCGGCGGGGGCGCCATCGTCACGGTGGGCGCCAATTCGCTCCCGAATCGCCGGCGGCCACCCCGTAGTCAGGTGGCGCTGGGCAATTGTAGCCACCTTCGCTATGTCGAGGCGTTGGCGGAAACACGGCCACACAGCGCCGTGGCTACATCACGCTTCCCCTCTGTCAGCGTCACGGAACGCTAGAAGCGTAATCCATTCTCAAAGAGGATGCGCTCGCGCTCGACGTCTGCGCCGCGGCTAATGAAAAGATCGCGCAGTTCCGGCGTGTAGTAATCGCCGCCATATAGAGGATTCAGCCCAAAGAAGATCTTTCCGCCCGGGGTGAGGTGTTGACGCAAATCTCCCAGGAAAAAATCCCATTCGGCTGTTTCCCAGCGTTCCTTCGTTGGGTGATAAAGGTAGAAATTGGTCGAAAACGCCGTGATCCAATCGAATTTTTGACCAAGGTCAGGTAGTGGTTCAAACGCGCTGATTCTCCAAACCACGCGCGGAACTCGGAATAGCTCGAGCAGTTCGGTAAAAAGCGGGACGTGCTCGATGTCCAAGCCCAGAACGGAATGGCCGAGGTTCTTGGCGATAAACAAGAAAAACCCTCCCCCGCAACCGAGATCGAGCACGCGCTTCGGCTCCGAGCGATGGAGTTTCAAGTCCTGAATGCGTTCCCGATTTAATCGCAACCACGGATCGATATTCGCGTATTTGGCGTATCCAGCAGTCGAATTCGCATAACGCTGCTGAATTTCTCGGGCGCGTGCTTCATCGATTTTCGCCAGCATCGGTCGAAGCGGAACGCGAAAAATCGAGCGTTGTGCTCTGCGCAAGCCGCGCCGGTAGGTCAGCGGCTTGGCAAATTTGAGAATTTTTCGGGAAAGTTTCATTTGTTCTCCTGCGAACGTGCGCAAGATGCTGTAGCAGCCTCGCTGTGTCGAGGCGCACGTCGAGAAACATCGCGGCACAGCATGGTGGCTAAGTCGCCTCCATGATTTCGCGAAGAAGTGACGGACCGCGATAAACGAATCCGGTATAAAGCTGAAGAAGGTGACCGCCTGCATTGAATTTTTCGCGGGCGGATTCTGCATCGGATATTCCACCGGAAGCAATCACCGGAATTTTGGAGTTTGCGGTAATGCGGCGCACCAACGCGGTCGATTTTTCCCGTAACGGTGCGCCGCTCAAACCACCTTGCTTATCCAGCTCCGGCGGCACAGAGGAATGATCGAGCGTGGTGTTTGTCGCAATGATCCCGGCGACTCCGTTTTCTTCGCACGCCGCAAGGACTGCATCCAATTCGACCGGGGAGAGATCAGGTGAAATCTTCACAACAAGCGGCTTCGCGCCCGGCCCCGGCTCACTGTGAATTGCGTGCAGTAATCGTGATAGCGCAGCCGGTTCCTGCAGTTCCCTAAGGCCTGGCGTATTGGGCGAGCTCACATTTAACGTGATGTAGTCCGCAAAATCGCGAAGCAATCGAAACGAATAGAGGTAATCGTCTGTTGCGCTTTCAAGGGGTGTCGTCCTCGATTTGCCAATATTGATTCCGACCGGAACTGCGGGCCATCGCCCGCTCTCACGCAGTCCACGCAAGCGTGCTGCGATGGCATCGGCGCCGTCATTGTTAAATCCGAGACAATTGATGAGCCCTTTCTGCTCAGGCAGTCGAAAGATGCGCGGCTTCGGATTTCCTGGTTGTGCCATGGCGGTTACGGTCCCGATCTCGATGAAACCAAAACCAAGCGCCGCCCATGCCGGCAAGGCGACTCCGTTTTTATCCAGGCCGGCGGCGAGGCCGATTGGATTCGGAAACGTCAAGCCAAATAGAGTTTTTGGTTTCGGTGGGGGCGTGAACCGCTTCAGCGCTCGGAGCGCCAGATCAAAATGTGAAGCCCGGCGAAGCGATGCGATCGCAAAATGATGCGCAGCCTCGGCATCGAGTGAAAACAGCAGCGGCCTAAGAATCCGCTCATAAAAGTTTATCATCTGAACCGGCGTTTTAGTTAAAAGATCGAAAGCGTCACAAAGGTACAACAGAGAAGCGGCGATTTAACCTTTTTAACGCTGTAACTGTTTAACGCTTCGACGTCAGTTTCATTTCCCGATGCAAAACTGGCTGAACACGGAGTCGAGAATCTGTTCCACATCGACGACTCCAATTACCTCCCCGACCGCACGCAATGCTTCGTTAAGATGAATTGCAGCGTATTCCGGCGACAAGCCCTCGGCCTGTGCTGTCGTGGCTCGATCGCATGATTCCAGAGCGCGACGCAGACAATCGCGATGGCGCGTATTAATCGCGACGGGGCTCTCCGGCTTTAGATTTTGTTTCGTGATCCGGGCCAGAATTTCCTTTTGCAACTCCGGGAGCCCTTCTCCAGTGAGACACGAAAGTCGCACCCCGTGGAAATCTTTCCAGTCACTGTTCTCAGGCAGATCCCTTTTGTTTAGAACGATAATTTCGTTCGAATCGCGCACGCGCTGCTCGAAGTGTGGAGGCTTTGGGCTATTGCGATCTGCAATATGGAGTCGCAGATCGGCCAATTGCAGCGATTTCTCCGTGCGGGCGATCCCTTCACGCTCCAGTTCGCTGGTGGAGGTTCTCAAACCAGCTGTATCAAGCAAACGGATGGGAACGCCGTCCAGATTGAAGGTTTCTTCGATGGTGTCGCGTGTCGTGCCATGTGTATCGCTCACAATCACGCGATCGTAACCGAGGAGTCTATTGAGCAAGCTCGATTTCCCAGCATTTGTTGCTCCGTAGATTACGACGCGCACACCTTCACGCAGAATCCGTCCTTGATCAGCAGTGGCGAGCAACGCTGCAATTTCTTCGCGGATCGACTCGAGTCGCGCGCGCAATGGTTCGCCTTCATCCGGCGTGATGCCTTCCTCAGGAAAGTCGATTGACGCATTGATGTGCGCGACCGATTCAACCAGCTCATCACGAATTTTCCTGATTTGTTCTCCGAGCCTGCCTTCGAGTTGTTCGGTGGCCGAGCGCAGAGCGAGATCGGTCTTCGCGCGGATCAGATCGATTACCGCCTCGGCTTGGGTGAGGTCCATTTTTCCGTTGAGAAAGGCGCGCTCAGTGAATTCGCCCGGACGTGCCGCTCGGGCGCCAGCGCGCAAGCACGCTTCAAGCACCTTTGCAGAGACCAACATTCCTCCGTGGCAACTGATCTCGATCAAATCCTCTCCGGTGTAACTGGCCGGCGCGCGGTGGACGGAAAGCACTACCTGGTCGATCAGTTGGCCGTCTGAGCCAAAAATCTCGCCAAAATGCTGCACCCGTGGTTCAAATTGCGATGGCATCTCTTTGCCATGGAAGATTTTGTCCGCTACCCCGACCGCATTCGCCCCTGAGACGCGCACAAGCGCGATGGCCCCTTCCCCGGGTGCAGTGGAGACGGCAGCGATGGTGTCGGGAACGGTCATGATTTAGCAGGAACACCTTTGCCTCGAGCGCAAGCTACATCAAGGAGCGACCCTGGGCTGACGGCGAGGAAGAATAAAGGCCTGCCAGGTTGTCTCGGCCGATACGCAGCTTGTGGGGCGAATCGGCAGGCCGGCGGCCTGCCAGCTGAGTCAGCCAGGCTGTCTGACCTCCGCTCGGAGAACTTTTTTCAGTGCCGCGATTAATTTCTTGTTCTCCTCCATTGTGCCGACCGAAATGCGAACCCATTCGGGCAAGTTGTACCCTTTGAGCGGGCGCACGATGATGCCTTGCCTCAGCAGTTTCTCGAAGATCGCATGCCCGTCGCCAACTCGTACCATCACAAAATTTGCGATCCCGGGTACAAAAGGAACTTTCATTTCGGCAAATTGTTCGTGCAAATAAACCCGGCCTTCATCGACCACCCGCTTGGTCTCGCGCAGATGCTCGTCATCTTCCAGCGCTGCCAGCGCACCGACTTGAGCGATGCTGTTCACGTTAAATGGTTGCCTTGTTTTGTGGAGCACCTGGACCAGATCAGCCGGCCCAACGGCATAGCCGATACGCAAGCCGGCCAGTCCATGAATTTTCGAAAACGTGCGCAGAACAACGATGTTCCGTCCTTCGCGAACGAATCGCAGCGTATCGGGCGGACGATCGAGAAATTCAAAATAAGCTTCATCGAAAACAACGATCACATTTTCAGAGATGCGCGACATGAAATCGTCGATGGCCTCCTGCGAAAGCAGCGTTCCGGTTGGATTATTAGGGTTCGGGACGAAAATGAGCCGCGTTTTCGGTGTGACCGCGGCCAGCATTCCGTCCAAGTCCTGCTGATAATCCGGGCTGGACACTTCGATCGCGCGCGCACCAAATGAGGTGGCGATCAATTTGTAGACGACAAACGCGTACTGGGACGTGACGACGTCATCACCGGGATTGAGAAACGCATGGCCAAGAAACTCGAGAACTTCATTTGAACCATTGCCGAGAATCACGTTCTCGGGGCCAACGCCGAGTTTGGCTGCCACTGCGTTACAAAGGCAAAATCCGCCGCCGTCCGGATAGAGGTGGCCTGTTTCCAATGCGTCACGCATCGCCTCCATTGCCTTGGGAGACGGACCCAGCGGATTCTCATTCGAAGCCAGCTTGATGATTGCACCTGAATCGAGGCCAAGTTCGCGGGCCGTTTCCTCGATGGGCTTACCGGGTTGATAGACTGTGATCTCGCGCAGTTGCGGGTTCGCCAGTTCCCAGATCGAAATCATGGAATAATGGAGTAGTGGAGTAATGGAGTAATGACAACTCCATTAAGGTTGTCGTGCTGTCGCTGCATCGATTACAATGTCCGTAATGGCCGAAGGCGAAATCATCTATCTAGATAACAACGCGACCACCCAGCTTGATCCCGCGGTCATCGAGGAAATGCTGCCGTTTTTGACCAAGTATTACGGCAACCCTTCGAGCGGATACGGCTTCGCAGCCACGGCGAGGAAGGCCATCAATCTTGCGCGCGAGCGGTTGGCGGCGTTTCTCGGATGTGAGCCGACGGAAATTGTTTTCACCAGCGGCGGCACAGAATCCAATAATGCGGTGATCAATTTGGCACTGCAGCTCGAGGCGCGGGGCAAATCCGCCACAGGACCGATTCGCGGTGGACAACACTTGGTCACGAGCGCAGTCGAACACAGCGCGGTCCTGCGTCCTTGTCAGGATCTCGCAAAACGAGGATGTGACGTCACATTTCTCAGCGTGGATAGGCATGGCAATCTCGACGTAGCCGAACTGGAGGGTGCGATTCGCCCGGGGACAGCCCTCGTTTCGATCATGTGGGCAAACAACGAAACCGGCGTGATATTTCCCATCGAGAAAATTGCCGAAATCTGTCGCGAGAAACGTGTGCTGTTCCATACAGACGCCGTACAAGCAACCGGCAAAATCCCGATGCGTCTGCGCGATTCTCCGATCAATTTTCTTTCCCTTTCCGCGCACAAATTTCACGGCCCTAAAGGCGTCGGCGCGCTTTATGTCAGCCCGCAAACCCGCTTCAGTCCGCTGATCGCTGGTGGCGGCCAGGAAAATGGTCGCCGCGGCGGGACGGAAAATGTCGCGTCGATTGTTGGTCTCGGAAAAGCGGCAGAGCTCGCTCTCAAGTATCTCGCGGAAGGAAAAGGCAACATTCGCTCCGTGCGCGATCGGTTTGAGAAGTCCGTGCTTGAAGCCGTGAGCGGAGCTTCCGTCAACGGCGCGGGCGCAACCCGGCTTCCAAACACGTCGAGTCTTTCATTTGAAGGCATCGAATCTCCATCTGCGCTTCTGTTGTTGGATCGGCAACTTATTTGTTGCTCCGCCGGTTCGGCTTGCCGGACAGGTTCACAGGAAGCTTCGCACGTGCTGCGAGCAATGAATCCGAGCAGCGATGACGCCCGACGGAGTCTGCGTTTCTCTTTTGGCCGATTCAATACTGACGCGCAAATCGACAGAGCAATCGAAGTCGTTCCAAAGGTCATCGATAAACTGCGGCAAAGCGCAGCGCCGACGCCTGTTGCCGCGGCTCTATGAGGCATTCGACAATTTCCTAGCGGCACAATATTGTGCAGAACTGTCTTGCCGTGATGGAGACGCCACGTGATCCTGCCGCTTCGCGCTACGAACACGCAGCGAGTGGCCTGCGCCGCAGCGATCTCGACCGCGATCCGATAAAACAATTTGGAAACTGGTTCACGGCGGCGATTGAGGCCGGTATTCGCGATGTCAATGCCATGAGCCTGGCCACCGCCGGAGCGGATGGCAGACCATCAGTCCGTATCGTGCTGCTTAAAGGCTTCGACCACGATGGGTTCGTGTTTTTTACCAACTACGAGAGCGAAAAAGGGAAACAGCTCGATGCCAATCCGTACGCGGCCCTGGCTTTTTACTGGATTGAACTTGACCGACAAATTCGGATTAGCGGGCAAGCGGAGAAAACCTCTCGCGAAGAATCGCAAACCTATTTTCATTCCCGGCCAGTCGGCAGTCAGCTGAGCGCCTGGGTCTCGCGTCAAAGCCAGGTGGTTGATGGACGCCGCGTGCTGGATGCGCGGATAGCAGAGATGACCGAGCGCTTCGGTGACAAGCGCATTCCGTTGCCGCCGCATTGGGGCGGGTACCGAATGAAACCGGATACGCTCGAATTTTGGCAGGGCAGACCGAATCGGCTGCACGATCGCTTTCGTTACACTCGCCAGGAGAACGGGGGTTGGTTGATCGAGCGGCTCGCGCCGTGATGGATGGCTTCGCCACGTTCAATCGTTGAATCGGAAATCCGATGTGGCGACGTAACAATTTAAAGAATCACCTCTATCATTTCGTCACTCGAGCTTCCTCATTATAACGGGGACGGCTGATGAAAAACTCCGACAGCAAAATCGACATCGTTCGCGGCGATATCACAAAGCTGGAAGTGGATGCCATTGTGAATGCGGCGAACACCACACTCCTCGGCGGCGGCGGGGTCGACGGCGCGATTCATCGCACCGCTGGACGTAAATTGCTCGCTGAATGCCGCACTATCGGCGGCTGTCGACCTGGTGAAGCGAAAATTACTCGCGGATATGATCTGCCCGCTCGCTTCGTCATTCACACAGTTGGTCCGGTTTGGAGAGGAGGAAAGCACCATGAGCCTGAGATTTTGGTAAATTGCTATCGGAATTCGTTGCAACTCGCGGTAGAAAACGAAATCAAGACGATTGCTTTCCCGGCAATCAGTTGCGGCGCATATGGCTACCCGATTCCAGAGGCAGCCCAGGTCGCTTTTAAGACCGCGCGAGATTTTCTGGCGACTGATGACAGCATCGACAAAGTAACTTTTGTTCTTTCGGGCGAAGATATTTATGAGGCATATCGGCAATTGTTGTAGCCGCCGGCGCCTGGGCGGCGCCACACACGCGTTGCGTGGAGATCAGCGCCGCATTTCGCAGAGCGAACCGGCTACAGAAGTGGAGAAACGCAATCAGGCCGCCGGATACGATTGTATTTGTGTATGATTAATCCGAACGAAAACAATCTTATGGGGGACGAACCGCTGCCGACGCCGGTTCAGCCGGGCGAGCAACAAATTGGCCCGGGCGGGCATGAGCAGTTTCGTCGAGCAACAAACAAATTGTCCACGGCCATGAGCCAGACCTGGGATGAGACAAAAGAGAAAGCCGGCCGCGCGCGGGAGCGTACTGAATACTTCGTGCGCGAAAATCCCGTGCCGACCATCCTGGGCGCGCTGGGGCTCGGAATCGCGATCGGATTAGCTATCCGCTTTGCATCTACCAGCGAGCGAAGGGCCGAAATAGAGGTGAAGTCGCCGCTGGGAAATTTCGACTGGAGTGTTCTTTCGCTGCCTTTTCTCTGGCCGTTGTTCAAATCAGCCAGGGAAAAGTATGAAAGCTCGGCTGACGCAGTAAAAGATGGCGTAAAACAACTGAAAAAGATCGACGTGGACCGCTACGCAAAACCGATCCGTAAACGCTGGAAAGCCTGGACGCGTTGAGCGTTTATGACAGACGCGCCCCGTCGAATCCTTCATCCAAGCTCGAGAAAACTATTGATGAGGTCTGCGAGCGGACGGGGATATTGGTACATGAACGCGTGGCCGCCGCCATTGAATTGAGCCAGCCACGCGCCAGGAATGGCGTTAACCAGCCTCAACGCATTGGACGACGGAATCACGATGTCGCCTGTGCCAGTCGCAATTAACACGGGCACATTTATCTCGCGCAGGCGGTTCCCGACGCCAGTGCGGTGCCACGCATCCATCGCCGCGACCTGACGATTAACGAGATCAGGAGACAGTTGCGCACGCGCCGCTGCTACGATATCGCCGAACTCGCGATAAATGGATTCCGCGACATCACTCGGAAAAACCAACGACAGTAATCGACGCGCCTGCTCATGGGGCGTCCCGGACATATCGATGAGTTGTGACCACACGTCGGCTGAGGCGAGATCTACATTAGCTCCGCCGGGATCCGTCGATAACAAGATGAGTTTGTTAATACGCCCCGGATGCTGCACGGCGAGCGTCTGGGCAATGAAACCACCCATCGACCATCCGAGCAAACTTATCCGCTCGATGCCGAGCATCTCAATCACTCGCGCGGCATCATCGGCGAGTTGGGCAATATCAAATGGCTGTCCGTTGTCTGTGGAGTGACCGATTCCGCGATTGTCGAGGAGGATGAGCTCATTGGAGGAAGCGAGCCAGTCGATAAAGGAAGGATCCCAGTCCGCACTTGTCGCGGCGAAACCATTCAGGACGACAAGCGGCCGGCCGTTCCCAATTCGACGATAAGCGATTTGGGCCCCATCGACTTGGAGTTTCTCGAACAACGACTCATTGGGCATCGGCGACGTTAGGAAGCCGCACAACAACGGTCAAGGCGGCCGTCGCAAGTGCGAGGCGGAAATTCCGCGAATGACTCCGAAAGCGTTCGCGAGTTGAAGCACGGCGTCACCTCGCGGAAGGTGTCGATCTTCGCATGGCAACCTCGAATTCATCCGAGCGGACCGCTTGGCAGCGCAATCCCATCTTCGAATTCTTCGCATCGCTTAAACTCGCGGTGGTCCTGATTGCGGTGATCATTGTCGCCGCGATCGCGGGCACGCTCTATGAATCGAGCTTCGATGCGAATGTCTCGCGCGCCTATGTTTACGGGGCGCCCTGGTTCAATCTTTGGCTTGTTTTGCTTGGAGCAAACCTTACCTGTTCCGCGCTCTCTCGTTGGCCCTGGCGCAAACATCATGTCGCGTTTCTGATCACGCACCTCGGTATCATTACGCTGCTGATCGGATCGCTTATCGGCAGAATTTGGGGAATCGAAGGAACGATCACACTTTTCAAAGGCGAACCGCCAACGAACCGGCTTCTGGTCAACGAACGCCAGCTGCGCGTCCATGATGTCGATGGAATCGTAAAAGGCTATCCCGCTGAGTTTTTGCATCATCCGCCGACGCCACAGCATCCACGGGACCTTGGCCTTCTCGCGAGCGGCGCGCATTTGAGTATTATTGATTACGCGCCAACAATCGACGCAAAGCTCAACCCAAAGCCACTGAATGATGGCGGAGCCCCGGCGCTGCATTTCGCCGTTGCCACAGCGATGATGAATCAGCATCTCGATGGCTGGCTGCTCGCCGACGATCCGCAGAACGGAAATTTCTCCATGGGTCTGGCCAATATCGAGCTCAAACGCGGTACCGCGCCAGACATCGGTAAGGACGATTCTTCGAATCGCCCGCCCTCGAGTTCGAGCACGAGTATGAGCAAGAGTGAAGAGACCGATCTTGAGGAATCAATATTCGCCTTTAGCAAAGCGCCTGAGGAGCAGATTGGTCGTGTTAGCAAAGGTGGAAGCGCCGGCGCGAAGGTGCGCCTGGAACGACCTCAGAATGGCAACAAAGGACGCGTTCTGATTTCACTGGGTGAAAAAGAAGCGAGTTTCGATGTTGCGGAAAATCTAGGTCGTGACGTCGCAATCGCCGATACGCCATTCACACTCAAAATCGACGACTACTGGGCCGATTTTCGAATCGAGAATGGCAACCCCACTTCCGCGACCGATCAGCCGAACAATCCTGCAGTGCTTGTGACAATTCGAGGCAAAGGTGTGCCGGCCAGCGAACCCGAAACAAATCCACATGGGAGTCCCAAAGATCTCACTACGACCGGCGGCCCACCATCAATGCCCGCACCTGGTGAAGGAACACCGAATCATTTAACGCTGTTTATCGCGGACGATGGCACAATCAGTTACGAGCTGACTTCGCGAAAGAACGGCAAATCGAGCGGCAAGATCGAGTTGGACAAGCCGCTGCCGACCGGTTGGGCGGATTGGCAACTAACGATTGATAAAACGATGCCGCACGCGGCGAGCTCGATGGATTTCAACCCTGTAAATTCGGAGAAAGTGTCAGCGAGCACCGATTTGCCAGATGGAGTGCGCGTCGGCATTCAGCAAACCGGGCAAAATCTTGAGCGATGGGTTCCGGCGGGTTGGCAGATTGCAATTCCCACTTCACCCAGCCCGACCATGGTTGCCTATGGTTGGAAAACGGTGTCGCTGCCAATCGGACTGGAACTGCTGGACTTCGAAGTGAAACGGAATGAAGGCAGTGACAGCCCTGCGGGGTTCAAGAGTACTCTGCGCGTTGTGACTGCCGATGGCGAGACAGCTACGGGCTCATGCTGGATGAACCATCCATTCAGTTATCCGGGAACCTGGTGGCACACCTGGACGGGACTTACTTACAAAATTTCTCAGGCGTCATGGAACCCGGAAAATCTCGGTCAGAGCACCGTGCAAATATTGCGCGATCCCGGCTGGTTGTTGAAATGGATCGGTTCGCTGCTCGTGGTGATTGGCGTGTTCATGATGTTTTATCTCCAGCCATACCGAAAACAAACCGAAGGCGAACCGATCACGTCCTCGGCTCCGAAGCAAAAGAAAGCAACTCCCGAACGCGTTGTTCTTTCCTCGCGGTCATCCTGACCCAGCTCCTTGCTTGGTCTGGGATGATTTCAACGCCTTGAAGTAGCTATGTCGAAATGACAATCCAGCCCGCATTTGGCGTTTCCACCGGCGGGGCGATACTTCAGCATTGAAAATTCAAGGAACACGTCAAACGTTCTGATCTCACATGGAATACAGAAAAATCAGTCAGTTGTTTGTATTTTTCGTAGCGCTCTTCGCCGCATGCGCGTCGGACAAGGATCAAGCCCAGGTTCCCGGAGGTGAGCAAGTCGTTCCAGGCGCAACCAAATGGGGTTTTTACGATGGAGAGCCAGTGACCAAGTGGAATCCAGATGGGCGAACCATGACGCTGTTAACTGAATTGCGTTATACAGATCCGAAGGGCAACGTCTGGGTCGCTCCCATCGGCTCGCTTGTCGATGGGGCGTCCATTCCGCGCTACCTCTGGTCGTTCATGGGCGGTCCATTCGAAGGAAGATATCGGAATGCCTCCGTATTGCACGATGTCGCGTATGGGAACCAGAAACGGCCGTGGCAAGATTGCGACCGCATGTTCTACTACGCCATGCGCTGCAGCGGGGTGAGCGCCGTTGAAGCGAAGACCATGTTTTACGCGCTCTACAGATTTGGACGCCACTGGAAATTTCCCATCAAACGCGGGAAACCGGTGAAGTTTGACGGGCAATTGGTGGCACGCGCCGAG
>DATHHK010000298.1:0-5857 GCA_035317225.1 Candidatus Udaeobacter sp. | reverse complement strand
TGCCTGATATTTGCCTTCGGGATTTTGATCCGTCACGCGCTGGGAGCCGCGCACCTGCTGAAGACCCTGCATGATTTTGTCGCGCGTGACGTCGACTTCCTTAAGTAATTTTGCGGCCGGAACATTCGAGCCAGCCAGTGCAAGTAAGTAGTGCTCAGCGCTGGTGAACTCGTCCTTTAATTTGGACATTTCCTTCTCAGCCGAATCCAGGACGTTGCGGAGCTCATTCGAGACACGCACATCGGCCGCAGCGCCGTGGATTTTGGGGCGGCGTTCCAACTCTGCACGCAGCCGGTCGCGCAGTTGGTCTACATTCGCGCCTAACTTCTCGAGGAGCGGCCGGGTTATCCCCTCGCCCTGGTCTAAAAGCGCCGCAAGAAAATGCTCGTTCGTTATTTCCGGATGATTAGCCTGCGAAGCGACATCCTGTGCGGCCTGCAACGCCTCCTGCATCTTCTGCGTGTATTTATCGATGCGCATTTATCAAAGATAGACAATGCAATCGCCTGAGCAATTCGGCATAAGAATGGTGCCGCGTCACCTCAATTTTGCTGTTTATTTCTGCCAACGCCGATAACTAGCGTCCCGTTGACGCATCCTCGAGTACTGCGGCTAATTCCGCACCTCCCGGACAGCGAAGACGCTGCGCGAGCATAAGCAAGAGCAAGGGCGCCCCCGGCGTTTGACACAAACGCCTCTACAACGATGAGTGTTTGCAATGGAGGAGAAGGAAAAATGGATTGGAGGCAAAGCGCTCGCGCTTTTGCGACAGGGCCCGTTTCGCCGGTACATCATTGGTTCGCTCATTTCCGACAGCGGCACGTGGATGCAGATGATGGCGCAAAGCTGGGTCATGAGCGGGCTCACAAACAAGGCGATCATGCTTGGTCTGGTTAATTTTGCCGCCGGCTTGCCCGCACTTGCGCTCGCTCCCACGGCCGGGGCGCTCGCTGATAAATGGGATAAACGCAAGATCCTGGTCGCAACGCAAATCGTGCAGATCATTTTCGCGATCGCGTTGGGATTTTTGGTTATGTCCGGGCACGTTCAGATTTGGCATATCATCTTTTTTGCGTTTCTGCTGGGCGTTGCGTTCTCCTACGAAATGCCGGCTATCTCAGCCCTTGTTCCAGAGCTGGTGAAGCGTGATGAGATCGCAGCGGCCGTTGCTCTTGACCGTTCTGTGTTTCATGGATCGCGTCTGATCGGTCCATCACTGGCTGGATTCTTTGTGGCATGGTGGGGGGCAGCAGCGGCATTTTTCACAAATGCGTTTTCGTTTGTGGCGCTCATCATTGCACTCATCTCACTTCCGAAGCGGCCCCTGGGCACGCCCGAGGAAGAAGAGCAACGCCGCAGCGGGATCCTGGAAGGTTTTCGTTATGTCCGCTCAAATCGCGTTGTTTTGTCGCTGATCGCGTTGATCGCGTTAAACACGATTTTCATTTTTCCAGCCATCTCGGTGATGCTGCCACTTTATGTGCGCGATATTCTTCACCTGGGGGCGCAAGGTATGGGAGGACTGATGGCCGTATCCGGCAGTGGGGCTTTTCTTGGGTCGATTGGTTTGCTCAGCGTGGCGCGCAAAAACCGTCTGAAATTCATGGGCGGCAATGTGCTTGCCATTGCCGTGGGAGTGTTTCTCATGTCGTGGTCGCAAAGTTTCTTACTTACGGCCTGTGCCATGGGTGCCATTGCCATCGCACTCTCGATGAACTTCGGTCTGACCAACACGATTGTGCAGGAGCAAGCGCCAGCGCACTTGCGCGGCCGGGTGTCTGCGGTCGTGGGAATGAGCTTTTTCGGATTAATGCCGATCGCCGGTCTGATCACGCCTGGCTTTTCTGATTTGATTGGAATGCGGGCCACGCTCGGTATCGCTTCGGTGATCTATGGAATCGCGGCAGCGGCAGTTTTAACCCTGGCTGGACGGCACGTTTGCGACCACCCGATTTCACCCGCGCCGGCGCCCGAGATTGAGCCGGTTTGCTGATTATAGAGGTGGCGTTTTACAAAACGCCGTACAGCTCCTTAGGCCGATGATTTCGTTCTCCACTTGTTGGAACTCGGCACGCCATACTACCGGCGATGCGATGCTGCGCGAAATCAAAACCAAACTCGGGTTTGAATTGATTGAACTGGATCACGGTGTTCACAGTTCGCTGATGCCAGGAATTCAACAGGTATTCGATGCGGGAGAAATCCGCTTTAGCAGCCTGCATAATTTTTGCCTCTTACCCACCCAGGCCGCAGTGCCTTCGCCCGACGGTTACCAATTTTCGGCCGCGTCAGCCGAGGAACGCGAGCGCGCCGTCACGCAAGCGTTTGAGGCGATTGATCTCGCCGCGCAATTAAACGCTACATTTGTTGTGTTACATTTGGGAAAAGTGAACATGTCGCCAATTACCGATCGGCTGATTGCGATGGCGAAAGCCGGCGGATATCTGTCGCGCGAATACGTAAGAACAAAAATCAGTGCCGTGCGGGAGCGGGAAAAAATTGCGCCCGAATGCCTGGGACGCGTGAAGAATTGCCTGCTCCGTGTAATCGACCATGCCGCTCCAAAAAATATTAGGATTGGTTTGGAAGCTCGGCGCGATTACGCACAAATCCCAACCGAGCGGGAATTGTCCGAGCTACTTGAAGTGATGAACTCGCCGCACCTGGGTTACTGGCATGATTTCGGTCACTGCCAGGTCAAAGACAATTTGGGGTTCATTGATCATGCTGAATGGCTGCGCGCGGTCGGCCCGCGCACGTTCGGCTGCCACGTGCAAGACTGCATCTGGCCCGCCCGAGAAGGCCAACCACCTTTTACCGGAGGCGTCGATTTCGAGAAACTTGTTCCGCTCCTTCCGACAAACTGCTTATTTGTCTGGGAGATGAAGGCGAATACGACAGCCGATGCAATTCGCCAGTCAGTTCAAATCTGGAAGGAGCGCTTCGGCGGATGAAAAAAATCCTGATCACGCTTTTCCAGGTTAGCGTCACCATTGCGGTGCTTTACTGGGTTTATCACGATCCCAACAAGCGCGCGCAAATGGTCGAGGCGATCCGAAACGCGCAGTATCGCTGGGTTGCGATCGGCATCCTGGCATACATGGTCGTGGAAGTTGCTGCAGCCTTTCGCTGGCACGTTTTGCTGAAAGTCCAAAAGATCCACCTGAGTCTTGCGCGCCTCTCGGGTTTGTTCTTCATCGGAATGTTTTACAACCAATTTCTTCCGGGAGGCACGGGCGGCGATATCATGAAAAGTTATTACCTGCTCAAGGAAACCCCGGACAAAAAAGCGGGCGCATTGCTCGCTGTCGTGTTTGACCGTTTCATTGGGCTTGTCGCATTGGTCGCCATTACTGTCACTCTTATCAGCCTGCGGTACGATTTTCTGGCGCAGACTCCCGAAACACGAAATTTGCTTTGGCTGCTGCTCTTTCTCCTCGGTACATCGGTCCTCACATTGATATCCACTTTTGTAATCAGCGGATTTAACCTGTTCCATTCATTACCGGAGAAGTTCCCTGGTCGCGACAAACTGATCGAAATTTCCGCAGCCTATCACCTTTACGCTCATCATTGGCGCGCAACGCTCGTTGCGTTTGGGGCGTCTCTGGTAGCACATGTTGCCACGTTCACGACTTTTCTCTGTGCCGCTTACGCGCTGGGCGCACCGGTGCCAGTAGTCAACTTCTTCGCCGTAATGCCGGTGGAACGCACGATCTCCGCATTACCGATCAGCTTTGCAGGAATCGGACTTCGGGAAAAAGTCTTACAGATCATGCTCAGCGGCCTTTGCGGAGTCCCGGAAGCAAAAGCCATTCTCATTGGTTCCCTTAGCTTCCTTATCATTCTCGTCTGCTGCCTGCCAGGCGCGCTGGTCTATCTTTTTTACAAGCCGAGTGGCGCGGTCGGGCGCGTGAAAATGCGCGAGATGGAACACGAAGTTAGCGCGCTGGAACATGAGATAGGCGAAACGGAATGAGGTCGGTGATTCGTAAATCGTGATTCGGTTCGACGATGTAACGGTTCACCGGTTTACGGCTCAATGTTTCTCATGAAACCCAAGCGCCCACTTGTCGTCGCCACCTTCGCTATGACTGTCGATGGCAAGGTGACCACGAAAAATTTATCGCCGGTAGATTTCACTTCGCGCGAAGACAAGTTGCATTTGTTTCGGCAGCGCGCCCTGGCCGATGCGGTACTGATCGGGCACACCAGTTTAAAGCGCGACAACGTCCGGCTGGGGCTGCCAGCTGAAATGCAGGAAAGCCGAGTGAAGCGCGGGCGAAGCCGCTGCCCATTACGCGTGATCGTTTCAAACGAAGGCAGGATCGACCATCGTCTGAAGATTTTTCAATCGGACGTTTCCCCGATCATCATCTTTTCTTCGAAACGAATGCCTCAAAAATATCAGCGGGCTTTGAAGAAGAAGGCGACGCTCCATTTGAGCGACACAAAAAATGTGGATCTCGCCGGCATGCTGCAAACATTGCGCAATAAATACAAGGTTCGGATTGTTGAATGCGAAGGCGGGCCTACGCTTTTTCGAGCCTTATTAGAACAAGACCTGATCGATCGGCTCAATCTAACCATTGCGCCTTACATGTTCGGTGGAGCAAAGGCACCGACGCTGACAAGCGTGGACAAGGATTTCCTGCCCGCCAGCGTGCATTGTTCGTTGAGCGACATGCGCACCATCGGTGAGGAGTGTTTTCTCACTTATCGAATCAAGCATCAGCCCCGGCGCCGGAATTAGGTGTTTCTTTGCGACGCGGTCGCCGCACAAGTTCACCTTCACAGTTTGCACAGACGAAATTCATTTGCCCGGCGCAACTTGCGCAATAGGTACATTCGTAACTGCAAATGTATGCGACTCCGCCCGGTGCAAGCGCGGCTCCGCATTTTTCGCATTCAGTTTTTAGATCCACCCCATTTTGTCCTCTATTCTCCAAGAACGCCTCCAATCGTTCAACGACGAAAGCTAGTCTGAATTGCTCAGTTTTTAGCGTGTGATGACCAACCGCTTTGTGTACTCTCGCGGTGTTTCTCGGAGGATCTAGTATACGCCACCCAATAAAATGTCTCATTGCGATCGCGGTTGTAGTCGCGTTGCAAACAAGCGGATCTTTTGCTGCCGATGCAGAATGGGATCGAACCGTGCTGCCGCGTCCACCTCAACCGTTTGAAGGCGTGACCAAGCGAACCCTGGAAGGCTCTGTGGCAGCCTTTACGTCACCAGTGAAGGCTCCGCCCAATGCGCCAAACATCCTGCTTGTCTTAATTGACGATGCGGGGTTTGGTAATCCATCGACGTTCGGTGGGCCGGTCGCCACTGCTACCCTCGACAAACTGGCGGCCGAAGGACTTCGTTACAATCGATTTCACGTGACCGCCCTTTGCTCGCCGACACGCGCAGCATTGCTATCGGGGCGAAATCATCATTCGGTAGGTTTTGGTTCGATTTGCGAGTTGATCGGCGGCTGGCCCGGCTATAGCACGAACTGGCCAACGAGTGCCGCTTCCATCGCGCAGATTCTTCAGGGTAACGGCTATAGCACAGCTGCGATCGGCAAGTGGCATCTTACACCTGACGCGCAACAGGGCGCCGCGGGCCCCTTTGATCGCTGGCCGAACGCACTTGGTTTCGATTATTTCTGGGGATTTCTCGGCGGAGAAAGCGGTCAGTTCGATCCCGTCCTTACCGAGAATAACAGCGTTATCGGGGTGCCGAAAGAGAAAGACTTCTACCTAAACGACGCGATGGTGGAACACTCCGTTACCTGGATTCGTGATCAGAAAGCGCAGTCACCGGACAAACCTTTCTTTCTCTACTTCTCAACCGGAGCAACTCACGCGCCGC
>DATHHK010000297.1:0-2212 GCA_035317225.1 Candidatus Udaeobacter sp. | reverse complement strand
CTTTCATCGCGTCTTCCAAATCGAAGATGGAATCGAGCTTCTGGTCTACCCCGATGTTAAGGAAATCGGAATCGAAAGAATCGAGCAGACGATCGACGACGGCAGCGTCGAAAAGATGGTCGCTCATCGTGAGAAGAAAGGCTTCGCTGAGGTGGCCAGCGGCCGCAAGAAGCGAGATCCCATTTTGTTTTTGCCAGTCGCGGTTTTCGATGAAGGAGGCGCTGAGGCCGGAAGGAATCAATCGCTTGACCTGCTCCATCATGCGCCCGCTTTCGTAGCCGACCACAAAGTTGACGCTTGTGATCCCTGCGCGGATAAGGGTATCTAACGCGTACGAAATCAACGGACGGCCAAGCACTGGGACGAACGGCTTTAGGAAGGTGCTGTCCGATCCGCGCAGACGCGAGCCCTCGCCGGCCATCTAGATGACCGCTTCAGAAATAGCAGTCATATCTGGTAATATCTCTTCAATCCCCACAACCGGAGGCGTTGCGGAAGAAATCTGAAAATCAGAGGCGCAATTTTTGATTGGAATGTATCGCCGACTGTGACCCGCGGCGGCGGCCGAACAGCGGTGACTAATCTGAGAACATGTTGGGCGACGAGGTCCGGGCCGGGTGCGCTTTTCATGTTGCGCTCGACGACTTCCCAAGTCCTCGCAACTTTTGTGTCGTAGCGGGGATTGGCCTTGGTGGTCTTGATCAAGCCCTGGTTAAATTCCGTGCGGATGTCGGCCGGCTGAAGATCCACCACGTGCACGCGGGAATTGCCGAGCTCGAGCTGGATCGACATGGTAAAAGATGCGAGCGCCGCTTTCGCGGCGTTGTAAGCCGCCATAAATGGCACTGGAAGTCGGGAAGCTAACGAAGTGACGTTAATGACCAAACCTTCACCACGTGCCTGCATGTGGCGCAGTGCGAGTTGTATCAATTGGATTTGGCCGAAAACCAGAACTTGAAACTGGCTCGCAATCGTTTCCATGGGAAGAAACTCAGCAGCGTCAAAATGACCGGCCCCGGCGTTGTTAATCACAACGTCGAAGTAACTAGCTTCTGCAAGCGCGGCATTGAATGCCGCCTCAACGGAACGCGGATCGGCCAAATCAAGACGAACCGCATGCCATCGGGGCATTTTTGGGATGCGTTCCAAGTTGCGTGACGTGCCCCACACTTCGTCGCCGCGTGCGAGTAAGGCGTGTGCGATGGCCCGACCAATTCCAGAACTGGCACCGGTAAGAAAGACGCGCTTCATCGCAATAGTTTGGTCGAGCGCCTGTGGTGTAACCATCCAACGCCGAAAATTGCGAGGAAGACAAGACCGGCCATGACTTGTCCAGCGATCCCATCCAGAAACAAACGACACATCAACGCTGGGACAATAGCGATGATTGCGGTAAGGATCGGTGGACGGATATTACTCCACGGATTGCGCCATCGAAAGACCAGCCGCAGCACGCCGTAACGCAAGATCCCTTGGATTACGTAGGGCAGCAGAATGCCAAACGCCGCACCGGTCACTCCGAATCGAGGAATCAGCCAGAGATTTGCGCCGAATGCTATGGCGCAGGTCACCGAAGAATTCAGCAGGTTCAAGTGCGGGCGTTGCACCATGATCACGGTCTCACCCAACGACACAAACGCGTTCGTGGCACAAGCGATTCCGACGATCCCCAGCCAGGCGCCGCCTTGCATGAACGCTGGACCGTAGATCAGTAAGATCACCGATCCGGCGAGCGTCATGACGGCGACCAGTGGTAACAAAATCCAAAGCATCCACTCGGCTAGACGAGCATAGGTGGCGGCGGCGCGTTGCTGATCGCCGGTTGCAGTCATGCCGGCAACGACTGGGGCAAAGATCGGATTGAACGTTTGGTTGACCTTGCGTAGGCCGCCCGCAAGCCCAACCACGGCACTATAAACGCCAACCGTGGCGAGGGTCACCCCGGGAGCGCGGCCGATGAACCATCCCAGCATGATCACGTCCAGCCGCAGGATGAACGCGTTAAACATCTGATAAACGCTGATGGGAGCGGCGTAGGCGAGCAATGGTTTTGCTTCGGTCCAAATGGAGACGGTGTCGCGCGCTGTCACACCGCTGAAGAGTCTTGAGGCAAATATGAGTGCGACAATTCCCGAAGCTGCGGTTCCGGAAACGGCGGCCACCTCCGGCGCGAACCTTGTGAATCCAAAGCCGAGCGCGATCAAAAGCGCCA
>DATHHK010000296.1:0-4515 GCA_035317225.1 Candidatus Udaeobacter sp. | reverse complement strand
GACTGAGCGGTGAGCCATAAGGCACGTAAGGGACAACGCTACAATGAACAAGAGCTATCTTCGGTATGCGGCGTTCTTCGCTGTGCCGTTTCTTGTCATCAAAGTGATGACCCTGGCGCAGGAGAAACCGGCGAACGGCACGAAACCTTCGGCGCCAGCGGCCAGTAAAACCCATCAGCACACCTCTACGGAACATGATGGGCAACACGATTTTGATTTTGAAATTGGCACCTGGAAAACTGACCTATGGAACCTCCGGCATCCTTTAACTGACTCCACAGAATGGGTCGAGTCTAAGGGGCGTGTGATTGTCCGGAAGGTTTGGAATGGCCGCGCCAATCTAGTGGAGCTCTTAGCCGAGGGCCCAGCAGGTCCCTTCGAATTTCTAAACCTGCGTCTTTACAATCCCCAAACTCACCAGTGGAGCGATTATTTTGCGACCAGCAGAGATGGCACTTTCTTCAAGCCCATGATCGGCGAATTCAAAAATGGCCGCGGCGAGTTTTTCTTCCAGGAAAAGCTGGATGGCCGTGCCATGTTTTTTCGATCCGTCATATCGGACATCACCCCGGGTTCGTGTCGTTTCGAAGACGCATTCTCAGACAATGGTGGCAAAACCTGGAAAGTGAAAGGGATCGCCATAGACACACGGGTGAAAGATGAATTTCTACCGCAGAATTCTGACGCAACCAAACCAACTGGTAAAAATGCTTCCACGGAAAATGCCGGACAACATGATTTTGATTTCGAAATTGGCGCTTGGAGAACTCACCTATGGCGCCTTGTAGATCCCTTAACCAGCTCCACGAAGTGGGTCGAATACGAAGGCACTAGCGTCGTCCGAAAAATTTGGAATGGCGGCGCAAATCTGGTCGAGCTTGAGGTCGATGGGCCAACCGGTCATATCGAGGGCCTGAACCTGCGTCTTTACAATCCCCAATCCCGCCAGTGGAGTCTGAATTTCG
Source organism: Candidatus Udaeobacter sp. (assembly GCA_035317225.1). Classification (GTDB taxonomy): domain Bacteria; phylum Verrucomicrobiota; class Verrucomicrobiia; order Chthoniobacterales; family UBA10450; genus Udaeobacter. The sequence goes on along the minus strand of DATHHK010000296.1, from coordinate 3,550 downwards.
CCAACAGCAGGGGCGGCACTCTGAGTCCACCCACGATCGGCGAGTTCAAGAATGGCCGCGGCGAGTTTTTCTCACAGGAAACTCTGAACGAGCGGGCCATCATTGTTCGATTCGTCATATCGGACATCACTCCGGACTCGTGCCGTTTTGAACAGGCATTCTCGGACGATGGAGGCAAGACTTGGGAAGTGAACTGGATCGCGATAGACACGCGCGCGGAAGATGAAACGGACAAAGCGCACTGACCTTCGTCGCCTGCCAAACAGAGGCTCGCACGACGCGGACACGATTAATGCAATTTTGGATGCGGGCTTTCTCGCTCACGTCGGATTCTGTGTCGATCGCCAGCCGTACGTTATTCCGACCTTGTATGGAAGAGATGGAGAAAAACTTTACCTGCATGGCTCGGCTGCGAGCCGCATGCTCGGGACACTCGAAACCGGTATCCTCAGCTGCATAACCGTGACTCTTGTGGATGGTTTGGTTCTGGCGCGGTCCGCCTTCCATCATTCCATGAACTACAGGTCGGTTGTAGCGTTCGGCATTGCACATAAGATCCATGAGCCGGCTCAAAAAACGCGCGCTTTGCGCGTAATTTCTGAACACTTAATCGAAGGCCGTTGGGACGACGTGCGCGGCCCGAGCGCGAAGGAGTTGAAGGCAACCTCGGTGCTGGAGTTTTCCATTGAGGAAGCCTCTGCAAAGATTCGAACCGGCCAGCCTCTCGACGATGAAGAGGACTATAGTCTGTCAGTTTGGGCCGGTATCCTTCCTCTGACCTTGGAGGCGAAACCGCCTCTGCGCGATTCTCGACTTACGGATGGTATCAAACTGCCAGAGTACCTCTTGCGATCGCGGCACCACGAGGCATCAACTAAAGAACTATCAGCAGAATAAAGACCTAACCAAATCAACAACTGAAAGGACAACAATTATGTCAACCACCACTACTAACACGATCCGGCTTCATCGCGTGCTCTGCGCCGCGCCTGAGAAAATCTATCGTGCGTTCCTTGATGCGGATGCGATGGCCAAGTGGCTTCCGCCAAATGGATTCACCGGAAAGGTTCACCAGATAGATGCAAAAGTCGGCGGCGCGTACAAGATGTCGTTCACTAATTTCACTACCGGCAAGAGCCATTCGTTTGGCGGAACGTATGTCGAGCTGAAGCCAAATGAGCGCATTCGCTATACAGACAAATTCGATGACCCAAACATGCCCGGAGAAATGCAGACGACTATAACTCTCAAGAAGGTGTCCTGCGGGACGGAGTTGAACGTTGTGCAGGAAGGCGTGCCCGGCGTCATTCCTGCCGAGGCTTGCTATCTCGGCTGGCAAGAATCGCTGACGCTGCTGACCAAACTCGTTGAGGCTGAAATTCCGGATCAACCTTGAAACCATCCCGTCAAGGTTGCGCGCGGGAGTTGAATGGGAATATCCACATTGCGTTCTTCGCGCGTTGTAGAGAAAACTGAAACACGACAAACAATAGCAAAACCATGAGTAGCAAAGACAATCGAATCGTACAACCATACCTGTTCTTCAACGGCAGTTGCGAACAGGCCATCGAGTTTTACCGCAAAGCTCTTGGCGCTGAAGTCGAGATGATGATGCGCTTTAAGGAGAGTCCTGAGCCACCGCCGCCCGGAGCGGTTCCACCGGGATCCGAAAACAAAATCATGCATGCCAGCTTTCGCATCGGCCAAACCACCGTGCTGGCATCTGACGGCGACTCCTCTGACAAGGCCAACTTTCAAGGTTTTTCACTATCACTCGCAGTCCCCAGCGAAGCGGAAGCTGACCGCGCTTTCAACGCGTTGGCCGTGGGCGGTCAGGTAAAGCTGCCACTCACAAAGACGTTCTTTTCGCCACGCTTTGGCATGGTGGAAGACCGGTTCGGGGTGGGTTGGATGATCATGCTCGCGTTGCCCGCCCAGAAATGAGCCCAGGTATCCAAGACAAGATCAAAAGACACGGGTGAGCAAACTGAGATTCAACATCACGATATCGCTCGACGGCTACGTCGCCGGGCCGAACCAAAGCGTGGAAAATCCGCTTGGCGAAGGCGCGATCCATATTCACGACTGGGCCCTTCCCACCAAAACCTTTCGCTCGCTGCACGGCGACACAAGAGGCGGCGAGACGGGAATTAACGATGACGTGCTGCGCGAGGCGTTCGACAATCTCGGCGCGACGATCATGGGCCGCCACATGTTCGGCCCGGTGCGCGGACCGTGGGGCAAGGACCCATGGAAGGGATGGTGGGGCGATCACCCTCCATTCCACCACCCGGTTTTCGTGCTCACACATCACGCGCGCGAGCCGCTGCCCATGCAGGGAGGCACGACATTCTTTTTCGTCACCGACGGCATCGAGTCGGCTCTCAAGCAGGCAAGCCAGGCAGCCAATGGCAAGGACGTGGCGCTCGGTGGCGGGGCCAAGATCTTCCAGCAATACCTCGCGGCCGGCCTCATCGACGAGGCGGAGATTCACATCGTCCCGCTTTTCCTTGGTAGTGGCGCCCGCCTCTTCGACAATTTCGATGGACACAAAGTGAAGCTCGAGTCGATCCGCACGATCGCGGGGCCTGGTGTTGCGCACCTCAAATATCGCGTTCTCAAATGAGTGTAGTCAACGCTATGGCAAAAACCGGACTCAGTTTCCTGTGCGACTGCATACTACTGCTCACCATGCTAATAAGCGCGTCCCTGACTGCACAACGCGCGCCCTACGATTCGGCGAAACTATTGCCGAAAGCGACGTTGTTTGCGCCGGGCATCATCTCCACCGGCGACTACGAATCGCATGCGACTCTCACGCCCGACGGCCGCGAGATGTATTTTCTCAAGATGGCGCCAGATTTCTCGCGCTGGTCCATCTTCGTCTCGCGCTACAAGGACGGCAATTGGTCGCCGCCAGAGGTGGCGCCGTTCTCCGGTCAATATCAGGACGCCGATCCTTACATCACGGCTGACGGAAAACACTTTTACTTCATTTCCGATCGCCCCGTGGAGACTGGCAGAGAACGCCAGTCGCATCACGACATCTGGGTCATGGACAAGACCGACTCAGGCTGGAGCGCGCCGCGTCACCTGGCAGCACCTATCAACAGCGATGCCGACGAGTTTTATCCGATCGCGTTGAAGAATGGAACTCTCTATTTTGGGTCGCAACGCAAGGAGGCCAACGGCGTGGGCGACATCTATCGCGCTGTGCCACAGAAGGACGGCACCTTTGCGGTCGAGAACCTCGGTCTGCCTGTTAATACCGGGGCGGGGGAATACGAAGCCTTTGTTACCGAAGATGAGCGGCTGATGTTGCTCGCGATCACGAGGCGACCCGACTCTCTTGGCGATATAGATCTTTACGTCTCGCATAAGCAAGCCGATGGCAAATGGAGTGAGCCAATTAATCTTGGACCCGAGATTAATTCGCCTGCACGCGAGTTGTCACCCAAACTCACACCAAATGGCAAATATCTGATCTGGACGAGTTGCCGGGTGCCAGCACTGCCCGCCAAACCACAGCGGCGAACCACGGCCGAGGTGT
>DATHHK010000295.1:0-4317 GCA_035317225.1 Candidatus Udaeobacter sp. | reverse complement strand
GCCCTTTAAGTTTGTCGATCGCGGCATCGATATCTTCTACCTCAAAAGCGATCGTGGTACCGTCGCGTGACGGTTTCCAGGCCGGATGACAGCCAACACCGATTGTGGTTGGGCCAAGATCGTACTCGACCCATGCGCCATCCATTTGGGTTCGCGCAGGTTTTAGCTCAAGCGTTTCCTGATAAAACTTCCGCGACCGCTCCTTGTCTGAAACGGCGACGGCAACAAATGCAACTTCCTTGATCATGATGTTATGCCTTTTTTAGTTTGTGGATAATAATCTTATTACCGTCCGGATCCTGGACGACGGCCATCCAGCACACCGGGCTCTCAATTCCTTCGGCTGCAATTCGGACGTTTGCTTGTTTCAGGCTCTTCATGGCGGCGTCAAAGTCTTCGACTTCGATGGCGACGCTTGTGCCGTCTTCGGATGGTTTCCATTGATCGCCCACGCTGCCGATAGCCAGCGTGTCGGGACCAATCTCGTATTCAATCCAAACACCTTCGCCAAATTCACCCGAGACCTTGAGTCCAAGCACTCCTTCGTAAAAGGCGCGTGCACGTTTCATGTCCGTTACCGGGATTCCAGTAAATGCAATCTTCTTGGCTTTCATTTTTTTCCTGCTGTCGCTTTCACGGCCTTTTGTGCGGCATCGGCCAAATCATCGGCTGTAATGACGGCCAGACCCGAATCCGCGATCAATTTTTTTCCTGCTTCGACATTTGTTCCCTCGAGGCGAACGACCAGCGGCACCGATAACTTTAGCGTCTTTGCTGCGTTGATGATTCCCTGCGCAATGATGTCACATTTCATGATACCGCCAAAAATGTTGACCAGAATCGCTTTTACTTTCTTGTCGGCGATCAGAATTTTGAACGCTTCAGTCACCTGTTCTTCTGTAGCGCCGCCGCCCACGTCAAGGAAGTTGGCCGGCTCCCCGCCATAAAACTTGATGATGTCCATCGTGGCCATCGCGAGACCGGCTCCGTTCACCAGGCAGGCGATGTTTCCGTCGAGACCGATGTAATTCAGACCATGCTTCGACGCTTCGACTTCGCGCGGGTCTTCTTCGGCGATATCACGCAGCGCCGCGATTTCTGGATGCCGATAAAGCGCGTTATCATCGAAGTTAAATTTCGCATCGAGTGCCAGCACATCGCCTTTTCTTGTCACAACGAGCGGATTCACCTCGACCATCGAACAATCGTACGCAATGAACGTGCGGTAGAGTCCTTCAAATAATTTCGAAGCGCTCTTCAACTGTGACGACTCGAAGCCGAGTTGCTTCGCGAGTTTCCGAGTCTGAAATGGTTGCAGGCCCGCCAACGGATTGATTGCTTCCCGAATAATTTTCTCAGGCGATTTCGCAGCGACGGCTTCAATTTCAACTCCGCCTTCAGTGCTGGCGACAATTACAGGCGCAGCCGTCGCTCGATCTAATAGGACGGCAAAATAAATTTCACGCGCAATGTCAGCGGATTCCGCAACGAGCACTTTGTTTACCTTGCGACCAGCAGGCCCTGTCTGATGCGTGACCAGGATCTCACCAAGCATCTTTGCCGCGACATCGCGCACTTCCGCCGGCGTCTTCAGAACGTGTACTCCCCCTTTGAATCCGTTTGTGAATGTGCCCTTGCCACGGCCGCCGGCGTGAATCTGCGCTTTGACGACGATATCAATATCGCCGAGTTCGCGCGTAATTTGCTCCGCTTCATCAAGTGTTGATGCAACCCTTCCTCGAGTAGTGGCTACATCGAATTTTTGCAGCAGTTCTTTGGCTTGGTATTCGTGAATGTTCATTGGCAAAAAGCGGCGGTCTCCTGCCCGTCGCTTTCAATTTTTGGGGAAAGCAATTAGCCTGCCGCAGGCAGATCAGCAACGGTTTTTCTCATAATGTGCTTGCGCTGAGCAAACCGCCCCCCCTACCCTCCCGACTTATGAACAACCTCGCGAGAATTAGCATCTTAGCCTGTGCCGTACTGATCACAGCTTCACTTTCGCTTTCCGCTGGCACGTCCCCGCAAGAAAAAGCGTTTACCGATAAATACAAAACTGCGTTCGAAGGAAAGGATACCACTACGTTGGAATCGTTTCTTTACACGCAAGGCGCCGACCCGGCGATTCTCGGTTTCTACAAGATGATGCAGTCAGGAGAAGCCGGGGCGAAAATCTCCAACATCGAGCTGGTCGATATTACGCCGGAAGACGCCAAAAAAGCGGCGACGCCAATGGATTCGCCGACGGGCGGTAAAGTTTGCCTGACACTCAAACCGACTAAAAAGTTGATCATCAAGGTCGAGAAAAAAGACGCCAACGGCAGCTCAACCAGCACGAGCGAAAATTTCATCGCCGAGAAAGACGGCAAGTTTGTTATCCCTGTGCCGGGACCGTGTAAGTAACAGCCTGGATAGGGACGCCGCGATGCGGCGTCCGGTCGGCAGCGCTCCTATCTTTCATTGGCGGACGTTCACTTTTGTTCCTCACCGAATAGCGTCCCCACGGTGCGTTGTTCCCTGGGAGGTTCGAGGGAGTTAACAAAATTCCGAAACCGCTCGGAGAAGACTTCAGGACGAAGCTTCCAATACTGAGCCATCCCGGGCGCGGCAATGTAATGCCGGAGAAGTCCATGCCAGCCCTCAAACAGCTGTTTGTCCATCGATCCATAAATATAATGAAAATGAATCGTCTCGAACGCTTTCAAGAATTGATAGGCAGCGTGGAAAAAACGAGCGCGCTCCTCGACGGAGAGCGACCCGATGTCTTCCAGGCCAATGCGCCAGATTCGTTCCAGTTCAGCGTTCTCCATGAAGGGTTTGGTGACCTCGCGCAGGGCCGTCGCCGCGGCGTCTTGAGTCGCAAGCTTGGCCACACGCGTGCTCCGATGCACCTGCAACGCGAGGTATAACACCGACAAAACAACAGCGATCGAACCGACCAATTGTGAGATTGCGCTAAGCGCGTCCCAATTCATCTCTGTGTTATACCACAGGTGAATACCTTGTCGCTATTTCAGCTCGTCAGCGACTTCAGAACTATTTTGTCGCGCAATTGGCGACTGCATAACTCTCCGACCGGCAGCATAATTGCTCTTTTGTTGGCTTGGATGGTTGCACGAGGCGCCCATCAATATCGTCGCAAAGAAAAGCAAAAAACGCTCAGCCTTACTGGGTTTTAACAAACGTGTGCAACACAGCTAGCCACTTTCCACTCCGTTTGTTCCACACTGTGGCCGCGTAATAGGTACCCGATGTATCACGACCGGACGAAGTCGATTGGGTAGTAACTTTGTATTTAACTATCGCCATTTTGGGACTCAAAAGCGTCACTTTCATATCGGCGAACGAGTAATTCCGGAGATCAGTCTTCTGCATGTCCTCAACTGCAGCGTCTGCATCTTTGATTCCTTCGGCGTCAACCGCGCTGAACTCAGGGTCCAGATATTGCTTAAACAAATTTGTCTGCTTGTTCTTGAACGCATCCGTGATGGATTTTTCCAACTTTTCTATTGTCGCCTCTTTGGTCGCCGATCTGATCGTCTTAAACCGGGTGGCACTTGGGCTTGGACTCGGGCTTGGACTTTCCTGACCAAGGCAAATGGAAGCAGCCGCAACCAAGCTGAAACAACAAATAATAAATTGTCTTTTCATAGGTGGATTCTTAGGACGCTCCGATAGCGTGGTCGAATCTTTTTTCGATTCTTTGAATTTTGTGGTTGCCGGCCTGTTTCACACGCTTGGAGACGATGGCGGCTCGGGCGGCAGGTTCGGCGGAGATGGTGTCGAAGGCGACGCACCTGATAGAATCGGCACAAACTCCGCCGGCATAAAGCTCACCCACACATCATAATCCGGGCCGAACTGGCGAAGGAACGCGAGTGTGAACGCGCGCAAGCAGAGAAATACTGGCAGGAGTATAACCGTCCCAATGTATGGAAGCGCAGCCAGACAACAGCTCGCGCACGTTACGATCGCGCCGATCATCAGCGCAGCCAGAATCAAAACAATTCCAAACAAGCAAAACAAAAAGAAAGAACCCACATTATGCATTATCAGAGAAGTTACATCGCGAAACGCCTCTACTGCCCGGCATCGTTTCCGGTACATCACCGGCACCATGAAATAAGTCGCAATATTAACAAAAAACACGATTAAAGCCCAAACGACAAAAAAGAAAACGATCAATCCAATGAACGCGGTTGATTCCGTTTCACGCGCGCCTTGTTTCAACCAACCCAGCCCAAAGACGCCTGCCAGGATTAACCCTGCCAATAGCAATATGGCGAACATGATTGCGAGCAGGAATAAGAAGTAACTGTT
>DATHHK010000294.1:0-8406 GCA_035317225.1 Candidatus Udaeobacter sp. | reverse complement strand
TCCAAGGCTCAATGCAATCCGGAACCTGATAAGATCGATTACGAACTACAACTACTGGCTTCGCTCTTCGTTGTTTTTCCGTGTCGCGCGATCGGCCAGACGCGTCAGCCATCTCGGTGTCAGGCGGTGCACGTGCGCGCCAGCCCGCGATTCACCACCTGCCTCGCCGGCCGCTCCAGGAAGGAACCGATTGATGATCTTCATCATGTATCCAGTGAGATTTGGAAAAAGCGCGTTTCCAACAATGGTCCCGCGGGCTGCCATCGTGAGAGTGAGCGATGGCTGGCCGCGACGGCAGGCAGCCAGGATTTTTCGCGCGGCACGATCGGCGTTCATGGAAATCAATGGCGCTCCCGCTGCCGTTGCAAACCATGCAAACTCGATGTCATGGTTGCCTTTGAATTTTGCATTCACGTGTGAGCCGGTACGCATCATTCCGGGCGCAACGGTGGTTACATGAATATTGTCGCGTGCGAGCTCAGCGCGAATCGCATCAGAGAAACCAGTCAGCGCGAATTTGCTGACGCTGTATGGCGCCAGATGTGGCATGGCGACCTTGCCACCAATCGAAGAAATATTAACGATGCGTCCCCCACCCCACGTGCGCATTTCAGGAACGATCCGTGAAACTAATTCGTATGGCGCCCAAAAATGCAGTCGCATGGTCCGTTCGAAATCCTCCTGTGTCATGTGTTCAAGAGGACCAACTTCGATAATGCCGGCGCTGTTGATCAAAATATCGATTTTGCTCACGCGATCGATGGCTTGACGAACAGCCGATTGAATTTGGCCGCTTTCGAGCAAGTCGCATTGAATCGTCAGCACTGTGCCGCCGCGCTGGGTGAGATCAGCCTTAGCGCGCGCCAGTTCATCAGGGTCGCGCGCGATGAGCACAACGCTACCGCCTTCCGCGCAAATATGTCGTGCAAGCACAAGACCAAGTCCTCGCGAGCCGCCTGTAATTAGCGCGACCTTGCCGCGCAGCGAATAGCAGGCCGTTCGAAGCACTCGCGAGATGAGCCATCCACCAAGAAGAACAGCAGGCAGGAGCAAAACACGCAATTTCATTTCGGGGCCCTAAATCAGATACGAAAGTTTCGCAACATACGGCCGTTAACAGCGAGGACGGTTTCGTAGTCCTGCGGTGAGATAGGACTGCTAACCAGCTGCGGTTCGCTCGACACAATCAGCCGTGTTGCCGGTTGAAACGCGCAACTTCGCGCGCCGTCTCCCGATCGACGGCACGTTTCTTTAGGTCAGCCCTCTTATCACGTGCTTCCTTGCCCTCCCCTACACCCAACTCAGCTTTCAGTTTCCCGTTTTTCCAATACAGCTTGAGAACAACCAGCGCGCGGCCTTTGACCTGTGTCTCGCCGTAGAGCTTGTCGATCTCCTGCCGATGCAACAATAACTTGCGGACCCGTTTTGCCTCCGGAATGTCGTGGCTGGCGCGTTCGTACGGTTGGATATCCGCATTGTAAAGGAACGCTTCGCCATTCTCGATTCGGGCGAAAGCGTCGCTGATATTGGCCTTCCCCGCTCGAATCGATTTAACCTCGCTGCCTTTGAGTTCAATGCCCGCTTCGTAACGCTCGAGAATATGATAATCACGAAGGGCTTTGCGATTGGTAATCGACTCAGCTGCCATATTGACAGGGAAACTGGTCGCTTCCCTCGGAAAAGAAACTAGCGCCCGCTCGCAGTATTCGATCGCTGCTACGTGGCGGCACCGTCGGACGACGACTCTTGAAGCGATTCGTAGGTCAACTTGCCAGCGATGATTTCCTTGAGTGCTATATCGGTGAGCGACATCCGTGGCGTCGTTTCAACCATGGGCCGATGTCCTAAGCCAAGCTGACGAACGCGTTTGGAAACAACGTTAATCAGAAGTTGCTGATTCGGGATTACCTGAGCTGCTTCTTGCAAAAGTTGAGTCGTCATATGGCGCAAGGAACGAACGGGGCTGGTTGCTCCCGTTGGGAATTGAAGAATGACCGGCATCCCGGCCGCGAGGGTCGATGGAGTAAATTGCGGGGCAAGCATGGTAAAAACGAATGTGGATCTTCCAAGTGAAGGAGACCGTTGTCAAGTCCGAACGGTTGAACAATCTACAGATTCGTTAGTGAAAACGCAATGCCAGAACTGATCCAGTGCGCAAAACTCCGATCGTTCAGCCGCCGGAATTTTGCCTAAAAACTCGATCTTCTTGCCATCCGCACAAAAATACGCGAAGTAGGGGGCGCATCTGTCTCGTACCCCAGAGTGGGTATTCCATTTCGGGCTGTAGCGAAGCTTGGTATCGCGCCTGGTTCGGGACCAGGAGGCCGTGGGTTCAAATCCCACCAGCCCGATGAAAATTGAAACGCACCTTCGCGGAAGGAGTAGCGGTGCTTGTGTCAAGCACCGAGATCAAATAGAAAGGCGTTTGGCACAAACGCCGCTACAACAATGGCCGCCCAGAATGCTTTCCCTTCGATGCACTTTTCCGTGGCATTCGTTGGTGCGCTGATCGGCATCGTGATTCTGCTGTTCGGCCGAAAGTTGTTTTGGCTGTGCGTTGCCGCAGTCGGATTCGCAGCAGGCGTAGAAATTGCCCCGCACCTTGTTAATGAACCATCACCTCTGTTGGCGCTCACCGTCGCGCTCGTTCTGGGTCTAATTGGGGCCCTGCTTGCGCTGTTCCTGCAAAAAATCGCGATTGCTGTTCTCGGTTTTCTCGCGGGCGGTAAACTTGCCGGCGCGATCGCCGGTGCATTTTTTGTCCAGTATGCGCAGCATTCCACCATCATCTTCGTGATTGGGGGAATTATCGGCGCGATTCTTTTGCTCGTTTTGTTTGATTGGGCACTGATCGTTGTCTCCTCCCTCATCGGCGCGCACCTGATTCAAAGCGCGATCGTGCTTCCGGCGTCCGGATCGACCATTGTGTTCATCGGGCTTGTGATCCTCGGCATCCTCGTGCAAGCGGCGTCCCTGCGGAGAAGCCAGGCTTAAGCCCGTATTTTTGCTGACAAACCGAAACTCAATCACAAGAATTATGCCATGAACCCTGAAAAAACTGGATTACGCGTCGCGAGCGTCTTTTTTGGTCTCTTTGCAATTGGTCACCTGATCCGATTGATCAATCAGATTCCGGTGCAGGTGGGCAATCACCAGATCCCGATGGGAGTAAGCTGGGTGGCCCTCATCATTTCAGCCATCCTTTGCATCTGGCTGTGGCGACTCTCTTCGGTTCGAAGTACCAGATGACGTTCCATTCAGTTATTAGCAGCTTCCGCTTGCCGATCGTACGACAGACCAATCTGCTGCCACATCAATATAGGATTGATCCAACTCGGCGACTGACGGGCAGCCGAGTAGCTTAAGAGTTCGAATGAGATCAGCGCGCAAGATTTCAATTGCTCGCGCAACACCGGCACCGCCCGCTGCACCGAGCCCGTAGGCATAAGCGCGCCCGACCATTACCGCTCGAGCGCCCAGGCACAGAGCTTTGACAATGTCACTTCCTCGACGAATACCGCCATCCAGTAGCACTTCAATATGGTCACCTACGCTCGCCACAACTTCAGGCAAAATACGAAGGGTCGGCGCAACATTGTCGAGTTGACGACCGCCGTGATTGGAAACAACCAACGCCTTTGCTCCCACGTCCACTGCGCGACGCGCATCGTCTGCTGTGTGTACTCCTTTAATGACGATGGGACCACCCCATGCCCGCTGAATCCACTTGAGGTCGCCCCAGCTCACAACTGAATGCTCGAGCGCGGCTGTAACATCTGTGTACAACATCGGCCCTTTACCCGGAATGACGACATTCTGGAATTTCATCAGTCCGCCATCGGCTAGAAACCGAGCAAACCAGCTAGGTTTTATCAGTAACTGACTAACAAACGGCAGTTTCGATACAAAGTTGTCGCCCAAAAGTTCTTTGACGCCGTTTCGGATATCCCGTTCCCGCATGCCGGCTACTGGCGTGTCAATTGTGACAACGAGTGCGGAGAAGCCTGCGGCTTTCGCGCGTTCAATGGCAGAAAGCGCACAATCGCGTCCACCGACAAGATAAAGCTGATACCAAACCGTTTGCTTCGATGCTGCGGCAACATCCTCCAAGCGACATCCAGAGAGCGTCGAAAGCGCATACGCAATGCCGGCGGCGCCCGCGGCACCAGCGGCGGCTTCCTCGCCGCGTGGATACATGAGCCGGCTGCTACCAACGGGCGCAAGAATCAACGGCATGGACAGGGTTCTGCCAAGCACGGACACGCGCAGATCGCACGCCGGCGTTGCAACGGCGCAACGTGGCCGAAATGTCACTTCTTCAAACGCGCGGCAGTTAGCACGCAACGTTCGTTCGTCCTCTGCGCCTCCATCGATGTAGTCGAATACCACTCGCGGAAGCCGGCGTTTCGCCGCGCGTCGCAAATCTTCGATGTTAATAACACGCGGCGAGGCAACGGATCGTGTCGTGTCATGTTGAGCAGAACGAAACATCTCTGGCTATTGGTTTGGCGAGCAGGTTAAAACAATTATCTGAGATCCTTCGCTCCACTCAGGAATTACAAGAGGAATGTGTGTTAGTGCCGGAAGTGCCGGACGCCAGTGAAGATCATCGCCATGTTGCGCTCGTTTGCAGCGGCAATGACTTCCTCATCGCGGACTGATCCGCCCGGTTGAATGGCGCACGTTGCCCCCGCCTCTGCCGCAGCAATCAGTCCGTCCGGAAAAGGAAAGAACGCATCGCTAGTGACCGCGCTGCCTTTTAGCAAGAGCCCGGCCTCCTTCGCTTTCCAAATCGCAATGCGCGAAGCATCGATACGCGACATCTGCCCCGCGCCGATGCCAAGTGTCCGGTCCGCTTTCGTATAAACAATCGCGTTGGATTTCACGTGTTTGACCACTCGCCACCCAAACAACATTGCTTTCAGTTCGGTCTTAGTCGGTCGCCTCTTCGTGACGACCTTACGCGTTATTTCCTCTGCAACGTCTGCGTCCTGAACAAGCACGCCGCCGCAGACCGAACGAACGTCAACTGCAGGTCTCGCATCTCTCGCTGGTGTCGCCAATCGAATCAAGCGCAGGTTCTTTTTCTTCTGCAAGACGCTGCGCGCTTCGGGTTCGAAATCTGGCGCAATAATAACCTCGCTAAAAATCTCGCTGATCATCTTCGCTAGCGCTTCGGTCAACGGACGGTTGCATATGATAATCCCACCAAAGGGCGCCTGTTTATCCGTGGCAAACGCCTTGTTCCACGCCTTGCGCAGATCGGCATCCGAGCCAACACCACACGGGTTGGTATGCTTCAGTATCGCGACGGTCGGCTCTTCGAATTCGCCAATCAAATTGGTCGCCGCACTGATGTCGAGAATGTTGTTAAAAGAAAGTTCCTTGCCATGAAGTTTTTCGAAGTGCTTGTCGAAATCGCCGTACAGCGCCGCGGTTTGATGTGGATTTTCCCCGTAACGCAATCGCGTCACCAGCGGAAGCGAAAGTGAAAACGACGCATCGGTTGTCTGCTTCCTGTTCAGGAAATTGCCAATCGCGCGATCGTATTCCGCTGTTCTGATGAAGGCCTTTATAGCGAGACGCTCGCGTAATTTGAGTGTTGTTTCTCCATTGTTATCGTGCATGTTTTCGAGCACCGCATCGTAGTCTCCCGGATCGACCACCACCGTGACTGATTCGTAATTTTTTGCCGCACTGCGAATCATCGACGGACCGCCGATGTCGATGTTCTCGATCGCTTCCCCGAGAGTGACGTCTGGTTTGGCAATGGTCGCTTCGAACGGATAAAGATTGACCACCACCATATCGATGGGCTCGAAGCCACATTCGCGCGCTTCGGTCTCGTGTTTCTCGTTACCACGTTTGTAGAGAAGTCCCCCGTGCACACGGGGATGCAAAGTTTTCACGCGACCTTCCAGCACTTCTGGAAACGCAGTGAAACTCGAAATGTCGCGAACTGGAATTTTTTCCTTCCTCAGCAAGTCCGCGGTTCCCCCGGTTGAAATGATGTCCACGCCCTGCCGCTCCAGCACGCGCGCAAACGCAGCGATACCGGTTTTGTCGGAAACAGAAATGAGAGCGCGGGCAATCTTCATAAGAACCGTAATCCGAAATTTGAGAATCGTTACATCGGCTTTCGAGTTACGAATCTCGATTCACGATTTACCAACAGCGTGATCGCGTCAGCGATCAAGAATGACATTCTTGGCCGCTGGATAAAGCACCGGGCAACAACCGATCGTTTCGCAAAATGCTTTGCTAAAGTGACTCAGGCTCGAATATCCAACTTCGGTCGCGGCCTCGGTGACGTTGTACCGCCCTGTACGCAACAGTTCGGCAGCGCGTTCCATTCGCAAGTTGCGCAAATACTGCGGAATGGTCATGCCCACTTCGCGTGAAAAAATTCTGCTCAGATAGAAGGGACTGCACCCCACCTCCTGGCCGATCATTTCCAGCGTAGGCGGATTAGCGAGATCGCGAGCCAGAAGTTCCTTGGTGCGGTCCACCCGTTCGCGCGCGACGCGTTTTTGCCGCATGCAAAAAAATTCCGGGTCTTTTGGCGCGAAAAGGAAATGCGCCATGAGCTCCAGTGCCTTGCCTTGATACCAGAGAATCTGCGCTGCTTTTGCCACGGGAGGCTCGGCCAAACTAGCGGCCACGCCGCGCTGTTGCAGGGTCATCGGGCGGGCGGGCGCGACGACGTTTTCCTCTTTGTCTCCAAACACAATCCGACGAATCTCCGGCTCGAGGTCGGCTTCATTTCTCACAAATTGCTTTTGCAAATGTTCCCGCGAGAACTCCAGTGTCAGGAACTGGTGATGATCGTGTGCGCGACGTGACGCTGGCAGGGGTTCATCGGCGATCGCATAATAACCACAGTTACCGGGAGTGTAATCGCTCCGAGCGCGACCTCCGATGCCTACAGCTCCGTGGCCATCGAGATTCAAACAAAACTCCAGGCTGTTTGGATGGAAAGTGCGTCCCCAGTTAAAGGAACGCTCGGTACGAAAGTCGTGCCACTCGACAGCCACCCCGATTTTGTCCACGTCGCCGTACAAGGGGCGCCATCCTTCTTTCACTTCACGCCAGGCATGCTGCTCGGCTGCGCAACCAGGATTCATTTCGCTTAATTACGAATGTTGCCGAGGCAAATGCAAGGCTGGCTTCTTCTCCTCCAGCGCGGCGCGGTCCCACTTCCCCAGCTTCGACGCAGCGTCGTATGCGCTCTGCGCAAAGTCGAGGAGGTCTTGATCCGGCTTTTCGCCAGTGCGCACCGCGTCGTAAGGCAGGATGAATTCGCGCAGTTTGGTCTCGTAGAAAGTCGCATCCGGCTGAATTTTCGCCCCTGCGAATCCAGGCGGTTCCGGATACGCATACGAATAGAAGAGTGGCGTCGGCGCGGCCGCGTTGCCGGGCCAAAAACCGAGACTGCTTACTTCCTGACAGTAGGCCTCGCGCGTGACCGCGTCCGGTAAATGTGGAACTCCTCCAGGATGCGGCGGCGCTGGCCGTCCGGAGAAACGCGTCACTGCCAGATCAAAACTGCCCCAGAAAAAATGCACCGGGCTGCATTTGCCGCAGAAACGCGAGCGAAAGTCCTTAAACACGCGATCGCTCTGCACGAGCACGCGCCAGAACCGGTTCGCATATTCGCGATCGTAAGACCGGTGCTCTTCATCCTGATCAAACGGGATCGGATTTTCGATCTCGTTAGGCACTATGTTGATAGTCACAGCCAATTCCATCTCGGCTAGCGCATTCATCACTTCACGGTAAAATTTCGCCACCGGCTGCGGGCGCAGTTTCAACACTCGTGCCGCACCATCGCTTTTAAGGATGCGCAATTCGTGATCGATGAAATCGAAACGGATTTCGAATGTCGATGTGCCATGAGGAATCGGCGAAGTCGTTAGGCCGCGTGATGTGACGTAGAGCGTGACGTGCCAGGAGTGGTTTGTCCATGGACTGAGCGTTAACCGAATCTTGCCGACAATCTGCGTCCACATGTGCAGAGTGATGGCCGTATCTTTCCACTCTGCAAAAGGCAGAGAAGGCCACTGGTTGGATTCGCCATTCATTTTAACTGCCGTTACCCGCGGTTTATGAAATCGGAAAATGAGCGCTTCACCCTGTCAAACATGTCTCGCGCTTCCTCTTGTGTCCGGTGAAAAGTATCCTTGATACGCCTTTTGACGCCTCTGAAAGGGCCGTTCTCCTCGTCTGTGTCATGCGTGTCATAATCGTTCTCCACATCTTCCATCGTCGCGCCGGCAAACATTCCTTCTGTTCGCTTCACCGTGCCGCCCATCGCGCCGACATGGATGGTGCCGACAGGACGTGACGATCTACTCAAAAGAGTGATGATCCAGGTCGGTTCGCCGCGATCATCGGTACGCAAGGCAT
>DATHHK010000293.1:0-2740 GCA_035317225.1 Candidatus Udaeobacter sp. | reverse complement strand
TTTTACTCTTCGCGCTTCTCAATCTCCCTTTCGATCCGGGGATCAGGAATGAACCAAAGAATTGCACCAAACGCGTACAGTGCGCTGGCGATCCATGGACTAACAAACGCGAGCGGTATGGCCGCAAAGTAAAGCACAGGAGAAAGCTTACCCTTCCAATCCTTGCCAATAGCCTCCGCAAGGACCGATTGGTGGCCCTCTTTGGCGATAATGGTTTGCTGCAGAATGTAGTAGGCGATCGCCGCCATCAGCAGCACGAAGCCATAAATAGCGGTCGGGATTGCAGCGAGTTGGTTTTCACCCATCCAGGCTGTAGTGAAAGGAAAAAGGGACAACCAGAACAGGAGATGAAGATTTGCCCAGAGAATACCGCCACTGACTTGTTCCGTGGCCTGGAATAAATGATGATGGTTATTCCAATAGATCCCGAGGTAGATAAAACTTAGCACGTAGCTCAACAACACCGGCAGCACTGGTTTCAATGCGGCGAGTTCAACCGCATGCGGCACCTTCAATTCCAGCACCATGATTGTAATGATGATGGCAAGAACGCCGTCACTGAACGCTTCGAGCCGGGTTGTTTTCATCTTCGTGCGGATTAGGGTTTAAGTTCCCCAAGCCACTGGCCTGCTGTCTCGACCTCGTCGTTCGTTAGGCCGTGGGCCCCATTGAAAAAACGATTCGTCACATCTGCCCCGGCCCTGCGAAGAAGCTCTACAAGCCGTTGAGCCTCGGATGTTGGGATAATCGGATCCTGATCACCTGAGCCGATCCAAATGCGCACAGACGAAAGGTCGGGCAATTTGTCCGGAATTAGCGGCACCATGGCGCGAAATAGAATCGCCGCGTGCATAATTTCCGGCCGAAGTAATAGCATGCTTGCAGCGATGTTGGCGCCGTTGGAATAGCCAACACCAACAATGTGGTCGGCGTCGAGTTTGTAATGGCGCACCGCCGCAGAGACAAAATCCGCCAGTTCGTTCGTTCGCGCCTTCAAATCCTCTAAATCGAACACACCTTCCGCTAGGCGCCGAAAAAATCGCGGCATTCCGTTCTCCAGAATTTTTCCGCGCGGACTGAGCAACGAAGCGTTCGGATCGAGTTCGCGCCCAAGCGGGAGAAGATCCCGTTCATTTCCTCCCGTTCCATGTAACAGCAGCAGAGTCCGGCTCGAATTACCGTGAACGAATTCGTGAAGAAAATCCGGTTGCGGCCTCATTGTTTGTGCGGCACCTGAATCGCCGGGAGAATTTTCTCGATCTGCGAGCGCGCAGATTCCAGCCATGACGGGAGGCGCAGTCCAGCTCCGAGTTCTTCGATTGTTTCGTCCAACGTAAAACCGGGCGGGTTGGTCGCGATCTCGAACAGCACGCCACCGGGCTCGCGAAAATAGATTGAATGAAAATAAATGCGATCGATTACCGGAGTAACATTGTAACCAAGATCGACGAGCCGTTCTCGCCACTGCAGCTGCTCTTGTTCGTCATGCGCGCGAAATGCGATGTGATGCACCGACCCGGCCGCCACACGCCCGACGCCGGAATCAGGCACGCAAAGCAAGTCAACGATTCGGCCCGGTGCGTTATCATCAGCCGATGCGAACCGAAACCTGTTTTCGGATTCCTCGATCAAACGGTAACCGAATGTGTCAGTGAGCAATCGCGCCGTCTTTTCGTAGCCTTCCAAAGCAGCCGAGACGCTGTGGAATCCACGAAGCGCATGTTCCGAAGGAACTGAGCTATCGGGCCATTGCTCAAATGGCGCGAGCGAATTTGAAGCGATTAGTTCGAGCAAAAGCCCGTCGGGATCCACAAACCGAATCACTTCTTCTCCGAAACGCGACGATGTTCTTTCCGCCGCGACATGCTGCTGTTTCAAACGCTCCAGCCAATAGCCGACCGAGGTCGGTGAAATTGAGAATGCAGTCGCCTCGATTTGGCCGATGCCACGGATCCCGCGTCGAACACCGGGCCACGGAAAGAATGTCAGGATCGTCCCGGGCGTTCCGCGGCGATCGCCGAAATAGAAATGGTACGTTCCCGGATCATCAAAATTGACGGTGCGTTTTACGAAACGAAGACCGAGAAGTCCCACATAGAAGTCCAGGTTCCGCTGCGGATCGCTGGCGATCGCAGTGACGTGATGAAGTCCCGGGATTTTGCTATTCATCAGGGCGATGAGGCTGTTCGCTCAAATAGCCCGAGAAGGTTCGGGGTGAACGGACCACGGTTAGATCCGACTGCGCCGTTGTACGTCGGGACTAGCCTTCGTACTTAAAGGAGAGTTGTAAGCGCGCACGGAACTCGAGCACTTTGCCGTCCTCGATCTTCACATCCATCTTCACAACCTCGGCAATGCGCAGATCACGCAGCGTGCCAGCGGCGGTCCCAACCGCGTTCTTTGCCGCATCCTCCCATGACAGCGCACTCGTGCCGATTACTTCCGTTACTCTGTAGACTGATTCTGTGGATTTATCTTGCTTGGCCATAATATTCTTTCTCTCAGTTTGTTTCATCTTTCGATTACCATCTGTTTCAAGGCAAGTCACGTCACATCAGTTGCCACCGCGTACGTTATTTCTCGGAATGACTCAACGAGCTTTTTGAAACGCGGATCATTCCGAAGCAGATCTCCGGAGCGCGCCGCAGCGGACCTCAACCTTTGATGAAACAGCGGAGTGAGAAGAATTCAGTTTTAGAATTCTTTCAACTTCTCGGATCGCTTCTGGATTATACTGGGC
>DATHHK010000292.1:0-26658 GCA_035317225.1 Candidatus Udaeobacter sp. | reverse complement strand
ATCGCGGATAGCGAGCGCGCAAGCTGCCATTTCGATGCCGCCAGCGCCGCCTAACAAGTGGCCGGTCATCGATTTGGTAGAGCTGATCGCGACCTTGTAAGCATCGTCTCCAAACACCTTTTTAATCGCGCGTGTCTCGCAAATGTCGCCGATATCGGTGGAGGTAGCATGCGCGTTGATATAGTCGACTTGATCAGGTGATAAACGTGCATGATTCAGCGCCAGCTGCATGGCGCGCGCCGCGCCTTCGCCATCTGGCAGCGGGGCTGTCATGTGATAGGCATCGGCTGAAACCCCGTATCCGGTGAGCTCACAATAAATTTTCGCGCCCCGTGCCCTGGCATGTTCCAATTCCTCTACTACAGCAATTCCTGCGCCTTCGCTGACAACGAAACCATCCCGGTCACGATCAAAGGGTCGCGACGCCCGTTCGGGTTCATCGTTGCGCGTGCTCAATGCTTTCATTGCAGAAAACCCAGCGAGGCCGATCTCAACGATGGATGCCTCCGAACCGCCAGCCAGGAAAACGTCGGCGTCGCCAAATTTAATGATTCGCCACGATTCACCGATAGCGTTGTTTGATGTCGCGCAGGCGGTCACGATACACATGTTGGGCCCGCGCAGGTCGAACTCCATTGAGATAAGGCCGCTCGCCATGTTGCTGAGCAACATCGGAATCGTGAATGGCGAGCTACGGGAAGGTCCCTTGGTCAACAGGATTGTCATCTGGTCCTGGAGCGTTTTCAGTCCGCCGATTCCACTGCTGACGAGAACACCGAAACGGTCTCGCCGCTTTAAGTTCGCGACATCAATTCCGCTGTCCTCCAGAGCCATTTTCGCCGCCCCCATCGCGAGCTGTGAAAATCGATCTGACCGGCGGACATCTTTGGGGTTTTTGAAGAATGGCTTCGGGTCGAAACCGCGGACTTGTCCGCCGATTTTACAATCGTATGCCGTCGTATCGAACGCATCGATCGTGTGAATACCGCTGACGCCGTTCTTGAGATTGGACCAGAACGTTTCCACGTCGTTGCCGACCGGCGTGAGAACGCCCAGACCAGTGATAACTACTCTGCGCTCGGTCATGATGGCGATGAATCCTTAAAGCGTGAAGCGTTGAAAGGTTAAACGTTAGCTCGTTCCCATCCCAACGCTTTGAACTGTTTGAAAGAGCTTTCCTTCGGTCTTGATAGAAGGCGCGATGATGATCTCGGTTTGCTGAAACTCGGCAATATTTAGAGCACCGACATTACCCATGCAGGTAGTGATCGCACCGACCAGATTTTGGCTGCCATCGTCAACTTCTGCCGGACCAAACAGAATTTGTTTTAGCGAGCCGGTGGCTCCCACCTTAATGCGCGTCCCTCGCGGAAGATTGGCGTGCGGCGTGGCCATCCCCCAGTGGTAACCACAGCCAGGCGCTTCGTTCGCTTTGGCAAATGCACTGCCTACCATGACCGCGTCCGCGCCGCAGGCGAGTGCCTTGCAAACATCACCGCCTCTGCTCATTCCACCATCAGTGATTATCGGTACGTAGCGTGACGTTTTCTTGAAGTAAGCATCGCGCGCTGCCGCGCAATCAACAGTAGCGGTGACCTGCGGGACACCCAGCCCAAGTACACCGCGTGAAGTGCAGGCTGCTCCCGGCCCGACACCGACTAAGACCGCAGCCGGACCACACTCCATAATTTCGAAGGTCACATCGTATCCAACGGTGTTTCCGACGATCACAGGAATGCGCATCTCGCGGCAAAACCTCTCAAGATCGAGCGACTTGTACTCCGACGAAATGTGTCGCACCGTTGAAACCGTGCTTTGCACTACGAAAACATCCGCGCCGGCTTCTTGTGCGAGTTTGCCAAATTCGGCCGCCCGCTGAGGAATGGAACTAACCGCGGCTAATACGCCGCTGTCTTTGATCTGGCGAACACGCGCCGCGATTAGATCTTCCTGAACGGGTTCCTGGTAAATTCTTTGCAGCAGCGCTGTGATTTCGGATTTGTCGGCTTCGACAATCTTTTGCAGTACTTCCCGTGGATTTTTGTAGCGCGTTTGCACTCCCTCAAGATTCAAAACCGCCAGCCCGCCCAATTTATTCATGGCGACGGCGAAGCGGACATCGACGACGCCGTCCATGGCGCTGGCCAGGATGGGAATTTTCATTTCGAGCGGCTCCGCATCCCTGCGCGGTAAGCGAAAAGTGATATCGACTTCATTTGGATTGATGGTTACGCGTCCGGGTACCAGCGCGATTTCATCAAATCCGTAGGTCACGCGTGCTTTTCGATTCCGGCCTATCCACATTCCCATATTAAATTGGCTCCATTCTAAATCGTTCGTTTAAACTTCCACAGCGCGGGCAGCGCGGAAGCAGGGCGTCCGTTCGATCCTCAAATTCGAACGCGCAAATCACACAGCGCAGCCGATACTCCAGAGCCCGTCGCTCCCGCCGCCGGCGATTCCATTCTCCCACTATCCAGAGGAGAAAAACCGCCGCAAGAAAAAGCAGCAAATAAATCGTGACCAGGGCGGCGAGACTAACTCGAATCACGGCGTAGTGCTGACTGGCTGTCTTGCCTGCGGGCGCGCAATATCGTTGCCCCACTCAATTATTGCAATTCCCCAGGTTAAGGATGCGTCAGGCTTCCCACCGCCCAGTTCGCTTCGAGAGAAACGGCAACGCGTGAGATAGAGCCGGGCCTGTTGGTCCAGACCCGGATCACCTGAGGAATTCATAGGAAAACAATATCTGATTTCACCAAGTTTGTTTATGGCCACTCGAAAACGAATTGCCTCAGGTGCTTCTCCATTCGAAGAGGCGAACTTCAGCTCAGGCAATGTTGCAGGCCCAGCATTGATTTCCTTTGAAAACGAAACAGATGTTGGGATCGACCCGGCAGCAGAAGCCCTCTTCTCGCGCATGAACGGTACCGCGGCCGGCGGTTGAGAGTCAGGGGCGCGTGAATCGACTTCCAAGGCTGGGAGTTCCTTAAGAGTTGGTTCCATCGCATGATAGGAAGGCACGTGCTCAACTTTCGGTAGACCGCGGAGCCTTGCTTCCGGCGGACGATGGGTTGTAAAAGCAACCGCGGGATCTTCCGCGTCGATCCAGCGAAGCAGCGTGCGGCCTTCTTCAGATGCAGGAGTTATCAAAGCAACGCGGGCAGGAGGTGGCAGAAGCGTGATCGCAGGTGGATAAACAACTTGAAAAATATAAAAACAGACGGCGTGTGCCAGTAAGGAAACCGCCAGAAAAACCAGGAAAGCAGCCTGTCGATGCCGAGGCGAATCCCAGCTAAAGAGCAGTGGTTCTGTCGCAAGCTCAGAACTAAGATCATTCATCGCGGCGAAGAGGCAGCAAGTGCCACCGACGTGATGCCGTGTTCAAGAGCAGCATTTGTTACGCCGGCAACCGTTTCGTAAGAAGTGGAACGGTCCGCCTTGATGATGATCGATTGTCCTTCGCGCTTGGCCGCATCCAGTAGCGGCCCGAGTTGCTCCATCGTGACGCGCTGGTCGCGAAAATAGATGGCTGGAACCGCGCCGCCCGTAATGCTGATGATTTGCTGGTTAGTTTGTGGGCCAAGCGTAAAGCGGGAGAACGGCATCGCAACGGAAATCCCCTGTTGCAAAATAAAATTGGAACTCAGCAACAGAAAAAAAACCAAAAGAAAAGCGATGTTCACCAGTGCCACGAGCACAAGCCAGCCGAAGTTGTAATTAATTGTGCGCTCGAGTTTCATGGGGATAACAAACCGTTCAGAGTTAAAGACGTTACAAAGTTAAAAAGGTTAAAAGGACAATGCTAATGGTACTGAAAGAACAGCAGCCAAGCGCTATACTCTTAACTCTTTTAACCTTTAACTCTCGTAACTTCTCCCTTTCCGGTTATAAATCCGGGCGTGCTTCGAGCTCACGTGCAGTCTCATTGGGGGGTTGGAAGCTGATGATCCCACTGATCGGACGGCTCTCAGTCAACATGTGCACAATTTCGATCCCTGCCCGCTCCATGTCATGGACCATGTTATTCACGCGGGAAGATAGGTAACTGTAAGCAACGAAAGTGGGAGTAGCTACGACCAGACCCGCTGCAGCCGTCAGCAAGCTTTTATATACGCCACCGGAAAGCTCAGTCACAGTGGCGTAGCCGCCGCTTGAAGCGATCGTGGCAAATGCGTCAATCATCCCCGCGACCGTCCCCAGCAACCCAAGCAACGGCGCCAGGAAAGCTATCGTAGCAAGCACCGGGAGAAATCGTTCGAGCTTCGGGACCTCGAGTTGGGCGGCTTCTTGCACGATGTCGCGCAGTTCTGCACGAGGTGCGTCGTGCCGAATGATTGCGGCATGAATCACGCGGGCTACCGGCCCTGGAGTCCCGGCTGATTCATGGAGCGCCTCTGCGAAATTGCGTCGCCGAATCAGATTCGATAGCCCCTTCAGGAATTCGCCCACATGAATGGTGGCCCGGTGAAAATAGAAGAGGCGCTCAGCAAAGACTGCGATCGCGATAATGCTACACACCAGAATTGGCCACATTAAGAGGCCACCCTTTTGGATGTAATCAATCACGCCGATTTTGTAGTCTTCTTTACGGGCTGTGGCAAGCCAACAGCGGCACTTCTATACGACTGGTTGCTCAATGTAATAGCTAACATCTTGCGTTTTTCCAGATGGCTTCTCTTACCGGGAGCTTTTCCCTCGAGCTTTCGGAGTAGAAGATGGGCGGGCTTTGGCGGCGCTCTTGCCACCTACCAATTTGCCGGATGTGTCGAACACAGAATACCCGGTCTGCTTGCCCGCCGCGTCGTAACTGTAAACGATCTTATGCAAAAGCGTACCATCTTCGGCGCTTTGAGTCTCTTCCGAGAGATGTCCGCCATCGTCGTATTTATAACGGCTCTTGAAACGAAGGCGGCCATCGGGTCCGGAAATTTCGCCGCTGGAAAAGCGGCCCGCATCATCCAATTCGTAACGAATCGTCTCCCGGAGTTTACCATCCGGGTCGGTGGTCGTCGCCACCGCCTTGTGCTGCGCGTTGTCGAACTTGTAAACTGTGCGTGAACCGTCCGGGTGCATTGACATGGTGACCCGCACGGCGTCACTCCCCGTTTGTTCTGAAGATTGGCTCAATCCAATTTCGCTCGCACAGACGACAAGGACCCAACCCATTGCCAGCCCTGCTTGAAAAACTTTCATGATCCGAGGAGCTTACGATTGAGGTGAGTAGGCGCAAACGGGGCTGAAGTTTTTTATTGACCGCGCAATCGGAAGGTGGTTAAAAGTGGGGTCAAGTGGAGGAAAATGGATGAATTCTCCACTCGAGACATGGACAACGATTCTCCACCCGAACGTTTTTATGCCGGCGAATTCCGGCATTCCATTGACGAGAAAAATCGAATCACGATTCCTTCTCGTTGGCGACGGGACAAGGCAGAGGAATTCATCCTTTTGCCGGAGGCGACGCATCAATTTTTGCTCGTCATGTCGCCGAAGGAGTTCGCCCGAATGAGCTCTGCAGCAGAAACAAATCAGGGCGTTTCTGCGCGGGATCGCCGGATTTTCTTGCGTCATCTGCATTCGCGCGCGCAGCACGCGAGCGCGGACCGGCAAGGGCGCCTTGTTTTGCCAGAAGAGCTTTGCCGGAAGATCGGACTGAAGGATGAAGTTGCTTTGGTCGGTAACCGAGGACGCTTTGAGATTTGGAATCTGCAGCGCTGGAAACGAGCGCATGAGGAGGAAACGTCTACTTACCAGCACGTGGCAAACGTCATTGGCTTATAATCAGATGCTTGGTCAAAACGTTATCAACACATTTTGGTTTGAGCGGCCTTTGTGGGTGGCCGTTGATCCGTTTACTGCCGAAGAGGAGGCACCCGAAGTGGAGGAATTCATATATCACCGTCCTGTGCTTGAGAGCGAAGTACTGGAATTACTCGAACCGAAACCGGGCTCGCTCATTGTAGATGCAACCTGTGGTGGCGGTGGCCACACCGAAGCGTTTTTGGAGAGTGGGGCCAATGTTCTGGCGTTGGACCGTGATCCTGACGCGATCCAACACGTCAGAGAGCAGCTGGCGCGCTTCGGCAAACGGCTTGCGGTGCGACAAGCGAATTTCCGCTGCGCAATCAGCGTTCTCGATGAGCTTGGAATTCCCACGATTGGCGGCGCGCTTCTCGATATTGGTGTCTCTTCTCGGCAACTCGAAAACTCGGAGCGCGGGTTCAGCTTCATGCGCAATGGTCCCCTCGACATGCGCATGGATCCCCGCGCGCAGCCGACTGCCGCTGCGATTGTAAACGAGTACAGCGAGGAACAACTGACGCGGTTGTTTCGCGAGTTGGGAGAGGAGCCGGCAGCGCGTCGCATCGCGAGCCTAATTGTGAAGATGCGAAAGAGTGCACCGTTTCGCGAAACTCTGCCGCTGGCGCGAGCGATTGAGAAGCTCGTCGGTCGTCACGGCCGTCATCATCCGGCCACGCAAGTGTTTCAAGCACTCCGCATGGAAGTGAACGATGAACTAGGCGCACTCGAGGACGGCCTGCGAGCGCTGACTGCACGGCTTGAACGTGGTGGGCGGATCGCGGTGATCACTTTTCATTCACTCGAAGACCGGATCGTGAAGAATTTCTTTCGTGGTCACAGTCGCGAATGGCTCGACAAGCCCGAGTGGCCCGCGCCGCAACGCAACCCCGACTACGATCTTAAACTGATCACGCCAAAACCAGTTGAGCCGACCGAAGAGGAACGGCGCATGAACCCCAGGTCACGCAGCGCAAAATTGCGCGTGGCCGAAAAGACTTAAATGAACCGCTCACCTCGAAGAAATTGCAATACGGTAAACGCGGCGTCGCTGGCGCGCTGGATTGTGGTGACGGCGTTTCTGGCGGTGGCCGGGTTAAGTTACGTTTATTTGACCCTGCAGCTCTATCATTTGGGCGACCGCAGGAAGGCAGTCGAGAACGAGCTCGCCACTCTTCGCACCCAAAACGACATCGCCAGCGCACAAACCGCGGCTTTGACTTCGCGCTCTGCGTTGCAGCGCCGCTTGAAAGAAGGCTATTTAAAAATGGTGCCGATTTCTGAGGCCAACATTGTGCGGCTCACCATGCCCGCCCGCTCAGCGGACGACGATGCGATCCAACCCGTAGTCAATCCTTCCAGCACAAAATGAATGTAAACGGCCGAACCCGTTGCGTGCTGGTGTGCGCTGCTTTTATCGGGCTGTTCAGCATTTTTTCATTTCGTTTAATCTATCTACAGGCAATCAAGCACGACGAATACGCCGGTCTTGCCGCTGAAAAACACGTTTATAAGCAAATCATCCACGCAGAACGCGGAACGATCCTCGATGCGAATAGCGAAGTCCTCGCCCATAACATTCCTGTCCAAACGGTAGTGGCCGACGCCACGCATCTTAACAACCGGGAAGCGATCGTCGATCTCGTGAGTGAAGGACTCAGGCTCCCGGCGGCCGAGGTCGCTGAAAAGTTAAGCACCGAGCGGCGATATATCATCGTTAAGCGCGAAGTGCCCGAGGCACAGGCAGGTGCTCTACGGGAAAAACTTCGTGCCGCTAATCTCCGTGGAATCTATTTCGAGCACGATGCCACTCGCGTTTACCCAAACGGCTCGATGCTTTGCCATGTCATTGGATTCACCGACTTCGACCATCGTGGTATCCAAGGGGTGGAAGCGTCGATGGAGGAATATCTTCATGGGCAGGATGGTTTTCGCTTTATCGAACACAACCGCGCCGGACAGGAGATCGTCCCTTATCGCGGACAGGAGCGTCCGCAGCGCGACGGCTATCAGGTCCATCTGACTATCGATCTTAGTCTGCAGAATATTGTTGAGAACGAGATCGACGCCGCGATGGAGGAATATTCTCCTCAAAAAGCCACCATTATTCTGATGCGGCCGCAGACGGGTGAAATTCTCGCAATGGCCAATCGACCGGATTTTGACCTGAACCTTCGCTCGGAGGCGAAGGCTGAAGAAATGAAAAACCGGGCCATCATCGATATGATGGAGCCGGGTTCGACCTTCAAGATCGTTGCTGCGGCAGCTGCTCTCAACGAACGCAAGCTCCGCCCCGATTCGACGATCTTTTGCGAGAACGGTCTCTGGACTTTCGGCGGCGCTGCCCTGCATGATCATCGCGCGTTTTCGTATCTAAGCGTGCGCGATGTTCTCGTTAAATCGAGCAATATCGGCGCAGCCAAGCTCGCACTGAGCGTGGGCGAACAAAGATTCTACGAATACATCCGTCGATTTGGTTTTGGCGAGCGGACCGGAATTGAGCTGCCGGGTGAAATCAATGGACTTATTCGGCCGCCCCAAGCGTGGAGCAAAATCTCGATCACGCGTATTCCGATGGGGCACGAGGTCGGAGTCACGCCGCTACAAATGACTGTGGCGATGGCGGTGATTGCCAACGGCGGCAAATTGGTCACGCCACGCATCATAAAATCGATTAACACGCCGGAAGGGAAAACCATCAGTTCGCTTTCCCCTGTCGTGCAACGTCAGGTAATTTCTGCGGAAACTGCCCGAGAAATCGGTGATGCCCTGCGAGGTGTAGTGAGCGATCGCGGCACCGCTGCTGCCGCTGCCGTCCCAGGTTTTACGATTGCGGGCAAGACTGGAACGGCGCAAAAAGTTGATCCCAAAGGTGGATATGAGCAGGGGAAGTATGTTGTCTCTTTCGCTGGCTATCTGCCGGCGGACCATCCTGAGTTTGTCGGTCTGGTCGTGCTCGATGATGCGCATACAAGCAAACCGGAGCTAAACTACGGCGGGCTCATTGCAGGACCAATTTTTTCCAGACTGGCGGAGAAGGCGGCCCGCTATCTAGATCTTGAGCCGCATGAGGAGATTCGCAAAGCGATTCCCGTAGTGCGAGTCGAAAAAACAACGCCGGCAGAGCGAATGCGCAAGCCCAGACCGGCGGAACGAATCGCCTTAACCAATGCCTCGCACCATTGAACACGTCGCCATGGTTCGCGGCTGCGAATCCGTCCCGTTGCGGACATGTTAAAGCCTCATGCAGCTCAAGACTCTTCTCTCCGCGACTGCAGTTCGCCAGGTCATCGGGACACTTGATCGCACGGTGGAAAATATCGCGTATGACTCGCGGCGTGTGCAAAGGAATGGCATGTTCGTGGCGTTGCGGGGTGAGAAATCCGATGGCCACGAATTCATCGGTCAGGCAATCGAAAAAGGCGCATCGGTAATTGTTGCCGAACGCGAGGAACAGAATCCGCGCGCAACCTGTCTGGTTGTCGAGAACACGCGGACCGCGCTCGCTGATTTTGCAGCAACCTTTTACGGGTACCCGGAGCGCAAATTAAAACTGGCAGCGGTCACGGGTACGAACGGCAAAACCACCACTACCTTTCTCGTCAAGCACATCTGCGAAAATGCCGGCTTACGTTGCGGATTGATCGGAACGGTGCGCTACGAGATCGGTGAGCGGGTGCTGCCTGCTATTCGCACGACGCCAGAATCGCTCGATTTGCAAGAGTTACTGGCGCAAATCGTCAACGCAGGTTGTAAGGCAGCAGCGATGGAAGTTTCTTCGCATGCGCTCGCGCAGGACCGTACGCGCGGACTCGAATGGAACGTCGCCGTCTTTACAAATCTTACGCAGGACCACCTTGATTTTCACGGTACCATGAAAAGCTACTTCGAATCCAAGATGAAGCTCTTCACGGGCCTTGCGAGTCAGAAAAAAAAGCGCAAACCAACAGCAATTGTGAATATCGATGACCGCTACGGCGAACAACTGCTCGAAAAAATCGACAAACGCATCCCGGTTATCACTTACGGAATGGGGATGCGCGCAGAGTTTCGCGCTTCCAATTATCGCGTTGAGTCCAGCGGCACTTCCTATCAGCTGGATGCTGGCGGCAAGAGTTATCTGGTCCGCGTCCCGTTGATTGGTCGATTCAACGTTACAAACTCCGTAGCGGCTCTGGCTGCTGCAAATGCTCTGGGAATTAATCTGCGTGACGCAGTGTTTAGTCTGGGCAAGTCACCGCAAGTGCCCGGACGCTTGGAATTGGTTCCGGCTAGGCGGCAATTTCAGGTTTTCGTCGACTACGCGCATACGCCCGACGCGCTGGGGAATGTTCTCAAAACTCTGCGCGAGCTTGAGCCGCATCGGTTGATTGCGGTTTTTGGTTGCGGCGGCAATCGCGACCGGCAGAAGCGCCCGTTGATGGCCGAAATAGTGGATCGCCATGCTGACTATGCCATCATTACCTCTGACAACCCGCGCAAAGAGAATCCGGACACGATCATCACCGAGGTCGAAAAGGGATTTCGATCGACGCACTATGAAAAGATTGTCGATCGCACTGAGGCCATCAACCGTGCCATTGAACTGGCACAGCCGCGCGACATTGTTTTGATCGCCGGCAAGGGACACGAAAACTATCAGGAGTTCGCGGATCACACCATTCCATTCGACGATCTTCAAGTCGCGCGACGTGCGATCGAAGATCATCCAATGGAGTTTTTATCATGACATTTTTGTTTGTGAATTCGCCGACACACAGCGTGCGTTCTCCAATTTTCACGTTATGAATCCGCTTCCGCTTTCTCAGATTGCGCAATGGGCCGGAGCCTCGGTCTCATCCGGCGACGGAACTGTTGTCATCGATAAGATCAGCACGGATTCGCGCGCGATTAAGCGCGGCGAATTGTTCGTCGCGTTGCGGGGCGAAAATTTCGACGGACACAATTTCGTAGAAGCCACGGCAATAGCTGGCGCAGCCGGTGCGATCGTTGATTCCAATTGGGAAGGAAACGTGCCAGAGAATTTCGCGCTCGTTCGCGCAAAGGACACCCTGGAGGCGTACCAACAACTCGCCGCCAATTACCGGAAGTCGCTCAAACTGGATGTGGTCGCAATTACCGGAAGCAACGGCAAAACCAGCACAAAAGACTTCGCCGCAGCGGTTCTTGCCCGCCGGTTTCGAGTGACGAAAACACAGGGGAATTTCAATAATCATGTCGGCTTGCCTCGAACGATCCTCGAAGCCACGGCGCAGGATGAACTCGCTGTTTGGGAAATCGGAATGAATCACCCCGGCGAGATTGCGGCGCTTGCAAAAATAGCGGCGCCGGACGTTGGCATCATTACAAACATTGGTGTCGCGCATATCGAGTTTATGGGATCGCGCGAAAAAATCGCGGAGGAGAAAGGCGCGCTTGCAGAGGCGATTGGCGCCGAGGGAACAGTCATCTTGAACGCTGATGATCCTTTTACAGAGGGAATCGCGAGTCGCACCCGCGGCAAAGTGATTTTAGCAGGCACGACTGCCGGTACGATTCGCGCCAGTGAGATTAACCAAAGCGGAAGCGGAACAGATTTTACAATTCTCGAGGGTGCTCATCGCTGCCGTGCCCAGTTACCTGTGCCTGGGTTGCATATGGTGCAGAACGCGCTGCTGGCCGTCGCGTCCGGTCGTGTCTTTGGTCTTTCCCTGGAAGAATGCGCCGCCGGCCTGGTCGCTGCTCCACTCACGAAGGCGCGCTTGCAAGTCAAGGAAATCCACGGTGTGCAATTTCTCGACGACAGCTACAACGCAAATCCCGATTCCATGAAAGCAGCGTTGCGAACGTTAGTTGAACTGGATGCAAATGGGCGACGTATCGCCGTGTTGGGCGAGATGCGTGAACTGGGCGACGAATCGGAGAGTGGACATCGCGGAGTAGGTGAAACCGCCGCCGCGTTAAAGGTCGATCATCTGATTGCCATCGGAAATGTGGCTGCGACCATAGCAGAAGCGGCAAAACAGGCGGGGCTGGAAAATAGCTCTATCGTGGCGTCAACTGCTGAGGCGGCTGAATTATTAGCAGAGCTCGCCGCGCCCGGTGACCTGGTGCTCATCAAGGGGAGTCGCCTGGCGCGCACCGAGCGAGTGATTGAAGCGTTCCGTAATTCACAATCCATCGTCGCCAATTCGCCATGATGTACTTCCTTCATCATCTGAGCGACCGGTTCATCGGGTTCAACGTGTTCCTTTATGTCACGTTCCGAGCCATTGCTGCGGCGGTGACGGCATTCTTGCTCACGTTGATTTTTGGAAACTTTATTATTCGAATATTGATTGCGCTGAAATTGGGACAACCGATTCGTGGAGCAGCGGAAGTGCACCGCCTCGCTGAACTGCACGGTGGTAAACAGGGAACGCCTACCATGGGTGGCGTGCTGGTCATCGGCTCTGTCTTTGTGTCCAGTCTGATCTGGGCGCGTCTCGATAACCGCTTCGTTTGGCTGGTCCTGTTTTGCATGGTTTATCTCGGTGCTCTCGGTTTCGCTGATGATTATCTCAAGGTGACCAAGAAGAAGTCCGACGGCATCAGCGGCCGGATCAAACTGGTTTTTCAGATCGCTCTTGCCTTAATTGTGACAGCCGTTTTTCTCAGCAGTCCGCTGCTGGAAGTGCAGGCCCGTTCGCTCTACGTGCCGTTCGTTAAGGCGCCGGTCATTGCGAACATGGGCTGGTTTACCTTCGTATTTTTTCTCCTCGTCATTGTTGGTTCCTCGAACGCCGTCAATCTCACCGATGGGCTCGATGGTCTGGCGATTGGTTGCACCGTCACCGTGGCATTTGCATATGCCTTGCTTTCTTATGCAGCTGGAAATTTCCGGATCGCAGAATATTTGCAGGTTCCGTTTTATCCATTTGCCGGGGAATTGACTGTCGTCTGCTCCGCACTGATCGGCGCGGGTCTGGGCTTCCTCTGGTTTAATTGTTTTCCAGCGAAAGTTTTCATGGGCGATACCGGATCGCTGTCTCTCGGCGGCATGATTGGCGTCGTTGCAATCTGCTGCAAGCAGGAGCTGCTCCTGGTTGTCGTAGGCGGGGTTTTCGTGATCGAAGCCGTCTCTGTGATTTTGCAGGTGATGAGTTTCAAACTGACGGGCAAACGGATTTTCGTCATGTCTCCGCTTCATCATCATTTCGAATTGACGGGTTGGAAGGAAAACACGGTCATCGTTCGGTTTTGGATCCTCTCGATCATCTTTGCGTTGCTTGGCCTTGCAACACTGAAACTGAGGTAAAACGTGCGCTACAAAAATCAGAATATTGCCGTTCTTGGTGCGGGGTTGAGTGGGAGCGCCGCGGCGCAGTTGCTCAGGTCGGAGGGCGCACAGGTGACAATGCTCGATAGCGCCGAGGGGATGAACTTACTTAAATCGACGATCGATAATCTGCGGGCGCAGGATGTCCGCGTAATCTGCGGTGCGGCCGCTGATGAAGACTCATCCACCTATCAAATGGCGGTCTTGAGTCCGGGCATCGATCCCTCTTCCCGGCTGGTGCGCAATTTCTCGTCGCGCGGAATCGACATCATCGGCGAGCTCGAACTGGGTTGGCGCTCTTGCGAAATTCCGGTGATCGCAGTCACTGGCACGAACGGCAAAACGACAACGACCGAATTGCTTGCTCAGATGTTGAATGCTTGCGGTCAGCGGACGATTGCCTGCGGAAATATTGGGAAACCCCTTTCCGAAGTCGCGCGCGAGAAACAGCCATACGACGTTCTCACGGTCGAGGTGAGCTCGTTCCAACTGGAAACAATTCGCACTTTTCATCCGTCCATCAGCCTGTGGCTTAACTTCGCTCCGGACCATCTCGATCGTTATCACTCGGTATCGGAATATCGCGAGGCAAAGCTGCGCATTTTTGAAAATCAAACTGATGCCGATGTAGCTGTCATCAATGCCATCGAAAAAATACCGAACCTCCGTCCGCGCACGATCACCTTCAGCGCCTATGCCAACGGTGGAGACTTCCGGGTCTCAGAGGGAGCGATTCTTTACCGCGACGAACCAGTGTTGCGACTGGCGGATACTAAGCTGCGTGGCTTGCATAACATCGAGAATTTGATGGCGACCCTCGCCGTCGGCATGGCACGCGGATTGTCGTTCCAGGAGATGGTGCCGCCGCTCTCGGCGTACGAACCGCGTCCGCATCGCTGCGAATTTGTGCGCGAAGTCAGCGGCGTTTCCTATGTGAACGATTCCAAGGCGACCAACCTCGATGCGGTGGACAAAGCGTTGCGAGCCCAGAGCAAACCTGTCGTCCTGATCGCCGGCGGCAAGGACAAGGGATTTAGCTTTGATCCGCTTCGACCGCTCGTGAAGGAGAAGGTCAGATCGACGATTTTGATCGGCGAAATGGCCGAGAGCATCAGCCGGTCGTGGGCTGACGTGGTCAAGGCCGAAATCGCAACCTCGCTCGCCGACGCGGTCGAGCGCGCACATGCCAGCGCAAAACCCGGAGAAATCGTTCTTTTTTCCCCGGGCACGTCGTCCTTCGACATGTTCAAAAGCTACGTCGATCGAGGCGATCAATTTCGTGCGCTCGTACAAGCTTTGCCCCAACCCGACCGATGAAAATCCTGCGCCTCCTAAGACATAATAAACTCTGGGCGGCGACTGCGCGTCGCTCCTCGGCGGCGTCCGCAGGAATGGACTTTGAAGAAATGCCGGAGCCGAACATGAAACTATCGCGGGCGCTGCTGATTGTTTTGCTTCTGCACGTAGTCGCCGTGTCGGGAATTATCGCGTTCAACGCGATCAAAACGCGGGAAAGTTCGTTTGTTCCGGCATCTTCGACAAAGGTGGAACCCAAACCGTCCGCGCCGGCGGACGCCGCGATTCAAACTGGTGGTGCCAAGCCCCGAACTGCAGCAGCGCAAAAAGAAAACGCACCCAGTGACGATACGAAACCTTCACATTCTCCGAAGCTAGCTTCAAAAGACGACCACCCGAATGCCTCCTCCGACGCCAACCGGCCTGCGCGCAAGGCTACCGCGAGTCAGGAAGCTACGGCGGGCAAGCCTGTGTCCGACGGAAAAACATACGTCGTGAAAAAGGGCGATAATCCGGTGACCATCGCAAAAAAGCTAAAGGTTCCGTACGACGATTTGATGGCGCTCAACCATATCGAGGATCCGCGCAAATTACGGATTGGCCAAAAGCTGTTAATTCCCAAAATCACAAAGCCAAAAAAGCCGGACGGAAAAGCAGTGAACGCCAAAGAGAAGAAAAGTGAAATCCGCCACGCGAAGCAAAAAGCACGCTCCACATAACCATGCATCGTAAGAGCGCCTATATCCTTTTTCTCGCTGTGCTGGGACTTCTCGTTATCGGGATTGTCATGCTCTTTAGCACGAGCGCGTTTGCACGCGATAGTCACGGAGATGTTTATTTTTTCATCAAACGCCAGGCAATTTGGTTCGGGATTGGCCTTGGGGTCTGCATCCTTGCCGCGCTGATTGATTATCACTTTTGGCAGCGCACATGGTGGCTTTGGTTCGCGCTGGCGCTCGTCGCATTGGCCCTCTGCTATTTTCCGCACATCGGGATGCGCCTTAACGGGTCGCGCCGCTGGATCGGCCTTGGCCCGCTAACTTTTCAGCCCTCGGAACTGGCGAAGCTGGCAGCAATTGTTTTCCTCGCCGCCTGGTTTTCGCGACGCGAAGAAGCCGGGAGCAATCTCCTCTTTGGACTTATTCTTCCGCTTGCAATCATTAGCATTCCCGCGGGACTTGTTCTTGGGGAAGTCGATTTGGGAACGACAGCTCTGCTGGGAACCACCGCGTTTGTCGTCATGTTTGTTGCAGGAACGAATCCATTGTGGCTCGGGATGATATCGTTCGCCGGCCTTGGCACGCTTCTGGTTGTTGCCAGTCGAATCTCCGAACGCATGGGACGGCTCTCCGCTTTTCTCCATCCTCAGAACTACAAGGAAGACGCTGGCTTGCAGCAAATGCAGGCATTGATTGCCTGGGGTAGCGGAGGAATGGAGGGACTCGGCCTGGGTAATGGTCGCCAAAAAATGCTTTATCTGCCGTACGCACACACGGATTTCATTTTTCCAATTATTGGCGAAGAACTCGGTCTGCGGTTCAGTCTGCTCGTGGTCCTTTTGTTCGTGGTCATCATTGTTTGCGGCATCATGATCGCGTTGCATGCCAAGGATCGGTTCGGTCTTCTCCTCGGCTGTGGTGTTGTTTCGCTGCTAGCCCTGCAAGCCGCAGTCAACATCGGCGTGACCACGTCGCTCCTGCCTAACAAAGGACTGCCGCTGCCGTTCATTAGTTACGGTGGTTCGAACCTGGTCACGTGCATGTTCGGTATCGGTTTATTACTGAACATTTATCGCCAGGGAATCCTTGAGCCGCGGCACAAGAAACCTGTGGCCATGCGGGTCCGAGTAACGCCACGTATTTAGCGTCCATGAATTCAATTAGATTGTATGAGTTGTAAAAGTCGGAGATGGAAGGATCAGATCTTATGAATGCAGTAATCGCATGCGGAGGAACTGGCGGGCATCTTTTTCCAGGCATCGCGGTGGCAGAAGTGCTCCGTGACCGCGGGCACGAAGTGATGCTGTTGGTTTCCGAGAAAGATATCGACGCTCTGGCTTTGTCCGGTCGCGAAAGTTTTCGAGTGGAAAAATTGCCCACTGTGGGATTGCCATCGCCATTTTCTCCGGCGTTCTTTGGTTTCCTTCGGCGTTTTTACGAAAGCCTGGCGCTTTGTCGATCGATCTACACGACCTTCAAACCTCAGGTCATTCTCGGCATGGGAGGATTTACTTCTACCGCACCGGTGTTGGCCGGCCGGATACGCGGTATTCCGACTTTTATCCACGAATCAAACGCTATCCCTGGAAAAGCAAACCGCATGACAGCTCGGCTTGTCCGCACGGTCATGCTTGGTTTCAAGGAATGCGCGCCTTTTTTTCCAAAAACCAACACTGAGGTTACAGGCACCCCAGTCCGGACCGAGTTGATCCGTTTGGATCAACTAGTGGCTCGCCAAAAACTGGGGCTCCGCGAGGACGTCTTGACGCTGCTTGTCATGGGAGGCAGCCAGGGTGCGAGCGGAATTAATCAGGCAATGATTAAAGCGCTGCCCTTTTTGCGGAACGCTCCGCTGCAGGTAATTCACCTTTCCGGCACGCGCGATGAACGTTTGGTTGCAGACAATTATCGCCGCGAAAATATTCCAGCCCACATCGCTGCCTTTCATCATCGAATGGAAGAAGCTTACAGCGCTGCGGATCTCGTTGTTGCGCGAGCCGGCGCTGCCAGTCTCGCGGAGTTCGCGGCCTTTTCATTGCCCGGCATCCTGATTCCATTTCCGTATGCAACCGATGATCATCAAACCCGCAACGCGGAGATCTATGCTCGTATTCAGGCAGCGATTCTTCTTAAGGAGTCAGAGGTCTCGGGCGAGTTACTCGCGCACAAAATTCGGGAGTTGATCGAGGATCGGGACCGGATTCGACAGATGGCTGCGAATTCCTCGCGCCTGGCGCCAAAAGACGCGGCTGGGCGCGTCGTGACCACCATGGAGAGATATACGACTCATGAAGCCCGTCTCTGAAGAACGCAGCGCATCCGAGCAGCTTCCGCCATGGACCGGCCCCGTTGCCACAAGCGAGCGCGCTGTGCCGCTTGATCTGCCCGGATTTCTGACACGTGAGCGTCACCGAATTCATCTCGTCGGTGTCGCGGGCAGCGGCATGAGCGGTATCGCTGCCCTTTTAATCGAGCTCGGCCACGCAGTCAGCGGCTCGGACAAGGTTAGTACGATGGAAACAGATCGATTGCGGCGGCTCGGTCTGCGTTTTCATGACCGGCATCGGCTGGAGGAGGCCGACACCGCAGATCTCGTTGTTTTTTCTTCTGCAATCAAGAGCGACAACCCAATTCTGGTTAGCGCGCGCAAATACGGAAAACCCATGGTGCGCCGGGCGGAAGCATTGGCCGCAATCATGCGGAGCAAACGCGGCATCGTTATCGCCGGAATGCACGGCAAAACGACAACCTCAGCAATGACGGCCCATGTCTTGCGCGAAGGAGGGCTACATCCGTGCCATTACGTCGGTGCAGAGATTCCGATTCTGGGAATGAATGCACACTGGGATTCGCGCGGCGAATATTTCGTTGCCGAAGGGGATGAGAGCGATGGCACCATCGCGCTTTTTCGACCCGAGCACACATTGATTCTGAATATCGAGGAAGAGCACCTGGATTTTTATGCTGATCTCGACGCAATTGAAAAGGTTTTCGCGCAACTGATCACTCAGACCACCGGCAGAGTTTTTTATAACCTAGACGACAAAAATGCCGCCCGGGTGTGTCGATCTTTGGCAGGCGCAATTTCATACGGTTTCGCCGCCGGGGCCGATTATCGCGCAATCGATATCCGGCTGACCGCCTTTGCTTCAACGTTCCGGGTCGATCATCGGGGACAGGATCTCGGTGAAGCTGTGTTGAATGTGCCTGGTCAACATAATGTTCACAACGCGCTGGGAGTGATCGCGCTCGCGTCACAGCTCGGTGTTGCGTTTGAAAAAATCGCGAAGTCGCTGGCGAAGTTCGAGCACGCTCGCCGGCGGTTCGAAATCAAGTACGATAGCCCCCGTTTTCTTTTGGTGGACGATTATGGGCATCACCCGACGGAAATCCGTGCCACGCTCAAGACGGCGAGATCGGTTGGTCGCAAGCGCGTGCTCACCATGTTTCAACCGCATCGTTATTCGCGCACCAAAGCGTTGCAGAAGGAATTTGGTTGCGCGTTCGACGATGCGGATCGCGTAGTCGTGACGGACATTTACGGATCGCATGAAGCACCGATTCCGGGAGTCACCGGGCAAATCATCGCTGACGAGATCGCTGGGCGGGGACACCGGGGCGTCAGTTACGAGCCGCGCTTGGAATGGGTGCAACGTACGGTGGGGAACATGCTCGAATCCGGCGATCTCGTTCTGAGTCTCGGTGCCGGAAATATTCACGAGCAATTATCCGCCCTCGCTGCCGACCTGGTTGTTGCGGAAAAGTTAAAAGAGGTGGTTGGGGAAGGCGGCGAAGTGCGTCTCTATGAACCGCTCTCGAAGCACACAACTCTGCGAGTAGGCGGCCCGGCGCAATTCTGGGTCGAGCCGCGAACTGAGAAGGCCTTTGCCGAGTTGATCCGGTTTTGCCGGGCCGAAAATCTTCCGCTCTTCGTGATGGGTCGTGGATCGAATCTACTGATTCGCGATGGAGGCGTTCGGGGCGTGGTCGTTCATCCGTGCGGGGGCGATTTCGACAAGATCGAGATCAACGGTGCCGAGATCACCGCAGGCGTGGGGGCGAAATTAAAAGAAGTGGCATACGCAGGAAAGGCGGCCGGGATCGGAGGGATGGAGTGGATGGAAGGAATTCCGGGCGCGGTTGGCGGCGGCTTGCGCATGAATGCCGGGGCGATGGGTGCGCAAACCTTTGAGAACGTCGTGCGCGTTCGTTATCTCGATGCTGACGGCGAGGCGCACACAAAGTCACGCGACGAGCTGCAGGTGTACTACCGGAATTTCCCTTTGCTGGAGAAAAATTTTGCGGTGTCCGCCGTTTTCCGCGGCCAGCGTGCGCCACTCGAAGAAATCGTGCGCAAACTGGAAGCCTCGCAGGAGAAACGGCGCACGTCGCAACCGGCGGCGAAAAGCGCAGGCTGCATTTTCAAAAATCCAGATTCATGCCCTGCCGGGAAGCTGGTTGACGAGCTGGGATTGAAAAATTCACGCGTCGGCAAAGCGCGAGTATCGGAGGTGCACGGTAATTTTATCGTAAATGACGGCGGCGCTACGGCGGCCGAAATGCTGGAATTAATCGAAAAGATCAAGGCGACGGCTTTGGCCAAGCGCGGAATCGAGCTGGAGACCGAAGTGCAAATCGTGGGAGAGCCGGGGTGACGATGGCGACGGATCAAAGCTTACCGAAAAAAATTGCGGTGTTAATGGGCGGCCCAGGGTCTGAGCGCGATGTGTCGCTGGCGACTGGTCATGGCGTTTCCAAAGCGCTTCGCTCCTTAGGTGCAGACGTGGTTGAAGTCGACGTTCATGACGAAAACTTCGCGCTTCCGAAAGATGTCGATCTTGCCTTCATCACCATTCACGGAACTTTCGGCGAGGACGGTCAGCTCCAGGAAATTCTGGAAGAGCGCGGAGTGCCTTACACCGGTGACGGCGTGGAGGCGAGCCGGGCGGCATTCGACAAAATTTTGTCGAAAGAAAAATTTCGCGAGTACGATGTCGTCACTCCGGAATGGGAAGTCATTGAAGCCGGCCAGCGTCCGACGATTTCGGTTCCGCTGGTAGTAAAGCCGGCGAGACAGGGTTCTACCGTCGGCGTGGTGATTGTGAAAGACGCGAGCGAACTTGATTCGGCGATGGCGGAGGCCGCCAAGTACGATCGCAAGTTGTTGATAGAAAAATTTGTGTCGGGACGCGAGTTGACGATAGGTATTCTTGGTGATCTAGCGCTGCCGATTCTAGAAATAATTCCAAAGGGCGGTTTTTACGACTTTAACAATAAGTACCCGTTTCTGAATCCGCAGGCTGGCGGCGGCGCCGAGCACGTTTGCCCGGCGAAAATCGATCCGAACAAGACGAAACAAATTCAGAAACAGGCGCTGCATGCTTTTCGCGCGCTCGGCCTGGTTGTTTACGGTCGCGTTGACGTGCTGCTTCCCGATTCGGGCAATCCGTTTGTGCTCGAGGTCAACACGATTCCCGGAATGACGGAGGCGAGCTTGTTGCCCGAAGCTGCTGCGGCTGCAGGTATCAATTATGTCGACCTTTGCGCGCGTATTATCGCCCTTTCTCGCGCCAGGGCGGAAAGGAGCCGGAGATGAGACCCGCGCAGAGGCGCCCCCAATCGCGCAATCGACGAGTCTCGAACGTGCGCCAGCGCCGCCAGCAGCACTTGCTTGACGTGAAAGTTCGCTCCCGTAAAGCGGCACAGCATCGCGCGCGAAGGGTACTTGCGGTTCTTTCCCGAGTGGTACTGCTCGCCGCACTGTGCGCCGCGATTTATGCGGGAACGCGTGAAGGCGCGAGACGTCTATTTTTCGAGAACCCCGACTATACAGTCAAGACAATTGAATTGCAGACGGACGGAACCTTGCAACGCGAGCAGATTTTGGACGCAGCCGATCTCCATGAAGGCGAAAACATTTTTCGCGTAAATCTGTCTCGCGTTCACGATCTCATACAGCAGCTGCCTCAGACCGACGAGGTGCAGATAGTGCGAAAATTGCCTTCGGAAATTGATGTTCGTGTGGTGGAACGAAAGCCAGTCGCGTGGATCACGAGCGAGAAGGAAATTTCCGATCCATTTGCATCCGAGTCCGCTTTTCTGGTGGACGCACGAGGTGTTTTGATGAAAGAAAAGAAATTGTTGCCCGAATATCTCGGATTACCGGTTATTCTGGGATGCTCGGGCGAATCGCTCGAGGTGGGCAAAGTCGTCGAATCGCCCCAAGCATGGAAGGCGCTTGAGTTGCTCGGTTTAAGCTTGCGCAGTTTTTTGCAAATGCGTTTTCAGATCCGCGAGATCGACGTTTCCGAAAGTTATCGCCTGCTGGTGACCGATAAGAATCATAGCCGCGTGACGTTTGGTTATAACGATCTTGAAACGCAATTGCGCCGGCTGGAACAATTTCTCGTTTATTGCGACGATTCAAAACAGGAACTGGCGACGTTAAACCTCCTTGTACAACGAAACATCCCGGTGACATTCGCTCCGAGGCCGGTCGCAGTCATTAACGACACCATCGAGCCCGCGGTAGAACCGCGAATCATGAAGGCGATCCCCGTGCATCCTCCGGAGACGGGCCCTCGTCAAGGCTCCGGAAAGCAGGAGACTGCGTCGCCACCGCCCAAGTCACGCACCAGTTCAAAACCACCCCGCAGGGCAATTCCCATTCAGCGACAGAGAACGGATTAACACAATGGCGAGCAATAATTTAATGATAGGTCTTGAGATCGGAACTTCCAAAATCTGTGTTGTTGTCGGCGAGAGCCGGCCCGATGGCACCGTCAAGATCCTTGGCGTCGGCCAGACACCATCGCGCGGCGTGCGCAAGGGCGAGATCGTTGATTTTGAAACGGCAATGAAATGCGTGCACGAAGCGGTGGTCGATGCCGAACAGAAAAGCGACGTCATGATCCGGAGCGTTTACGTCGCTGTTGGCGGGTCGCATCTTCAAAGTTTCAACAACCGCGGATGCGTGATGCTGCCCGAGGACCGCGACGAAATCGATGACCAGGATGTCGAAGACGTAAAGATCAATGCGCGTGAGGTGAGCATTGCTGCGCAAAACGCGTTCCTTCATTCCATTATTCAGCACTATCACGTCGATGGACAGGACGGCGTCCTGAATCCAGTCGGGATGCTCGGCCAAAGATTAGAAGCCGATTTCCACATTATTCACGGTGTGCGGACGCGCATCCAAAACACAATCCGGTGTGTGAAAGAATTGCCGCTCGATGTTGAGGATGTCGTTTTTGGGGGGCTTGCTTCTGCCCAGGTGGTTCTCACGCAGCACCAAAAAGATCTCGGGGCGCTGGTGCTCGATATCGGGGGCGGGACGACTGACTATATTTTGTACGCGGACGGCGCAGTGAAGCAGAGCGGCTGCATTGCAATAGGTGGTGACCATATCACTAATGACATCTCCATGGGGTTGCGCATCCCAATGGCTCGCTCAGAAAAACTCAAAATCGAGGAGGGCAGTTGTGTCCTTGGCAATTGTTTCCCAGGCGAGATGATTTTGCTAAAAGACGATTCCGGTTTTGCAGGGAAGGAGATTGAACGCGAGACCTTGAACACGATTATTCATTTGCGCCTCCGAGAAACCCTTGAGTTACTCAAACGCAGGCTTGATGAAGAACCATTCATTAATTACCTGGGGGGCGGTATTTTCATCACGGGCGGATGCAGTCTTCTAAATGGCATCGACAATCTCGCGGAAGAGATTTTCGAAATGCCCGCGCATGTCGCGCACGCTCAAACAACATCAGGCGTGACCTCCGCAGTAGAGAACCCGCAATTTTCGACTGCAATCGGGCTGATCAAATATGCTCAAGCCGTGCAAACAGATCGGCCGGCGCGGGGAATCGGACGCATCCTCGGAAGAATTTTTAGCGGAAGGCGATGAAAAAACTGAAAGACCAATATGATTCAACTTAGCAAAAACTACACTCTCCCTGAGCGGGCGGAGGAATTCATTCCAATCAAAATTGTCAGTGTTGGTGGCGCCGGTTTGAATTCGCTCGACCGGATTGTGCTCGACGGCTTGGAAGGAGCAGAGGTTCTGGCCGTCAATACCGACGTGCAATCGCTGGCGAGCTCCGTTGCTGCGCACAAAGTGCAGCTCGGCCGGACCGTTACGCGTGGCTTGGGCGCAGGTGGCGATCCCGAGGTTGGCTATCAGGCCGCTTTTGAATCGACAGAGGAGATTCGCGAGGCGTTGACTGGTGCGAGAATGATTTTCATCTGCACCGGGCTTGGTGGAGGCACGGGCTCGGGTGCGGCGCCGTATGTCGCGCATCTCGCTCGCGAAGCGGGGGCGCTGGTACTTGCATTTGCAACGTTGCCGTTTGCGTTCGAAGGCAGGCGACGCAACGCCCAGGCGCGCGAAGCCCTGGGCCGGCTCAACGAACTTGCCAACGCAGTGGTTTGCTTCGAAAACGATCAGATGGGCGACATGGTCGCTCCGAACGCAGGCATTCATCAGGCATTTTCCAAGGCCGATACGACCATCAGTCAGAGCATTCGTTCGATTGTGAATCTGGTTCAGCGGCCCGGACTCATTCGTATTGGCTTTGACGATTTGGTTGCCGCCTTGCGCAGCCGCAACGGGCGATGCCTTTTCGGCTTTGGGGAATCGGATTCAGACAATCGCGCGCATGATGCACTCGCGCAGGCTCTCAAGAGTCCATTGATGGATCGTGGTCGCACACTGGCGGACGCCGCGCGGGTCCTGGTACAAGTGGCAGGCGGGCCGGGTATGACTTTGTCGGAAGTCGAAATTGTCATGAAGGAACTCGATCGGCACGTTAGTGACGAAACGCAGATTCTTTTCGGCACTGCTGTGGATGGACGATTGGGCGATCGTTTAAGCGTTACAATCATCAGTTCCTTCGCAGCGGACGACGATGTGGTACCGCAGAAGGCGCAGACGTCTCCGCTGAGCAGCGCGCCGCCAGTGCCGCCGGTGTGGGAACAGCCTCATGAGAGTCCGCCAAAGATTGACGTCGAGCCCGAACCGGCGCCGGTCGAGGATTTTCAGTCGCCGGAGACGACTCTCATTGAAGAGCCCGAGCCCATGGAGGTCGAAAACGTGCCGGCGCCCTCTGTCGAATCAGTCTCGAGCGCGTTCGAGGTTGTCGACACGCCTGAGCCGCCCGTGAACACGCCCCGAAGAAAACCAGCTCCCGCAAAAGAGGAAAAAGTATCTGCTGAAAAATCGATGCAGGCTAAACAGGAAGTTTTGCAGTTCGAGCCCGTCAACCGTGGTCGCTTTGAAAAAAGTGAGCCAACTATTGTTGAAGGCGAAGACCTCGACGTCCCGACCTACCTGCGGAAAAAAATCAAGGTGAAGTGACGCTTCGCGCCTCGAATCGTGATCTGTTAGATCGTTGAATCGAATTTCGGGCCGAATTACGAATCTTGGATTACCAGTCACTCCGAGTTTCTCTATTTTTTCATTAGCTCGAGCACGGCGCTCGTCATTCCAATGATCCCAACACGGATCGTTGGTTCGGGAACCGGAGCGAACCTGCTCGAATGCAGGGTTGGCAATTCTTTTCCCCCTTGTTTGTACTCCGCCATCTTCGCCGAATCGACGGCGCCGAAGTGAAAATTAACCGCCGGAATGGAGCGGTCCGGCAGGCTGTATTCGGAAAAGTCTTCACCACCCATGGTGGGATCGACGATCTCGACGTTTT
The DNA here is from genome assembly GCA_035317225.1 of Candidatus Udaeobacter sp. Taxonomy (GTDB): domain Bacteria; phylum Verrucomicrobiota; class Verrucomicrobiia; order Chthoniobacterales; family UBA10450; genus Udaeobacter. The sequence continues at coordinate 1,852 of DATHHK010000292.1, read as the reverse complement.
CGTTGCCTAACGACCTTTTCCAAACAGCAATGAGGCGTTTGGTCAGTTCAGGGTTGTTGTACATTGCGGGGCAGCGTTCATCCTTGCTCACGGTTACAATCGGAGCGCGGTCAGGCGGTATTCCAGCGGCTATCGCGCATCCTTTTACAATTTGATCGATAGCCGTCAGCACGCGTTCGCGTATGTCAGATTTGTAGGTACGCACCGTGAGCAGCAGTTTCACGTCGTCCGGAATGATATTGCGCTTCGTTCCGCCGTGAATCGAGCCAACTGTGATCACAACCGGATCGAGTGGATTATTTTCACGGCTCGCGATGGTTTGCAGCGCGTTAATTATTTGTGCCGCGAGAACGATCGGGTCTTTTGTCTTGTGCGGGTAGGCACCATGCCCGCCGACGCCACGCACGGTAATGTCGACTGAATCGACGTTTGCAGACGTATATCCTTCGGTGACGCCAATGTGACCGGTTTCAAGATCGGCTTTGTCATGAAAACCAAGCGCAAAATTCGGTTTACCGAATTTTTCGTAAAGGCTGTCTTTGAGGAGCGCGCGTGCACCGGTACCAATTTCCTCTGCTGGTTGCGCCACGAACAGGATCGTGCCGTGCCATTGATCTTTTAACTTTCCGAGAGCGCGCGCGGTGCCGATGAACGCCGCAATATGTGTGTCGTGCCCGCAGGCGTGCATCACATGCACATCCTTGCCGTCCTCATTTTTGGTGACGGTCTTACTGGCATACGGCAAACCAGTTTCTTCTTCCACTGGCAATGCATCCATGTCCGTTCGCACAAGCACTATCGGCCCATCGCCATTCTTCATCACGCCCACAACGCCGTAACCTTTGAGGTTGGCGTTTTCGTATTTTCCCAGGTGCTCGGTGACCTGGCAGCCGGCCGCGCGCAACTCTTTTGCGACGATCGACGCGGTGCGCTCCTCATGCCCGGATAATTCCGGGTGCGTGTGAAGGTCTTTGTAAATCGCGAGCAACGAGGGCAGCTGCGCGTCAGCTAGCGATTGCGGCGTCTGCTGAGCGAATGCAAGCGCTGGCATGAAAATCGAAAGGAATACGATCGATGGCGAAACGGTCTTCATTTTGTCATGCTGAGCGGAAGTCGAAGCATCTCTGAATTCCTGTTCCACGCAATGACGTAAGAGATTTTCTCGACTTCGCTCGAAATGACAGAAAGTTGGATGACTCATGGAGTTCGAGAAGAACACATTGCTCTTCGGTGCTGATTCAACACCACGCATTGTCGCCATTGAACTCGGCGAGACTGGAACGGTTAAGGTTTATCGTCGGGAAGCGGACGGATCGACCGTCGCCGACGTTGAGCCTTTCCACCCATTTGTCTGGTGCGACTCGGATATTGTCGATCTTGGCATCGAATCCGAAAAGCTTCAGAGCAATCTCAAGTATGGCTGGCTGGTCACGGTCGATAGCTGGAAGGAACTCATCGGATTGCGCAACGGACTCAAAAATGCCGGGCGCGATTTCTTCGCCCTTACTGATCCGGTGCAGCATTACCTGACCGCGACGGGTCGCACGTTGTTCAAAGATTTGCCGTTTGAAGAACTGAAACGATTGCAGATCGAAACGCTCTCTGCAGATGGCATCGCTGATGCAGGCACCGGGACCACCGATCCCGGCCCCAGCGATCACATCATGGGCATCGCGCTGTCGGATAGCACCGGTTGGGAGGAACTGCTCATTGTTGATCCAACAAATGTCGAGGAATCCGAGCGCGCTGCGCTGAAGCGCTTGACCGCAATCATCAAGGAGCGGGATCCGGATGTCATCGAAGGCCACGACTTGTTCCGTTTCCATCTTCCGTCTCTGGTGTCACGGGCGAA
>DATHHK010000291.1:0-6273 GCA_035317225.1 Candidatus Udaeobacter sp. | reverse complement strand
AGTCGCGGAACAAGCAACCGGTTTCGAGCACGTTTGGAATTTCGTGATCGAACAGCCAAACCTTCGCGGCATCACGTTTGCCATTTCGCGTCCCTACTTGAAAGACGAAGACGAAGCGTACCGGCTCCTCAACCTGGCTTTAACTGCCGTACTTTCGTTGCCCACTGCGCAAATCGAGTTCGAGCCGTTTCTCAGGGTTGCCAACGATCACTCAAACCTCGCGAAGGAATTGATGGCAAGAGGAGAAAAACTACCGGCATTCGATCTTTCGCAAGCGCCACAGGAGCTCCGAGCGCGAATTTTGTCCGAGCGTCAACGCATTGTCGTACGACATGACAGCCCCCGTTGGCAGGAACTCTTGCGCATCTGGAATGACGAAGCGCCACAATTGCATCTTCAAGTGAAGGGCGGTCTGTGTTCCACAGACAACGTTTGGCGCATTCCTGCAGACGAGCACACCGAGATCGAGCTGACCACCGAGCCTTGGACAACGAAACCGGAAAAGATCGAATGGTTCGCGCTAACCCCAAAATATTTGCGCTGCAACCTGACCGATTTGTCGATCGATCAGGTGGGGTTCGTTGCGAACGCCGCCTCGCGTCCTGCCTGGACTGAACTTCCGATCGGTCACCACGATTCTGTACTGCCGATAACCAAGATCGACAATTTGTTTGATCGACAATTGCACTGTGGCTCGCTGCGTTTGCGAGCCCGCGCTGTAGTTGATGGGAAAATTCGGGAAACGCCCGTTTTGGAATTGCGACGATTTCTCGGCAGTGGTTTTCGCGCCGCCGTCACTGAGCAATTCGGTCTGCCCTATCTTTTCGGCAGCGGCGAATTATCAGAAAATTCAAACACCGGACCGGAAACAAATCTGGGCGCTGATTGCGCGAACTTCGTCGTTTATGCGTTGCGCCGGCAGGGCCAGCGCGTTCCGTGGTCCGACCCTAAGCGGCTGCGCGATCATCTTGACCTGGTGGCGCGATCAGCCGCGCTTGGCACAGCAAAAATAAGCGCGGAGGATTTGAACCGTGGCACAATCGTGCATCTCGGTACGCACGTTGCGGCAATAATAGAGGACCGGCAGCCTGTCGGGATTCTCGATCAAAACGACCTTGTCGCACACCAGCTTGGCGGCAGTCCGGAAATCCTCACGCTCGGTAAACTCCTGCAAGATCGCAGGAAAAATTGCTTCGATTTGTTTCGCGTGCCGCCGGAAAAACCAGAGGCGACGCTTGTCTTTGGCGGCGACGTAATGCTCGGTCGCAGTTGCGCAGCAAAGATTGAAAATGGAACAGATCCGTTTGCTGGGATCGCAACCCTCCTACGCGGCGCAGCGTTCGCCGCCGCAAACTTGGAATGCACGATCTCAAACCTCGGCCACTCCCCACGACGCTACGCATTCCGCGCCCCCGAGAGCTCCGCGCAATTGCTCCATGGCGCCGGATTTCGCGCAATGGGACTGGCAAATAATCACGCGCTCGATTTCGGGGCCGCAGCCTTGGAAGACTGCGCAAACCGTTTGTTCCGCGAACAAATCCAGGCAGTCGGAATTGGAAAACGCGGCAGTGACGCCTGGAGCCCGAGTTTCTTCTCCGTGCCCGATGGGAAAAAACTCGCTCTTCTGGCAATCAACGACGTTGGGCCTGCTGCAGGCCCTCAAATCGCCGTGGCATCGAATCGTCCCGGTCTCACTGCCGCAATCGCTGATGCGCGCTCACACGCAAATTTCGTGGTTTGCCTGGTTCATTGGGGAGTCGAGAACAGTGAGAACATCACTGATGAACAGCGCGAACTTGCCCGCTGGCTGATCGATCATGGAGTCGATCTTGTGGTTGGATCGCATCCGCATTGTGTTCAATCGCTCGATTTTTATCATGGCTGCCCAATTGCGTATTCGCTCGGCAATCTCGTGTTCGACGGCGCACCAACGGTCAAGTCGTGGAATCGCGGTGCGTTACTTCAAATCGGTTTAGACGAAAACGCGCAAGCCTCTTCCGCCCGCCTGATTCCAATCGTTCTCGAAGGTGGTTTCCCCCGGGTGGACACTCCATTAGCAGAAAAAACCTTCAGCAGCCGTTGACTCGGAGACGACGGCCGGAAAGCCGTCCGCGTTCATTTCTTGTCATCGCGCACGACCTGCGTGAAAATTAACGCCCCGTGGCTCTGCGACTGCCGAAACGAGATTACCAGGACATCGAGCGAATCATCGAGTTGGACTTCGTGCGCGCGACCGAAGCCGCCGCCCTGAATTCATTGCGCTGGCTCGGGCGCGGCGACAAGGAAGCAGCCGACGCGGCGGCGTGCGATGCCATGCGCGGCATGTTCGATTTGATGAACATCTGCGGGGAAGTCGTCATTGGCGAAGGGATCAAGGACGAAGCGCCCGGCATTTTTAAGGGCGAACAACTCGGGACATGGGTTCCCGGTTCGCCGGAGTTTCATATCGCCATCGATCCAATCGACGGGACGACTAACATCTCCAAAGGCGCACCGAACTCCATCAGTTGCATCGCTGCGGCGAGTCCGGAAAAAGGAGTGAAAGTCGCGCTGCGGGATGTGCCGTCCTTTTACATGTCGAAGCTCGCTTACGGGCCGCGCGTCATCGATTACATGAAAAAGCGCGGCGATTCACTTCATCTCGAGATGCCAATCTCAGAGATGCTGGCAATCGTTGCACATGCGGTGGACAAACGCGTCCAGGATGTAGCTGTGATGATGCTCGACCGACCGCGGCATAAGGAAATCGTTGAACAAATTCGTGCCGCTGGCGCGTCGTTGCGCATGATCGGCGATGGCGACATTGCCGCAGCCATCGCCCCGTCACTGCCTGAATCCGATGTCGATCTTTATATGGGTATTGGCGGTTCGCCCGAAGCCGTGCTGGCAGCGGCGGGAATCAAGTGCCTGGGCGGCGACATGCAATGCAAGATGTGGCCCCGCGATGAAAAGGAACGAAAAAACCTCATCGACACCGGCTACAAGAAAGACCTGGACCGAATTTTTTCAGCTGATGACCTGGCTAACGGCCAGAACATTCTTTTCTGCGCGACCGGGATCAGCGACAGCGCGTTGTTGCGCGGTGTGCGAGCTCACGGCGGCGTCACTGCCGTTACCCATTCAATCCTCATGCGTGCCAAGAGCAAGACCGTGCGCTTCATTCGCGCGAGACACAATTTGCAGATGAAAACGATTCGGCTCCGGTCAGATAATCGCGAACATTTGATTTGAGCCTGGCCGGTTAGCGTGATTCGTTAGACTGCTTTTGGGCGTATGCGGAACTTGGCCAGTTCGGCAACGGTTTTTTCCATTGGCAGACCAACAACGTTCGTAAATGAGCCTTCGATTTTTGCGATGATTTCGGCGCCACTTCCCTGCGCGGCATAGGCGCCTGCCTTGTCCAGCGTATCAACTTTCGCAAGATAGCTCTGGATCATCGTGTCGCTCAGGCGGCGAAAACGGACGCGTGAGCTTTCATGAAAAACGGCCGATTTGCCCAGTGCCTGCTGGTAGATTGCAACGGCAGAACAAACCTGGTGAGTTCGTCCGCTCAGGCGTCGGAGTATTTGTGCGGCCTCACTCAAGTCTGCTGGCTTACCGATGATTTGATTTTCCAGCGCGACCAGCGTGTCAGCCGCAAGTACGACGGCATCGGGGCGCGTTTGTGCGATAGACATTCCTTTTCGAATGGCGTTCCAGAGCGTGACTTCGCGCAATGTAAGGGTCGTACTGAATTTTTCCGTAACGTGCGGCGAGGCGATTTCGAATTCGAATCCGCTTTCGGACAACAATGCGGCGCGTCTGGGCGAACTGGATGCCAGCACTAATGAAGGCACGACAGATTAACTGTAGAGGCAGCCAGCCCCGCTGCAATCGCCTGAATCTTTGTTAATCAGAGCGTATGTCCCCCGGCAGCCGGGGCGACGCCAGTAATTTCTCAAATTCGCGCCAGCGCTGCTCCGGTTGGTCCGCCGTGCCGCCGCGTTTCTCGATGTAACTGCGCACCATATCTTCGCCGAGATTGTAGTTGATGACGTAGCTGCGGTACTTCTCGATAAATTTCGTGGCTTGTTTCGCACGCTTTTCGTCCATGAGCGCGTATTTTTGCAACCAAGCCGCAACGGCGTCTGCGTTAATATCCCCATTGAGGTAACGCCGGGCGGCTTCATTCGTTGCATATCCCAGTTTCTTCACCAGGTCCTGGACCTCGTAAAATTCCTCCATCCGCGACGGGTCGATTCCCGCAGCCGGCCAGAGCACTTTCTTCTCAAACTCCAACCGCTCCGGTTTAGTAAATACGACCTCCCTGCCGAAGTTCGCCGTGCCTTCAGCAATGAGCGATTGAGGGGAGAAGAGCGCATACACCGAGAACTCAACCCAACCGCGATCCCGGACGAGATTTTTCTCGAGCAACGCGTTATAGACATGATGACCCGGGTAACCCTCATGCGCCGCCAGATCAATCGCGCGATCGATGTAGACCGGCAGATCGGTATTCACTTGAATGACGCTGTGATAATTCCCCCTGTACCAATTATAACCGCCCCACGGTTTATTGGTGACGTATTCAACGCTGAAATTTTCATCGAACGGCAGTTTGATGTGGGCGAGCGTGCGTTCGCGACACGCCTTGATCGCGACCTGAAACACCGTGTCCAGCTTGTCTTTGGGAATCACGAACGCTTGCCGCCACTTCTCGTAACGCTGCAAGAGCGGTCCGTCACCGGGAAGTTTCGGCTCGAGCTTGGCAAGGATTTCCTGAAAGTGAGCTTCCGGAAAACTGGGTGCAACGGCGTCATAAAGAGCTTGCGATTCTTCATCGAACTTCAAATGCGCGCCATTCAACATGCGGACTCGTGCGGCGAGCGCTGAAAGTTCCTTCGCAAGATAGGCATAGCGCAACTGCTCCATCTCGTCCGCCGACTTGGAAATCTTTGTCAACTGATCGCGTAACCGTGTCGCATCGCGCGCGATCGCATCGAGCGGCTTCTTTTCCTGTTTCTTCCACTCCGGCGGGCCGTAATAAGCGTCAACATAATCCGGATCATGCTGGCCCATCGCGAGCACCAGTTTCACGTAAGCATCCGCGATCTCTTGGACGCTTGTCCCCATCGCTGGTGATGGCGAAGGTGCAGCGGCCTCCGCGCTCCAAGCGGCAAGGGACGACAACAAAAGGAGAGACGCGTACTTCATGAACGTCTGGGCGATCAGTGCAGAATGGAATCGGCGGGATAGACGACGCCGTTTTTGATCACCGCGTCGATGTCGGAAGCATGCGCGATGTCATCCAGCGGATTGGAATTGAGAATGACGAGATCGGCCAAAGAGCCGTTTTCGATTTTGCCGATACGCGCGCCGATTTCGCCGCCGAAAAGTTTTGCGGCATTCCCGGTTGCGCATTGGAGAATCTGCATGGGCGTTAATCCGGCTTCTTTCATCAATTGAAATTCGCGGAAAAGCGCAGGGCCATGAATTGTGCCGATATTTCCCGCGTCTGTGCCTGCTGCAATCGTGACGCCTGCGTCTTCCAGCCTTTTCAAGTTCGGCAGCGCGACCTCGTAAGTTTTCTTGATGCGACTTAATGCCTCATCCGGTTTCGCAAGAGCGTCCTTGATCCTTTGCGGCAATTTGTCTTGAGGAATTTTGGTGACGTCGAGCGATGCGATCACTTCGGGATTACCCCACTTTTGTTCTTCAGGCGTGAGATTCAACTGGTGTGAAAATGTTCGGCCGTAACGCTCGAACACAACGAGCGTTGGACACAAAATCGTGTGCCGATCCTTCAGCAGCTTTACAAACCCGTCATCGACTGGTTTGTCCGTCACGCTATGTACGAGGACGTCCGCGCCTTCTTCAACGGCCGCGCGTGCCGTTTCCAATTCCGTGGCATGCACTGCGACACGAATTTTGTGCGCATGACTTTCTTCAACCGTCGCGCGCACGATTGGCCGGAAACTTTCGACCGGGTGGTCCTTGTCGACGATGTACCAAATCTTCACCAGATCGGGTTTTTGTTCGGCGAGCTTTTTGACGAACTCGCGCGCTTGATCCGGCGTATCGATTTTGACGATCGGTGGATCGCCAAGATCGAGTTTTTCGCGTGAGACACTCGAGATTAAAGGGCCGGCTACCGCTACGCGCGGCGCTTTCTGCGTCTGATTCGCGGTTTTACGGACCTCGAAATTCCAAAATGGTCCACCCACGTCAACAACACTGGTAATACCGCTCCGCAGATAACGCGCGAACACATCGTTCACGTGACTCTTTACCCAC
>DATHHK010000290.1:0-6597 GCA_035317225.1 Candidatus Udaeobacter sp. | reverse complement strand
GCCGACGATCGCGTGGCCTCGACGCTGCCGAACATTTACAACGAAGAGCAGCTCATTGAATTCGCGAAAGCGCCGGATTGCCAGCCGCTTACAGCCGACGACATGGCGAGGATCGAGGAACTCTATTCCCAAAACTTCGGGGTTGAGGAAGCGCCGCCGAAGTTCAAGGGAACAATGGAGCTGCCGAAGGAAACGGCAGCCGCCTAGTCTGTAGCCGCGGGCGTTGGCTGCGGCTGATCGAGAAATTACCGAGGTCAGCGCCCTCGGCCAGTTAATCTGATTCGTCTTCTTCCTCCACCGGCTCGGCACGGCGAATTTCTGGTTGTTCGCGAGCGCGACGCTGCCGCTGGGTGACAACCTTTTCACCCTTGTAAATTTCTTTGAAAATATCGGCAATCATAGGGGCAGCCGCGGAGCCGCCATGGACTTTGCTGCCGACGTCGCCTTCGTAGATAGCTGCAAAGGCGTACCGCGGTTGGTCGGCTGGGAGGAACCCGGCAAACCATGCCGCCGTGCGCTCTTTATTTTTAGGTCCCCATTGCGCAGTGCCAGTTTTACCGGCGACCTCCGCGTTATCGAGGCTGGCCTGGTGCGCGGTGCCGCCCGCGCCATTCACAACGTCGATCATTCCCGTGTGCAATTCGTCCAGCGTTTCGGATGACAGATTCAGGGTTCTCTTCGCTCGCACCTGATAGGCAGTCACTATTTGGTTATCGAACGTCTGGACCTGTTGGACCAGTCGCGTTTGATACAATGTCCCTCCGTTTGCCACGACGCCCATGGCCTGGGCCATTTGCAGCGGAGTGGCCTGTGTGTCTCCCTGGCCGATCGACATGTTTGCAATGTCGCCGTTGAGCAGCCTGCGACCATGCGTTGCCTTCATGTATTCATCATTGGGAACACGACCTTCCGCTTCGCCGCGCAAAGGGATGCCGCACTTCGCGCCGAAGCCTAGTTGTAGTGCCCAATCGATGATCGGTTGCGCGCCGGTTCTGATCCCGACCTGATAAAACCATGTGTCGCATGATTCGGTAAGCGCCTGCACAAAATTCAACGCGCCGCGATTGGCTTTTTTCCAATTGTGGAACGTAACGTTGCCAATTTGAATTGCCGGAACGCATTCATATCGATCTTCCGGTTGGACGGCACGGCTCTCGAGCGCGGCAATTCCAACGGCAATTTTGAAGGTCGATCCCGGCGGATAAGACGAACGATACGCTCGCGGCAAAAGCGGGATGTCCTTATCGTCTTGCAACAACTTGAGTTGCTCGGCTGAGATCGACGGAACAAACAAATTTGGATCATAGGTAGGCCAGGAGGCCAGCGCGAGAATATCGCCGTTGTTTGGGTCAATAATCACAATGGCGCCGCGTTTTGCTTTTGCTTCCAGCGCCTTTTCAGCAAGCTGCTGAAGACGCAGGTCAAGCGTGGTGACCACATTGTATCCGGGGTCTGGCGGAGTAATTAGTTTCTCGGATGTCTTGCGACCATCTTTATCAAAGGTGAGTTTGTATTCGCCATGCTTGCCGGTGAGCATTTCGTTGAACGTTTGCTCGAGTCCTTCACGTCCCTCGGTTTCAGGCCAGAGCGTCTCGTGATTGTCAACAATGCCGTCGGGATTTCGTCCGGTCTTGCCGGTGTAACCGATAATTTGACCGGCGACTTTTCCGTTCGGATAAACGCGCACGTAGATCGGGCGCACAATCACTCCAGGCGGCGGATTATTTTTGATCTGTTCGTACTCCAACTGGCTAAGGTTCTGCGCGATTTCCATCGGCATGATCCCCCGGTTATGGTAGTGGCGAAGGATCGCTTCGTCGGAAATCTTGATCTTGCGACCAATTAGCCTGGCGGTCTTGTCGATCTTTTCCCTGGCGAAGCTGATTGCCTGCGCATCGGGAAAATCAAGCGGCGTCGGGAAATTGATGTCGAGATTATAGCTGAGCCGATTTTGCGCGAGCGGTTCGCCGTTGCGATCTGTAATCTGGCCGCGCGGCGCCGGAACGTCGAGAATGTAAGTGCGCGCGAGTTTTTGCGTCTCGAATGTGGGCACGATTGTTTCTTCCTCAGCTTGTGGGGCTGTGCCCGTGCTGGGCACAGCAGATGGCGCCAGCGCCTGGGCAAATAATGAGGTAGGCACTGCCTGGATCGAGAATGCGATCCATAAACCCCCCAAAGTTCCCCAAAGTGATTTCATTCGAAAAAGCGAATCTGCAAATCTACCGGTAAATCAATGCTTTTGCAGGAATTGATGCACGTCTTCGGCCAACTTGCGGCCGATACCTTCGGTCGAGGCGATTTCGTCCACCGTCGCCTTACGCAGGCGATTCACCGAGCCGAACTTTCGCAGCAGCAGATTCTTGCGGTTCTGACTCACACCCGTGCAATCGTCAAGAATGCTTTCACCGACCCGTTTTTTCATGAGCAATTGGTGATATGCGTTGGCGAAGCGATGTGCCTCGTCGCGAATGCGTTGGAGCAATCGCAAGGCGCCGGAGTCCATTGGAAGCTGCAGCGGCAAGGCCCGGCCCGGCCTGTAAATCTCTTCCCGTTCCTTGGCCAAGCCGATAATGGGAAGATCGTGCAAGCCTAATCGCTGCAATTCACGGCACGCGGCGGAGAGTTGGCCCTTCCCGCCATCTACGATGATCAGATCTGGCAACCGAACGGCAACGAAACTTTCGTCAGTCCGAGCCCCGAAAGCTTTCTGGGTCGAGGGATCCCGCGAAATTACCTGTGGCTCTTGCAACGGGATCGTTCGACCCACTTCACTATCGCCTGGGGCAGGCGTTTGGTCGGAATGCCGGGAAATTCGCGCCATCGCATCCGCCGCATTCTCCTGCGAAAACTCCGCCACATCAGAGTTTGCATTGTGTGCCTCCAGTAGAACGCGCGAATACCTGCGCCGGACGACCTCGGCCATGCTGGCGAAATCGTCCTGGCCGTCGACCGTCCGCACCCGATAACGGCGGTAATTGTCCTTGTCCGGAACGCCGTCCCGAAAACAAACCATCGAAGCAACAACGTGCGTCGTGGAAATATTTGAGATATCGAAACATTCCATCACTTGTGGCACCCGCGACAGTTGTAGCGCATCGGCCAATGCGCGCACGTCCGCCATCGGATCGATTGTGCTCGGCAGACTGCCACGTGTAAATCGACGCATTGGCTTTGTCGTGCTGCGCAAATCGTCAATCATGTTGCGTAGTTCGGCTGCTTTCTCGAAGTCCATTTTCTTCGCCGCTTTCCGCATTTCCTCTTCCAACGTCGCGATCATTTCCCGCGATTTTCCCTCCAAGAATTCACCGGCTTGGAGGACGCGCTCGCGGTATTGCTCGGCATTAATTTCGCTCAAACGCACCGGCACTTGATAGGTCGCTGACTTCAATTCGCGCTCGCTAGGCGAGCCTCGTCCAAATGTGAGCACACCGAATTTTTTCCGCATGAAATTCAATGTCTGCCGAAGCGCTCCGGCATGCGCGTACGGACCGAAGTAGCGGCTGCCATCGTCCTTTTTGAACCGGGCGAGGCGAAAACGCGGCCACTCCTCCGAAAGATCGACCCTGACAAGGAGGAACCGCTTATCGTCGCGAAAGGAAACGTTATAACGCGGCCGGTATTCCTTGATTAGTTTGCCTTCGAGCAAAACGGATTCCGCTTCGCTGCGAACTGTGTGTGTCTCAAAATCCCATGTCGCGTCGAGCATTGCGCGCGTTTTCAAATCGGCCTGCGCCAGCTTGGATGGCAGGAAATATGAACCCACTCGTTTGCGCAGGTCCCGTGCTTTTCCTACGTAAATCACGCGATTAAACCGGTCGCGCATCAAATACACGCCAGGTTTATGTGGGACCTCATGCACCTTCTTCTGCAAATCCGGCTTCTCTTTGGTCGATACAGCCATTCGGCTGTGAATCTACGCGAGAAGCGGAGATCTGGAAATCGCTATCGCCCCCTCGACCCGTCGCAAGCGGCAACGTGTGTACAGCAAAGCGCCCGCGAAATTTCTCGCGGGCGTCTTTGATTAGTCGCAACGACTTTTCCGTTAAGGTCTTGTCGTTGTTGTAGTCGTTGTTTCCTCGTGCTTGATAATCCTGGGTGGTTGGCTCAACACGACCTTGCGCACGAGTACCCTGTCGCCGACTTTCGTGTAATGGATGGTTGCCGGCATATCTGGCCGGATGGCCGACAAACTGACGGTGCGACCCGCAGGATCTACCACGGTGGTGTCCCGAGTATAATAATAACGTGCTGGCGCCACCTCCGGCGTTGTCCGGAACATGAAGTAATCCGAATCCGGCGTGTACGTAACAATTGTGCCAACACTGCTGGTTGTTGTCTGCTGAGTTGTGGTCGTGCCCGTTACCGGGTCAGTCGTGGTCGTAGTAGTCGTGGTCTGTGCCAGCGCTAACCCTAACCCCGCCGCGCAAGCAAATGCTGCTGCCAATATTTTTACGAATCTCGTTTGTTTCATATTTGTCCCTCTGCTTTGATTGAATCGATGTTCTTCATTGCCTATCTCTCCGGTCACTTCGAGCCGAAGCTTCTTCAATTACGCCCTGATATCGTAAATTCCGCCTCGCCTGGTCGCATTCGTGGGCGTAAGCCCTTTTGTTGCAACAAGGTAAGATAAGGTGCCATTATGCAGGCTTTACCCGGCTTTCGCGATTTCCTTCCGGACGACTGCGCAGTGCGCAATTACATCTTTGCGCGCTGGCGCGAAGTCGCGCGTCGCTACGGCCTTATTGAATGGGACGGTCCCGTTCTCGAGTCTACCGAGCTCTACAAAAAAAAGAGCGGCGCAGAAATCGTCGATCAACTTTTTAACTTTACCGATAAAGGCGAGCGCGAAGTCGCCATGCGCCCCGAGCTCACGCCCACGCTTGCTCGCGTGGTCGCCGCGCACGAGCGAGAATTCAAGAAGCCGCTCAAATGGTTCTCAATTGGCCAATTTTTCCGTTACGAAAAACAACAGCGCGGAAGATTGCGCGAACATTTTCAACTCAATTGCGACATCATTGGGGAAGCGACCCCTGCCGCCGATATCGAGTTGGTGGCGCTGTGCATCGATATCCTGCGGGCGTTTGGGTTCACCGAAAAAGACTTTGTCGTCCGGATCAGCGACCGTGATTTCTGGACCGATTTCCTGCGCGAAAGAGGTGTGTCGCCAGACGGATGGGATGAATTGTTGCAGGCAATCGATAAATCCGGACGTGAACCGCGCGAGAAGACAGCGGAGAAACTTGGCAAACTCGCCGATCCAATCTTTTCAATTCTAGAGACCGGCGGGAAGAGTCGGAAGCTCGACCAACTTGTTGATAATCTTCGCGAACGAGGACTTGCCGATTACGTGGCGATCGATGTCGGCATTGTGCGCGGACTGGCTTATTACACCGGCATCGTATTTGAGGCGTTCGACCGCGGCGGAAAATTCCGAGCCATAGCAGGCGGTGGCCGTTACGACAACTTAATCGCGCAACTGAGCGAGAACGCAGTCTCAATGCCGGCCCTTGGTTTCGCGATGGGCGACGTTGTGCTCGGTGAGCTCATGAATGAAACATCTCATGCGCGTGAGAAGCTGGAGACTGCAATCGCCCAGGGCCGAAAGATCGACATCTATGTTGTTATCGCAAAGGAACAGCGCCGCGCAGAGGCTCTTGCGCAAATTCAACAATTTCGGGACCGCGGCTATCGCGTGGATTATCCGCTCACCAGCGAAAAGGTCGGCAAACAATTTCAATCCGCCGAGCAACTCGGTGCGCGCATTGCGGTCTTGTTCGGGGACGAATGGCCACAGGTGAAAGTAAAAAACCTGGCTTCGCGTGAAGAATCTTTAGTTCACCACCGGGAGTTACTTGCGCAGTTGCAAGCGTCATCCAGCTTGTCATCCTGAGCAGTAAAAACGGAGTCAAGGATCCGTGGCATTCTCCAAGTTTCGCAACGGGATTTCTCGATTTCGCTCGGAATGACAAGAAACATGTATCGCACGCACGATTGCAATTCACTTCGTAAGAGCGACATCGGCAGGCAAGTTGCGCTGGCGGGTTGGGTCAATGTTACGCGCGATCACGGCGGAGTAATTTTCATTGATCTCCGCGATCGCGAAGGCCTGACGCAAATCGTGTTTCGGCCGGAGGAAAATGCGCAGCTTGCGAAGCAGGCGCATACATTGCGTAGCGAAGACGTGATTCAAGTGTCCGGTCACGTCGCTGCGCGGCTGCCCGGCACAGAAAATCCGAATCTCGCCACTGGCGATATCGAAATCATTCCGAGCGAACTGAAGATTCTGAATCGGGCGGACGATCTGCCGTTCCCGATTGACGTCGAGCCACAGAACGACGATTTGCGGATGACCCATCGATACTATGACCTGCGCCGCCCCCGGTTCGCGCGCAATCTGCGGTTGCGGCACGCCGCGGCGAAGGCGACGCGCGATTATCTCGACAGCCAGGGTTACGTCGAGGTTGAGACCCCGATTCTTTCCAAGAGCACTCCGGAAGGCGCGCGAGATTTTTTGGTGCCGAGCCGAATCATGCCCGAGAAATTCTATGCGCTGCCACAAGCGCCGCAGCAGTACAAACAACTACTGATGGTGGCCGG
>DATHHK010000289.1:0-4508 GCA_035317225.1 Candidatus Udaeobacter sp. | reverse complement strand
CACAACATCGACATCAGCGGCAGCACATTTTTCTGGAGCAACGGCTCGCCCCCGGTGACCTCGACCAAAGGACAGCGAAACCCGGCCACGGCATCCAGGATCTCCTTGAATGTCCGTTTCTTCCCCTCGTAAAACGCGTGCTCTGTATCGCAATAATTGCAGCGTAGATCGCAGAACGTCAGCCGCACGAACACACAGGGTTGTCCTACCCAGGTGCTTTCACCCTGAATTGATTGATAAATTTCGTTGATTGTCAGCGTCTTTCCGCGCTCGGCAGTCACGTTAACAAGGTCTTACGCGAAGAATCGCAAAGCAAGTAACCCGAATCGCGGCCGCAGGCTGCGATCGCTATAGCTTGACGCTACAACCGGCGTCCATAATCTGAAATTTGGCGGCAAGCCGGTTTTGATCTGGCATGGCGTTGCGCCGCCTCCGCATCGCTACGGCGTGCCGAGGCACAACGCGGTCGCCATTCCTGTAAAATGTTTGTAGCGTGAAGGTTTTGACACATTTTTATCGCTCGTCGGTTGGGAAAAAAATGATCGTCGCGATCACGGGGATCATTCTGATTTTATTCGTAATCGGACATTTGCTTGGAAATTTGCAGATTTTTATCGGAGCGGACTGGATCAATGGTTACTCGGAACATCTGCGTGATCTCGGGCCGCTGCTTTGGTTGATCCGAATTTTTCTCCTCGCCACGGTCATTACTCACATCTACGTGACCATCCAATTGGCAATTGAAAACCGGCGCGCCCGCCCTGAGTCGTACATCGATAAGCGGTACGTCAAAGCAACGTTTGCCTCGCGTCACATGGTGATGAGCGGACTGATCGTGTTGGCATTTATCGTTTATCACATCGCGCACTTCACGGTGCGAGTTACTGATCACCGGTTCGGCCTGCTAAAAGCTGATCCTCTTGGCCACTACGACGTTTACTCCATGATGGTGTACGGATTTCAGAATTATTATGTGTCCGGCTTTTACGTCCTCGGCCTTTTTTTGCTTACGCTCCATTTAAGCCACGGATCATCCAGCTTTTTCCAATCGCTTGGATTGAATGATAAAAAAGTCGCGCCGCGTCTCGCCTTGGGTGGCCGAATCTTCGCGTGGCTTCTGTTCATCGGTTACACGTCGATCCCCATCGCCGTCCTGCTTGGGTGGGTTAAACCGGCCCAACAACTATGATTGGAAGGTTCGACGCCAAGATTCCGCCAGGCCCGCTTGCTCAGAAATGGCGAAACCATCTCGATCATTCGCGATTAGTTAGCCCACATAACCGGCGAAAATTCGAGATCATCGTTGTAGGAAGCGGTCTTGCCGGTGGATCGGCGGCGGCGACGCTGGGCGAACTGGGTTATCGAGTGAAATGTTTTTGTTTTCAAGATTCGCCGCGACGCGCCCATTCGATTGCGGCCCAGGGCGGGATCAATGCCGCGAAGAATTATCAGAACGATGGCGACAGCGTTTATCGATTGTTTTACGACACGATCAAGGGCGGCGACTTTCGTTCCCGTGAAGCAAACGTGTATCGCCTCGCTGAAATCAGCAATCACATCATCGACCAATGCGTCGCACAGGGCGTGCCGTTTGCCCGTGAATATGGCGGATTGCTAGCCAACCGCTCGTTTGGCGGCGCGCAGGTATCGCGCACTTTCTACGCGCGCGGACAGACCGGTCAGCAGCTTCTGCTCGGCTGTTATCAAGCGCTTTGCCGTCAAATCGCGGCCGGCACGGTGCAGATGTTTCCCCAGACGGAGATGCTCGACCTCGTGGTTGTCGACGGACACGCCAAGGGAATCGTGACTAGGAGCCTGTGCTCTGGAAGAATTGAAAGGCACGCAGCAGATGCTGTCGTGCTCGCGACCGGCGGATATGGAAACGTGTTTTATCTGTCTACTAACGCGCGGGGTTGCAACGTCACGGCCACTTATCGCGCGTACAAAAGGGGCGCGCTCTTTGCGAATCCAGCGTTCACGCAGATTCATCCCACGTGCATCCCGGTCAGTGGCGAATATCAATCGAAGCTCACACTGATGTCTGAGTCGCTCCGGAATGATGGGCGTGTCTGGGTTCCGAAACGTAAGGAGGATCGCGACCGGTCGCCCCGCGAAATCCCTGAGACAGATCGCGATTATTATCTCGAACGAAAATATCCGAGCTACGGCAATCTTTCACCGCGTGATATTTCGTCGCGCGCAGCAAAGGAAGTCTGTGACGAAGGCCGCGGCGTGGGTCCTGGCGGTCGCGGCGTCTATCTCGATTTCGCCGACGCAATCAAGCGCCTCGGTGAACATGCGATCCGGGAACGTTATGGGAATTTGTTTGAGGTCTACGAAAAGATCACCGGCGAAGACGCCTACAAAGTGCCGATGCGGATTTACCCCGCAGTCCATTACACAATGGGCGGCTTATGGGTCGATTACGACCTGATGAACAACGTGCCCGGCTTGTTTGTGATTGGTGAAGCAAACTTTTCGGACCACGGTGCCAACCGGCTCGGTGCCAGCGCTCTCATGCAAGGTTTGGCAGATGGTTATTTCGTCTTGCCGAACACACTGCCGAATTACCTGGCCGGCCAGATGGGAAAACGTCCGTCGCCTGATTGTCCAGAGTTTCGAGGAGTCGAGGAAAGTGTTCGCGCCCGGATTGAAAAACTCCTCAACATCAACGGCACTCGCTCAGTCGACTCGTTCCATCGAGAGCTTGGCCTGCTTCTTTGGGACAAATGCGGGATGTCGCGTCACGAAAAAGGATTGCGTGAGGCGCTCAAAAAAATCCCCGAGCTGCGAGAACAATTCTGGCACGAGGTTCGAGTCCCGGGCAACGGCGACGATTTCAATCAGTCCCTGGAACGCGCCGGACGCGTTGCCGATTTCCTGGAATTCGCCGAGCTGATGTGCATTGATGCACTCGAGCGCGACGAATCCGCTGGCGCGCATTTTCGCGAAGAACATCAGACCGCGGATGGCGAAGCGCTACGCGATGACGAAAACCACGCCGCAGTGTTTGCCTGGGAATTTCAAGGCGATGGGCAACCGCCGAAATTATGTCGCGAGTCGCTCAATTTCGAAACAGTGCATCTCACGCAAAGGAGCTATAAGTGAGCGCCTTTGCCATTCCAACGAAAGTCGAGGAATCCCGTCGCGGAACTCTGAGTGTCTCCGCGGAATCCTACGACTTTGCTTCACTCCGCTGAGGATGACGTGAAAAGATGAACTTCAAACTAAAAATTTGGCGACAAGCCAACCCGAAAACGCCAGGTAAACTCGTCAATTACGAAGTGCGTGACATTTCGCCGAATACCTCGTTTCTCGAAATGCTCGACATTCTCAATGAAACTTTGGTGAAAGCCGGAAAGGAACCAATCGCGTTCGAGTCGGATTGCCGCGAAGGTATTTGCGGCACTTGCTCACTCACGATCAACGGTGAGCCCCACGGACCCGATCATCCGGGGGCGGTGTGCGAGCTCTATATGAGAAAGTTTCGCGACGGCGCGGCGATCACAGTTGAGCCTTTTCGCGTAGGATCGTTCCCGTTTTTGAAAGATTTGGTAATCGATCGCCGCGCGCTGGACCGCATTGTGCAAGCCGGTGGATTCATTTCCGCGCGCGCAGGCTCCGCACCAGAGGCGAACTCGATCCTGGTTCCCAAGTATGATGCCGATTTGGCGATGGAAGCGGCGGCCTGTATCGGATGTGGCGCGTGCGCCGCGGCGTGTCCAAATGGATCGGCCATGCTTTTCACGGCTGCGAAGGTTTCGCATCTATCGTTCCTGCCGCAGGGCCATCCGGAACGAGATAGTCGTGTACTGCGAATGGTCAACGTGATGGATGCGGAAGGATTCGGCAATTGCACCAATACGTACGAATGCGAGGCGGTTTGCCCAGCCGAGATCAGCGCTAGCTTCATTGCGAAGCTGAATCGGGAATACGCGCGAGCGGCCTTGCAGCGCAGTGCAGGCGAATAGGGCCGGCGCGCACGCACGGTCTTGCGGCAGCTTCTTCCAGACTAAGGCAATCTTGTAATGCCGTAATCAGCATGCGATGAAATCGCAATGCCGAAAGCAAAAACAAAAGCGGCAAGCGCAAACACATACGCCGTGCTGGGTTCCGACGAATCGGAAGTTAAACGCGTCGCTGCAGAGCTCGCATCTAATCTGACGCCACCGGGCGCAGGTGATTTCGGATTGGAAGTCATTGATGGAGCCGCCGACAATGCCGATCAGGCAGCAGCGCGCATAAGATCGGCAATCGAGGCGGTGCAAACACTGCCTTTTTTTGGCAACGCAAAAGTGGTCTGGTTAAAAAACGCTAATTTTGTCGGCGACGATCAAAAAGCGCGCTCGACGACGGTGCAATCAGCGTTGGAAGAATTGTCCGAGTTAGTCGATAGCGATTTCGGTCCCGGCATCACACTTTTGATAAGTGCCATTGATGTGGATAAACGCCGTTCTTTTTATAAGACGCTGCTTAAACGAGCGGAGGTGCAGGTTTTTGACCGGCTC
>DATHHK010000288.1:0-3876 GCA_035317225.1 Candidatus Udaeobacter sp. | reverse complement strand
GCGATCGCGGCCACGATGTCCATGGTAACGGTGGCAAGGATACCCACAATCAGCCCAACGATGAACGCACGGCTTTCCATCGACTTTTCTACCCACGCGGAAAATAGCTCAGTCGTCGATGGGCTCCAGACCCGCGATAGCATCCTTCATTGCCTGGATTTCCTCCGGGGAATGTCCCTGCCAATCCAAATATTCGGTGATCACCCGCAGCGGCTCCCCGGAGCGATACGACTTCGTGGGATTACCTGGAAACTTCTTGTCCGTCAGATTTGGGTCATCCATAAACGAGCCGGTCGGTTCCACCAGATAGATTCGGCCCGGCCCTCGCCCTTTGCCAGCTCCGCGCCCCAAGTAGCCGCGTGCAGGGTCTCGCTAAAGTAGATCCAGGGCGACCTCCGCTCGGTGTAGTTGGAGGAATAGCCGGGTTGAAGCAGGTCCCCGGGCTTCAGGTCCGCCCGGGTGCCATGATAGAATCGTCGGGTGGTGGCATCGAAGACGAATGGTGCTGCGGGATTGCTCATGCTTTATCTCGTCATCTATATATCGTGGCCATCATTCTTGCGGGAACAACCGGAAAAATCCACCTCGTGAGCTTATCGTGCGTCTACCCATCCAGCGACGCACCTCCGACGCTCAACCACTCACGTCCGCAACGCAGAACGCAGGCCGCCTAACGAGAAAGAGATAAGCCACGGCAGGTGTCGTGGCCAACACGCTGGGGTTGTATCGCAATGGGGCCGTCGGCTTCATCGTCTGGTTAGATGCCGACGTTCCATAAGTCATCAGTAAAGTATCGAAGGGAGAAAAGCTCCGGCGGGTTCGTTGTAGAGACCAATGCTCATGAGCGTCATTGGTTGCACCACTCGCAGGCCACGCTCCAGACACCAGAGAAATAGCTCCGCATTACGCGTCGGCACGAGGAAGCCCGGTCCCCCGAAAGCAGGCGCGGCGCCGATCAGAGCCTTCAGCCCTTCGTTTGTTTCCGCCACAGCGTGGCCGAAGAATGCGATCGAGCTCGAATATCCGACGATACGTCCCGCGTGTTCGACAACGGTTGCGGTTGTCTCTTTGATCGCATTGCGTAATTCGCCTGCGCGATCATGGCCGTGCACTTTCGCACAGATCTCGTTACACGTGACCAAATCAAGCTCAGTGGCAGGCCGCGTGCTATAACCTGGAATGTGCACGCCAAGTGCAGGCCCTTGCATGGTGGAGAGTGGCTCTCGGGCCACGAATCCCAATCTTGCGTAGAGCGACAGCGAGCGGTTGTGATAGGCTGCCTGGAGCAACCGTACTCCCGGGAAGGCCCGCTTCTTTATTCGGTCGAGCGCATTTTGCATAAGCTGACGCCCGACCGCACGATTCTGCACCGCTGGATCAACCGTGATTGGCCCGAGGCCAGCTATGGTCGAACGCTCGTCGACGAAGTTACTGCCGACGATCGTGCCGTCGAATTCGGCGACTACCGAATAGAAGCCAGGATTGGCAAGCAAGCGATCAAGCAGCCCACGCGCGACTTCCTGCGACGGAAAATCTGGCGGGAAATTGTGCTCGTCGGCGACTGCCTTAAAGGCGTTGTAACAGATCTCACCACAGCGCTCGGCATCTGCAGCGGTACCAGGTCGCAGAGTGACATTCATCTAACGCGATAGAGATAAGCCACGGCAGGGTGTCGTTGCAAACATGCTGATGTCGTATCGCAATGGGGCCGTTGGCTTCATCGATTGGTTAGATGTCTTCTGGTGCATCCTTAAGTTTCGGATGTGTTTGTCCATCGTCCACTCCCCGAAAATACGCCATGTTGACTCCGAAGATCAAAACAAGGAGTATCGGTAGCACAATCAGGCCGCCACTAATTGGCTGTTTGTCTAGAAGGTAGAATAACCATCGGACTGCGATGGTGACAATGTATGCGGCGACTAGCAGCAACATGATGCGCAATTGAGTTCGACGAAGCGAACGTAACTGCCACTCTGGCCGCTTACTCATAAAGGGGGATTCTCTGAGCTACGAATTTAGCTACCGAAAATCCGACTTTTTGAAGTTCGGTGTGTTGCCGGGAATCGAGTAAGATGACCCCAGGTTGAAGTTGGGGCTGTGTCTCGCGGTGGGATTCCAACGGGCGAACGATCTGGATTACCGACGCACATCGAGATGCCGGGAAGCGCTTCATCGTGCACACAGATGAAATTCTGACTGCATTTGTGGAGCTGGAAGCGGCGTTCAGAGCCTAGGCGCGGGGTTGGCTACCGCCTTGGTCAGACGACAGATGCCCGAAGTCGCTCGTCGACCAAATCATGTGCCTGAATGACCAGCCGTAACTCTTCTGGTGTGAGATTAAGACGAAGTCCCTTCAGGTTTTTCAATGCTTCGAGCAGCTGAAACTGCTGGTCAGTGTGCACTAAGGCTCCCGGGTAAGCGGGCAGCAAGTACGCGAGTGGACGAAGTGCCCGACGCTCACACCAGCTATTGATTAGACCGTCGAGTGTTGTGAGGAGTTTTAACTCCATCGACTGTGGAATGCCATCTAATGAGGAAAGCGATGAGCCACGTACGGACTCGATGGCAAGGTTGCTCGCGGTCATTGAATCAGGCGCGCCTCCGAATAGGGGTTTCACTTCATTCTACGGTAACGGCGAAACTAAGTTTCCATCATTGTTCGGTTTTATATCGATTTGTCATGCCTGAATCAGAGCGTGGCATAATGTAAACCCCTCCCCGTTATTCAGGGGTTGAATCAGGTTGATTTAGCTTGCCTAACGACACTGTCTGTGTAACATCACAAAACTTTGGCAACAAACTGCGAGCACTCAGCGGTGCGGAGAGGCGGTTATTGGAGGCCGCGCTGATTCATAACACCGCGCCAAGTTAAGGTCCCCGTTTAATTTTTGGCCCCTCGCAGTTTGTTGCACTTTTCTCTGCCATTACCTGCCGGTGGATTTGTTTCTCACAATCGCCGTGTTTTACGGCAGCATTTATAGAGCGCCATTGCTAAATAGGTCGACGTCGCGATGCTCTTTGCGTGGACACAGTTTTGGAGTGCGGCGGTGCTCTGCCGCCTTTGAGCCTTCACCTCGATAGCGAAATGCTACTGTTTGCGCTTGAAAAGCAACCGATAGAGCAGCAACAGGATGATGGCACCGACGATCGACATGATCCAGCCCGCTGGTTGTCCGGCCTTGTACCAGCCGACGGCCTGGCCCAGGTAAGTGGCGATGAGCGCCCCAGCGATGCCGAGCAGAATCGTGGCGATAAAACCACCAGGGTCTTTCCCCGGCATCAATAGCTTCGCGATTGCGCCAACGACAAGACCGACAAGAATCGTCGAAAGAATAGCCATAGTGAACCGCGTTGTATCGGAGTGATTCGTGCTTAGCAAGGAAATTGATTCCGGAAAAAGGCACTCGAATGCCGCAGCGTTTGGATAGAAGTGCGTTTTAGCGGGAAATGCGGTGCTACAGCATGTCGTACGCAATTTTGCGTATTTCAAAAAAACGCGGAAGCAGCAAGAATCCACGCAACGGATCTCAATCAGGCGGAGGACATTTCCCCCGCTAGGTTCTTCGCCTCTTCCTGACCCGCAATCCCAAAATGAACTCAGCGGGGGTAAAAGAAAGAAAGGAACAACGATGAATCCATTGATTCAGCTCAAAAAAACAGCAATTCTGCCACTTCTCATGCCCGTGCTCCTCGCCTGCTTTGCGGCAGTGTTTATCTCGGCACCCACTCCCGCGCTAGCCCGCGACGAGGTGCCGTTCAACGGCACTGTCTCTGGGTACGTTGACTCTCAGTCCGGTACGGAGTGCGAGCCTTCAACACACGTGGTCAACTTCGGACACGCGAACCACTTGGGAGCGTTCACTGGAACCGCGGAAT
>DATHHK010000287.1:0-3206 GCA_035317225.1 Candidatus Udaeobacter sp. | reverse complement strand
CAAGGGTTTCGGCTAAGCATGAAACCGGGCACCAAAGCGGGTGTTCACCCTAGAGAAAGGCGCTTGGCCTATGGCGGAGCGGTCGCGCTCCTGGTGTGCCTGGGGCCGTTCGGCCCAACTCGGACCATGCTTGAGAGGTCGAATTAGGGTGATTTTTACACACTTTCTTACACACCAACAAGAATGAAAGTGAAAAACGAAAATACTTTCAATAACTTAGTCAACGACTTAGTGGACTTAAAATCCCTCGGGAGTAACTTCCCGTGCCGGTTCAAGTCCGGCCGTCCGCACCAGACACAGATCATTCCTGGTGCTTAAATTGCCCAGGAGTCCCGAGGCCAAACGATAACAATGCGTGATTTTAGAGAGAAGGGCCAAATTGCGCCTGGCGAAGGCGAACGGCGCGCGATGCGTGGCTATGTTCCTCAGTATGAATTCGCCGCGCGGCTAATTTATGACGGGTTGGTCTCTGGCAAACTGCAATGGGTTGGCTTGGCGGATCGAACGGCTGGCGCTTTCGACGACGTCGTGCTTGGTCTTCAAGACCGAGTTGTCGGATACCAAGTGAAATCAAGTAGAGAGCCAGAACCGTTTAGGTGTCGCGATTTGTTGCTGGGAGCGCGGGGACTTCTTGATCGTTTCGTCGAAACATCAATTAAACTAAGGGCGGCGTATCCAGGAAAAATTATCCAAATTGCATTCGTTACCGATAATTTTCCATCGACGGCTGACAACCTCGGTGCAGAAGCTGCCGGTCCTATTTCCTCAGCGGCATTTCTGCGCTTGCATGATGCGCGAGGGAACCAATGGTCCCTGGAAGAATGGCGTTCCTCGCCGTTTCAGAAGTTCATCGACGAATTACTGAAAGCGAGTGGTCTCTCGGATGAGGAGTTCTCGGCGCTTTGGAAAGGTGTCGTTTTCCAAGTAGGGGGCACCCACAGATACCCTGGCGGGCATGCGACAACGCCATTTGATGATCGCCGCTTGGCGGACTTGTCTGCGCTGCTTCCGCGATTAGTCGCCGATCGTGCAGATAGGGATCGGTGGACCGCAGAGGAACTGCTAGACCGGTTGCGGTGGCCTGGGCCGTTCAACTTACGTCACGAGCACGCGTTTCCGGTCGACTCCCTTGTTCAATCCAACCCAACTACAGAGGGTCATCTAAAGATAGCCTTCGATCAAGCTCTTTCGGGCTACGTCAGCTTGGTTGGCCCGCCGGGCAGCGGAAAATCGACTTTGCTTCAGGCAGGATTGCTCCCTATCCCGCGCGCGATTTTTATGCGGTATCTCGCTTTCCTCCCAAATGAAAGACACGGCTTAGGAAGAGCTGAGGCATTTGATTTCCTCTATGACTTAGTTAGCCAATTCAAGAAGCAAGGTTTAGGCGACGGCATTTTTCCCGGTTCAGAGTTGCCTGAGCTACGATCGCAGCTTGAACGCTTATTAAAAGCTGCTGGAGGCCGTTTTCTAGTCGAGGGCGTGAAAACAATCATCGTGATTGATGGTCTCGACCACGTGCCACGAGAGGAGCGTCCTGAGCACTCTTTTCTTCGTGAATTGCCTTTGCCGGCGTCAATCCCCACGGGCGTGATATTCGTGCTCGGCACGCAACGACTTGATTTGGATGATATTCCTCCAGCCGTTCGTGACCAAGCAAAGGAAGTTGGTCGACAAATAAATATTGCCCCCCTGCCACGAGAGGCAGTTTACCGTCTTGCTGAAATCGCAGCCGTTCCCGACGATGTTAATCGCAGCATATTGTATGAGCGCTCGGAGGGTCACCCGTTATCTGTCCGCTATCTCGTTGAAGCCCTGTTGCGATCTTCATCCGAAGACGAGCGAAAAGACTGGTTGGCTGCAAATGTCGCGCCTGGTCGTGATGTTACCAAGCTCTATGTCAGAGCTTGGCATGATCTTGAAAATCAATCAGAAGCAAAGCGTGCGTTAGCCTATGTCGCTTTGATTGAAGGAGCTATTGCTTCGATCGAGTTGGACAAGATTGTTGGTAGCACAGCGACTGACGCGGCTTTCCGGGCGGCGGCACATCTCTTGAAGATAGATGCGCGTAATCGAATCTCTATTTTTCACAACAGCTTTCGCCTATTTCTGCTGGAACAGACTAATACCAGACTTGGTAGGCTCGATCACGCAGCTGTTCAACTCAGATATTCAGAACTTGCAGACATGGCCAAGAGGGCAGAGCCCGATGATCCTCAACGTTGGATGGAGTTGCGTTATCGTGCTCGCGCTCAAGAAATTCATGCGGTTTTGCGACTAGCCACGCCCCAATTCTTCAGAAGCCAGTTTGCTGATGGCAGGAATCCGGGGGATATCCATGGTGATATTCGGCTTGCTTTTGGTGCGGTGCGAGGAACTCGGGAGCCTGAGAAGTTGTTTGAATTGCTGCTCTGCAGGCATGAAATCGAAATGCGGGCGGATGCAATTAGCGTTGAAGCGTTATTGGGTGCATACATTGCGGCCGGGCAATTGGACGTAGCGCTTGGTCTTATCGCTGCCGAAGGCTTAAGCTTTCCGGTGACTGCCCATTATCCGGTTGTAGATGCGTTGCTAAGTGACGGCCGCTTTGATGATGCCCGGCGCCTATTCGAAGAACACGAGCCGATTGAAAAGCTGCTCGGCTCCGAACCCGTTGATGTATTCAGGTCAGATGAAGAATTGCCCGATTGGGCCGATCACGTACTTGTCTTCCGAGAGCCGCGGCATTTTCTCGCTTCACTTGAGCGGTTACGGAAAGAAGAACGTGGATGGGCGGAGGCAGGCAGTCTCGACGACCTCAAAGATCACCTCAAGGTGCGCGCGGCTCGAAGCAGGATAGAACAGGCGCCGGAAAGAGATTTCACGTCGATTGTGCAAAGTCTCGAAGTCGATTCGTCGTCGTTTGGTCCATTACGGGTATTGGCTGCCGAAGCAGCCTACGACCTTGAGCGGGAAGACGATGCAATAATCCATCTCAGAGCAGCTGCAATCGACTGCTCTGAGATACATATCAGTCTGAGGCGTCGTGCGGCGCGCTTGGCCCTCGCGCTTTCGCAGCGAGACCTAGCTGAGGCATTCTTCACCGACGTGCCTCGACCTGACCTCATACGTCAGACCGATCATCCAATCGATTGGTTTGTCCCCGCGTGTCGCGAAGTCCTTATAGATGGGGAGATAGAGGCCCAACTGAGTGTTCGCGCGGCGTCCCG
>DATHHK010000286.1:0-5379 GCA_035317225.1 Candidatus Udaeobacter sp. | reverse complement strand
GTTCAGGACTTGGAGGCGGAGGATGAGTAGGCACTTCGTCTGGCATGATCTACATACACGAACTGGAAAGTGTATTGTCAAGCATCTTCCTTTTGCGCAGTTCTTTTTGGCTTTCGCTCTCGAGCTTACCAAATATCATGGTCCCCAAGCAAGCCGATCAATGGCCAAGAATTCCCATTTTGCGCACGCCTTTACACTGATCGAGCTGATCGTTGTGCTGGCAATCATCGCCATTCTCATGTCGATGGTGTATCCCACGTACACGAGTATGGCAGAGCGCGCCAAATCAACAAAGGACTTGAGCAACCTGCGCCAGATCGGAATCGCGACCCAGACTTATTTGAATGACAGCGACGGCGTATTGTTTTCACCCGCGACAACGTGGATGTCGCAGCTGAAGCCAAAATACTTTTCCGTGTGGCGAGGTTTCCAATCGCCTTTCGATAAGCGCGCCTCCTCGGAAGCGGGCGACGCAAACACGCCGATCAGTTATGGCGTTAACGCCGATATTTATCCGGGTGGTGCCGCAATGTCCGCTACTAGGATTACCAAGCCTACTGCGTTCATACTATTTGCACCGGCACAGGCTCCCGGAACGACAGTCAGCTTCCAAGGCACGGCAATATCATCTCCTTTAGGCGTAACAGTGTTAGGACTGGGCGGTGGTAATGTAAGGAGTATTCCCCCAGGCGGAAATGCCACCGCAGGTACGCATAATTCACGGCAACGTATCAACGCCCTTTTTGGTGACCTGCACTGCGAAACCATGAGTTGGACTGCATTCGCCAGTAACACAGCGAGCACGCCAGGCGAGCCAGATCAGTGGACCCCGTATATTCCGTACCCGTAGCCGCTGTTAAAATCCACGGCGTCAGGCATCGTTACCTCGCACTCGTCGGCTTAGACTTGGTTAGAAAAGTCGGCGAGCACGCGTGCAAATTTCTACCTGGCAAAACGTGCGCAATTGTTACGGACACCAATGTGGGACCGCTCTTCGCTCGTCGAGTCGAACGTAGCCTGACATCAGCCAGTCTTAAGCCGATTGTGATCACGATCCCGGCTGGCGAAAAATCGAAGACACTCAAGCAAGCTGGCGCAATTTGCGAGCAGATGATCGCTGCCGGATTGGACCGTCAATCTTTCGTAATCGGTCTTGGGGGCGGCGTGGTCGGTGATATCTCCGGATTTGTCGCGGCGATTTATCACCGTGGCATTCCCCACGTCCAGATTCCCACGACTTTGCTTGCCATGGCGGACAGCTCGATTGGCGGAAAGACCGGTGTTGATACGCGCGCCGGGAAAAATTTAATCGGCGCGTTTCATCATCCCTCACTCGTGATTGATGACGTCGACGTATTAAAAACTCTGCCGCGGCGCCAGTTCAATCAGGGATTCGCCGAGATCATCAAGCACGCGATTATCGCCGATGCGAAAATGTTCAATCAGCTTCAATCGTGGCAGGCCAGATCGCCGCGCCGACCGCTTGCTCTTCAGCAGCTCATTTGTCGCAACATCAAGATAAAATCAAACATCGTAGCGAAAGATGAGCTCGACCGGACAGGCGAACGCGCTGTTCTGAATTTCGGGCATAGTGTCGGTCACGCGATTGAGCGCGCCGGAAATTACCGAAAGTTTCTTCACGGCGAAGCCCTCAGCCTGGGAATTGTCGCCGCATGCGCTGTTTCAATTAAAAGGGTCGGACTGGCGCCCCGGCAACGCGATGCAGTGATCGATCTTCTGCAACGATTCGATTTACCGACGCGTTTGCCGAAAAATTTTCCACGCGAGAAAATTTTCAAGGCGCTGAAGTTCGATAAGAAATTCGAGCGGGGAAAAATTCGGTTCGTCGTAACTCCACGCATCGGCGCTGCCTGTCTCAGGAGTGACGTTACGCTCGAAGATATTCACGAAGCGGTAGATGAACTGTAGCCGCGGTAGTTGAGCGCGGCCGCCGGGGTCAGCGCCCCCGGTTACAGACCTCGTGCCTTCGAGTAATATTCGATTAATCCAACTATTACGCTGTCAGCGTATTCGCGAAAGATACTTTTGCGCTCGGTTCCGTTGATGTTGCGGGTTCCTTCGTAATCGCCGGCCTGAATTCGAGCGAATGCGTCTTTGCTGTTCATCACATAGGGCTCGCAATAAATCACCGGACAACGATAGAGCCGCGTAGCTAGCAAATTGCGCGCATAGACGTAACCGCTCGTGCCGACTTTGGTGATGCTGTTCGTCGTCGGATACTGGTAGGGCGGTAGTTGAGTTTCACGGGCCATTGTGCCGGCAACGGTGTCTGCCAGCGGCAATTCCTCGTTGTAGGTGCGGCTGAGAAGTCGCCGAATCATTTCGAAACGTTCGTCATCGAACTCGAGCTCCTGCTGCAAATAGGAACCGTTTACCAGAAGATGAAGATGGTTGTTGTCTGTCAATGTCGGATTATTCGGATCGCCCCAGCCTTCGGCATTGAAATGCAGGCAAAGGACGAGGTCGGGATGCAATCTGAAGTTTACCAGCGCCGCGCGGCGGCGAATCTCGCTGTAGCGGTAAAATAAGATTTCGCTCTGCCAGCGAATCGTTTGCTCTTTCTCGGGATCATTTGGATCAAGAACGTCAACGCGAGGCTGTGGCACGCCGTTTCTAATCAGTATTTTCCTGGCAAGGTCCCGAAAATCATCGGGGCGTTTTGCTGTGACCGGTTCGTTGCTATTCCGAACAAAAAAAACTTTTGCGCCTAATTCGCGTAATCGCGGGGCGAGCAACCGCGCGACTTTCAAAGTCAGGTCACCTTCCTGCACTGGCTGGGTGTTGCCGACTTGAAACCAGCGCTCTTCCATTTTTGCCCATTCACCACCTACATGGCCTGGGTCGAGCGCAATCCGCAAGCCTGCGAGCGGCTTGTCCCCTTTCGCGGTGGGTAAGGATTTAGCGGAACGCCAAAGACGCGGCACCGGATTGCGCAGCGCGTCGTCCTTTGCGAACCGCAAAGTGAAAAATTTTTGCGATTCGCGGTTGGTCAGAATTCGAGCTGTATCGGTGTTTAGTTCAATTAAATCCGGAGCGAATCCGTGGGTGCAATAAACGTTGTAAATTAAATGCGCGAATTCATCGCGGGTGATTGTCTCCTGATAGTGTTCGAGTACGCTCCACCGCGGATGGGCGCCGAGAACTCCGAGATTCTCCGCGGCCAGGCCAGCAAGCACCGGTGTCAAAAAGCAGAGCGTCAGCAGGGCCGTGCGCTTCATGGTTGCAAGGAATAGAGCATTGATGGTCGGATTTTTCGCGCTGTCATCCTGAGCGAAGCGAAGGACCTCACATGGACTGATTCGACCACGCAAGATGGGAGCGCGTTACTTTTTCGATTTGTGCGAAATCCCTCGTCGTCTCCGTGGCTCGGGATGACAACGTGCTTTGGCATGGCTAGTATCGCACCATGCTAACGGTCCTTATCCTGGGTGACATCGTTGGTGAGCCGGGACGCACAGCGGTGATTACCAGGGTCCCCGAGCTGAAACAGAAGCACGCCGTGGACTTTATCATCGTTAACGGCGAGAACGCGGCCGGCGGTCGCGGCATCACGGGAAGAATCACCATTGATCTCTTGCGCGCCGGCGTCTCAGTCATCACGACGGGCGATCATGTATGGGACCAGAAAGAAATTCTTGCATTCATCGACACCGAGCCGCGTTTGTTGCGTCCCCTGAATTATCCCGACGGCGCACCGGGGAGTGGGTCGATCGTCCTCGAAACGAGCAAGGGAAAAATCGGTGTCATCAACGTGCAAGCGCGCACGTTTATGCAGCCGATTTTGGAAAACCCGTTCCACTCGGTCGATGTAGCGGTGACGAAGATGCGCAAAGAGACTGCCAGCATCATCGTGGACGTACATGGAGAAACTACGAGTGAGAAAATTGCACTGGGCCGGTTTCTCGACGGAAAAGTTTCTGCCGTCATTGGAACTCACACACACGTTCAGACCGCCGACGAGCAAATCTTTCCCGGAGGCACAGCTTTTTTGTGCGACGCGGGCATGTGCGGTCCGATAAATTCGATCCTGGGACGCGCCATTGATCCAATCATGAACCGGTTCATCTCGAACCTGCCGGCGTCGTTTCCTGTCGCCGGCGGTGAGGTGCGCCTGCGCGGAGCGTTAATCGAAATCGACGAGAACACGGGTCGCGCAGTGCGAATTACACGCGTGGATGAGCCTGGGCTCAGTGTAACTGCTCCATCGGAGCCCGAACCGAAGATCGACATTGAACAGACGTCATCCCCAGAGCAGACTTAAGAGTCGCACCAACTGTTCGCGACCTGAATTTCGAATTGTTTAGGAACGTCAACGTCCAAAAGAAATTATGAAAAGAACCTTTGTCTTTATTTTCGTCGCGTCGCTGGCGCTTTGTGCTGCGCAGTTGTCCCAGGCGGAAACCACTAAAGATACGAAAGAAGCAAACAAGCTTGCCGTAGATGGCGCAGAGGCATCCAAGAATCAAGAGTGGGACAAAGCTGTCGACTCTCTCCGTAAGGCAACAGCTCTCGACCACAAATACGCGCCAAATCTCGCCGCCGTTTATCAACAGCGGGCATACGCTGCGGCGACAAACCAGCAATTTCAGGATGCGATCAACGACTACGGCGAAGCGATCAAGATCAGTCCAGAAGATTCACGAATCTACGAACAGCGCGCAGCGGTCGAGATGAAACTAAATGATATGGATAAAGCACTGGCCGACTATTCCGAGGCGATCAAGCTCAAGCCGAACGAAGTTCGGTATTACGGTTATCGCAGTTACATTTACGAGGTTAAGGGCGATATCCAAAATTCGATGGCTGACACCGAGAAAGTGCTGAAACTTGATTCGAAAAATCAGGAAGCGATCAACCGCAAGAAACGCTTGGAAACGCTGCAATCCATTAGAGCAACGCCGCTTCCTCCGCGGCCGGCAGCTTCACCTAAGACTTCCCCCGCACGCACGCACACGCCGCATAAGCCGTAGTCGTTAGTTAGGCGCAACTCGTGCCAACGGGTTGAGGGCACACATTCCATCTGCGCTTTCCAGAGTGGATCGTCGCGCCGCGGTGAGACCATCGCGAACAGGACGCCAAAGGCCCAAGGCAATCTTCGATGTTCAGGCGTCCGCCGGTGAAACAACAGCTTCCTGGTTTTCGGCTGGTTTTTCCGGCGCGGTGAATCGCCTTTTTCGCCGGTTGGCCGGCAGGGGCGCCAGGGTCATAGTAATATTACGGCCGGTGATTTTTGGATTCATTTCCACCTGCGACATCCCCGAGAGATCATCGCGAACTTTCAGTACAAGCTGCATGCCAAATTCCTGGTGCGCCATCTCGCGGCCGCGAAATTGCAGTTGCACCCGCACCTTATTTCCC
>DATHHK010000285.1:0-7317 GCA_035317225.1 Candidatus Udaeobacter sp. | reverse complement strand
CGCCATTTGTATTATCGGTTGCTTTGGAAAAAATCATCCGGCGCAAAGTTAGAAATGCTGTGGCGCTATGAGCAATACTTCTATCCAGCAAACGGCTGGGCGAGCGGATTCATGACGCGCGCAGGCTCAACCGGCCTCATCCAAGTTGCTATTAAGGAGTGACAGTGACCTGGCGATTACGTATCGCGGGCGCTTGGAAACTGCTGCGTCCTTGCAGCCTTGTTTGTCACACACTTCGTTGCATCGTTATTGCGTGCGATTTTCGCAGAAACTTCAAAAACTTTTTTCACTCGACGCAGGCCAAAGCCTGTGGGAGCACGTTTGCCGTTCCACTCACCCAGTGAGCGCTCGACGAATTCTTGCGACGATCGATCGGACCGAATTAGAGAGATTACGCGAGTGCTATCCTTACAGGCCTAATGCGCGCAAGATCAATGCTTACGAGGATGCAAAGTACTGGATTGGAGTGAACGTCAAGCGCGGACAGGACCTTTGGCTTGATCGTTCTCCGCCACTGCAGATTCTCGATCTTGGCTGCGGCGCGGGTTACTTTCTCTACCTCTGCCGGTTACTTGGTCACGAAGGACTCGGGTTTGACCAGGATGAGGAGCCGTTCTTTCGCGGAACAACCGAGTTCTTCAAAGTCCGCCGTGTGATCGGGCGTATCGAACCACAAATGCCATTGCCCGATCTCGGAAGAAAATTCGATCTCGTGACCGGACATCGCGTTTGTTTTCACCGACTCGCACGTATCGAGAACGGAGAATGGCTCGAATGGACGCCTGACGATTGGGAATTTTTTATCAAGGATATCCGAACACGATTTCTCAAACCCAAGGGACGCCTACTGCTGGAGTTTAATCGGCGGCAGGATGGGTCCTCATTTTTCACGGATGAATTGCGCGCCTTTTTTGAGTCGCAAGGCGCGCGCATTTTCCGTTGGAAAGCGCTGCTGGCTGCAAATCCAAATGAACGCCCACGATTCAACCAGACCGCGCGCGAAGATTAAAAATTGTTGTAGAACGCACCCGCCGGGGCAAGGACCATCTTTCTTTGCTGGCCAGGTGCTTAATACAAGCTCCGCTACAATTTCCAATCCGAGCAATCCCAGCTCAATAGCTGCTCGAGCTTTGCGATGTCTTCCTCGAAGAGATTGTAGAGGAAAACCTTTTCCTCCCAATTCATCGCCCGCTCATAAGGCACAACATTTCTGTCTTTACTGCGGACCGAACGGAGTGGTTCGAGATCGAGAAATGAAAAGATGGAAGTGAGCGTTTCACGCTGTTTCTCCTTAAACGCTTCAAACTTTATCGCCTTGACCTGGTCGCGCGGGAAGAGTTTGAGCAGACGCTCGAGTTGCTGGCCGTAAAATCCTCGATCTACATAAGCAAAACGACGCGCTTCAGCAGGCGGCGCGCCGGCGATGCGTGTTTTCTCTTCTCGCACGGCATCGAAAAAATCCAGCGGCTCGCGACCTCTGAATCGCTGCATGTTCCAGTGAGCAAAGGCCCGGTCGACCGGATTTCGCAGCAGGATCAGCAATTTGGTTTTCGGATTGTATTTCCAAATCCTTTCCGCTGCCGGTTTGTGATAAATGTAACTTGGCGTGCAATCACCAGCGATGGTTGAGGGACCAAGGGACGGATAATGTTTGTGTAATTCCTCGTAATCGACATCGGAAACAAACAAAGCGTCGTTATCAAAAAAATGTATTTCCTGCTGATCACCCATTGTGATGTTCGGGTGCCTGCTTAGAGAATAATGCAGCGCTGTCGTGCCGGATTTTTGCGCGCCGGCCAGAACGAACTCCAGCCGCTCGATCTTTCTCGGCTTGGCCCTCCACATCGTCATGAATCAAGAACCGCTAGCCGCATCGCGCAATCGATCTCCCAAAAAAAGGCCACACCGATATTGTCGATCTTTTTTGTAACGCTCAAGTTCGGTTTCCTGTCTTAAGTAGCAATGGCAGCTGCTTTGAAGGTATTCGCACGCGGGACGTTGACTTTCTTCGAGATCGCGGTCGTCGTTCTATTTATTGCATCGCTTGCTGTACTGGCTGCCCTTGGTTGCCTGGGGGCGCAAACGGAGCCTTCCGTCCGAAATTCCAGGCGCGCTGTTTGATCGACTGAATCCTGACCCGCAAAGCGGCTTGATCGCCAGGTGATAGACCAGGGTTGTCGCGCGCTGGTCAACATTTATGCTGCTCGATGTTCACCGCTTCCGAGATTTCGCGAAACCTAAGACCGCTCGCCGTCGTGTGCGCAATTACCCTCGTTGCATCTGCAGCCGCCGATGAAGGAATGTGGCTTTTCAATGCGCCACCTCTCAAGCAGCTCAAAGAGAAATATCAGTTCGAGCCGACGCCGCAGTGGTTGGAGCATCTGCAAAAGGCGAGTGTCCGCTTTAATTCCGGAGGCAGCGGTTCGTTCGTATCTGCAAACGGTCTTGTGATAACAAATCACCATGTCGGCGCCGACACCCTGCAGAAGATTAGCGATCCGCAGCACAATTATTTAAAGGAGGGCTTCTACGCGAGAACGCAGGCGGACGAAATCAAATCGAACGATCTCGAGCTCAACGTGCTGATGTCCATCGAAGACGTGACAGCTCGCGTGAACGGAGCGGTGAAAGCGCGAATGACAAATGATCAGGCTTCCAGTGCGCGCAACTCAGTCATCGCGGCGATTGAGAAGGAAAGCAAAGACAAGACCGGACTGCGCTCTGATGTGGTTACCCTTTACCAGGGCGGCGCATACCATCTCTATCGTTACAAACGGTACGATGACGTGCGCCTGGTTTTTGCACCCGAGCAGCAGATGGCTTTTTTCGGCGGTGACCCGGACAATTTCGAGTATCCGCGTTACGATCTGGATATCTGTCTTTTTCGTGTTTACGAAAATGGGCAGCCGGCGAAGATCGATCATTACCTTAAATGGAATTCGCGCGGTCCGAGTGACGGCGAACTAACTTTCGTAAGTGGCAGCCCTGGTAAAACTGATCGGCAACTTACGCTGAATGAGTTGGCGGATATGCGCGATCGCTATCTACCTTATGTCCTGCACATGTTTAATCGGCGTGAAGTGCTGGAGCTGGCGTATGGAGCGCGATCATTTGAGAACGCAAGAAAAGCGCGGAACGATCTTTTCGGCGACCAAAACAACCGGAAACGTTATAACGATTATCTTGCCGGGCTGCTTGACTCGCAAGTCTGGACGCAGCTTCAGGCGCGCGAGGAAAAATTGCGCAATGCGATCGCGCGCGATCCGAAATTGCGATCAGCCGCCGGCGCATACGATCGAATCAAAAATGCGCAGGCCGAGATCGCGAAAAATGCGACGCTGTACAACTACCTTGAACAAGAACGGCCAGCCCCCGTTGGCTATCGCGGCCCCCGAGCGTTCTTCGGAAATCTGTTTAAATATGCGCGATTACTCCTTCGTGCTGTGGATGAAGGAGGCAAACCCAATGGAGAGCGGATTCCCCAATTTCGCGACAGCGCGCGCGATTCACTGGAACTGGAACTTTTTTCGAGCGAGCCCGTTTACGACGATTACGAGATCCTCCGCCTGACCGATTCGCTGACCGATCTCGCCTCCCAATTCGGCGCCGACAATCCGCTCGTAAAAAAGGTGCTCGGTGGAAAATCGCCGCACGATCGCGCTGTCGAGCTAGTCTCAGGAACCAAATTGAAAGACGTCGCCGTGCGCAAGGATCTTTACGGGAAAGACTCCGCCGCATTGCAAGCAGCGCATGATCCGATGATCGATC
This sequence comes from Candidatus Udaeobacter sp., assembly GCA_035317225.1. Classification (GTDB taxonomy): domain Bacteria; phylum Verrucomicrobiota; class Verrucomicrobiia; order Chthoniobacterales; family UBA10450; genus Udaeobacter. Next base: position 3,549 of record DATHHK010000285.1, on the reverse strand, counting down.
TCGCGCGGCTCGTGGACGGCCCCGCGAGAGAAGCGAAGGAAATCTACGACACGCAAGATGAGATCAAAAAACAGGCCTATTCAGAAATCGCCAATGCGCGATTTGCCATCGAGGGGACGGGCAGTTATCCCGATGCCACCTTCACCCTTCGCCTTTCCTACGGAACCGTGCGCGGCTATGAGCAGGACGGAAAACAAATTCCCGCCTTTACCGATTTCGCTGGTTTATATCAACGTTCTGCCGAGCACGACAACAAACCACCGTTCGATCTGCCGAAACGTTGGATCGATAAAAAAGCGAGTTTAAATCCGTCGACACATTTCAATTTCGTCTCGGATGCCGACATTATTGGCGGCAACAGCGGCAGCCCAGTGGTAAATAAGGAAAACGAATTCGTAGGGATTATTTTCGACGGCAACATCCAGTCGTTGGTCCTCGATTGCATTTACACGGACACACAATCACGCGCTGTCTCCGTTGATTCCGCTGCCATCACCGAAGCGCTGCGCAAGGTTTATGATGCGGGCCCGCTCGTGGATGAATTGGAAGGCGTAAGGAAATAGTTCCGGATCCTAGTGCGGCAGATAATTGAGCAACTTGAGGATATCGGAGAAAACGCCCATCGCCGTAACATCCGCGCCCGCCCCCGGCCCCTGAACAACGAGGGGGGTACGCGAATAACGCTTCGTCGTAAATGCGATGATGTTGTCGCTGCCCTTGCTAGCGGCGATTGGATGATCGTGCGGGAATTCTCTGATTCCGGCGCGGGCGCGACCGCCTTCTAGCGTGCCAACGTATCGCAGCACTGCGCGGCGCGATTGCGCGCGCTTCAATCGTTCTTCCATTTCGCAATCGTGCTTAGCCAATGAGCTGAAAAATCGGTGCGAGAATGGCTTCAGCGCCAAACTTCGAGGAACCAGGCTCTCAACATGGACGTCCGCGATTTCCAATTTCAATCCACTTTGACGCGCGAGAATAAGCAACTTTCTAGCGACGTCCTGACCGGACAGATCATCGCGCGGATCCGGCTCGGTTAGCCCTGTCTGGTAAGCTGTTCGCACGAGAGCGCTAAATGGCATGCTCCCATCAAAACTATTGAACAGATAGCTCAGCGTGCCCGAGAAAATGCCTTCCACCTTCCTGATCACGTCTCCGCTGGCGATCAGGTCGCGCAGCGTCGACATGATAGGCAGTCCCGCGCCAACGTTGGCTTCATCTAGAAAGTACTTCTGCCGCTTTCGCAAAAGCTCCCTGAGGGCCGCGTATTGTCGCCACGGCAACACGTTCGCGCGCTTGTTCGGCGTGATGATGTGCAGATTCGCTCTGACAAACTCGGGATACGCCTTCACGATTGAATCGGCGGCCGTGCAATCAACTACCGCTGCGTCGGTCAACTCAAGTTTTGCGATTTCCCTTGCCAAAACCTGCGGATCCATCCGTCTTCGCGAAGCGGATAATCTCTCGCGCCAGCGTGCGAGATTGATGCCGTTACCCTCGAGTGCAAACCACTTGCTATTGGCCACGCCAACCACCTTGACATCGAATCCACGGGCAAGCAGATACGCGCGCTGCTCGTGCATTTGTCGCAGTAGCGTTCCACCGATATTTCCGACGCCGATCACCACAAGCGCGAGGCGTTTGCGGACTTCGAAGAACGCCTGATGGATGATATTCAGGGCACGCGCTTGCTGCGCCACGTCGATGACGCAAGAGATGTTGCGCTCTGACGCGCCCTGCGCAATCGCGCTGATATTAATGTTATGCCGGCCAAGCGCTCCGAACACTTTGCCAGAGACACCGGGGTGCCCTTTCATCTCATCGCCGACGACCGCGACGATCGCTTGATTTGGTTTTTCATCGAGCGACGTCAAATGGTTCTGGAATTCGAACCGAAATTCGTGGCGCACGGCCGCAATCGCTAAAGCCGTGTCGGCCTCGCGGACGGCGAAACAAATCGTGTGCTCGGATGAGGCTTGGGAGATGAGGATGACGTTGACGCCGCGAGATGCCAGCGCACGAAATAATCGCTCGGCGATTCCGGGAACTCCGACCATCCTCAGGCCCCGAATGGTGAGGAGCGTCAGTCCCGCGATTGAGCTGATCCCCTTTGCAAGTTGATCGCCATCGCTGCGATCACCCGAAATCAACGTACCCGGCGCCTCTGGATGGAACGTATTTTTGATCAGAAGCGGAATTCGCCTGGCTACGGCCGGAGCAATCGCGGCGGGGTGAAGCACCGTCGCGCCGAAATACGATAGCTCCATCGCTTCTTCGTATGTGATCCGCGGCAAAACAAACGCAGGGGCGACCGCCTTCGGATCGGCGCTCAAGACGCCGTCGACATCCGTCCAGATCTCAATCACGGACGCCCCAAGAGCGGCACCTAGAATGGCGGCAGTGTAATCGGATCCATTGCGCCCGATTGTTGTAGTTTGGCCGTCGCTGGTCGATCCAATAAATCCGGTCACGACAGCTATCGGCCGGCGGCGGCGAAGTTGGAACAGGGCTGTAAAGTATCGCCGCGCCGCGCGATTCGTTTTGCTAAAAATCACGTTCGCGTTCGTAAATTGGTTGTCCGTAACTACGAGTTGTCGCGCGTCAACAAACTGGGCGGGATGAACCCGGGCAAGATGTGCCGCCACGATTAGCGCGCACAGTCGTTCGCCGAAACTCGCGATTAGATCGAGCGCACGTGGTGGACTGTGACCTAAGAGCTGGACGCCGTGAAGCGCGTCATGCAAATCGCCGAGAAGTGTATCGACTTGCAATCGGATTCGGATAGCTCGACGTCGATCGAGCAGACTGTCGACCGCCGAGTGGTGGCGGCCGGCGATTTTTTTCCACGCCGCGTCGTAGCGCCGATCGTTCTTTTCCGCCAGCCGCGCACAATCGAGAAGCTGGTTTGTCACGCCCTGAAAAGCGGAAAGCACTACGATGACCGGTCCCCGCCGCGCTTCGTCAAGAACGATCCTGGCGACATCCCGGATGCAATCGGTTGTGGCAAGCGAAGAACCACCAAACTTAAGGATTTTCATAGACCGGAACCAATGTAGCCGCGAACGCGACGAGGATCGCGGCACGCCACAAATTTTGTCGGCACACGTCTGACGAATTTCTAGTGATAGCCCGCAGAGGATCCTACCACCGACTTATGGCAGTTGCTTGAGCAACGTTTTCCAGCGCGCCCAGGCTTCGTCGCGCGCTTTTTTATCACCTTCGCGAACTGCGGGGTTGGATGGTTCGCCGGATCGCATGAAACCGTGACCGGCGCCTTTATAAATCACCGGTTCGTATTTTTTCCCGGCGGCGTTCATTAGCTCTTCGGCTTTCGGAATGGTCGCGTTCACCCGCTCGTCGTTCTCACCGTAAAAGCCGTAAACCGGACACCGAATATTCGCGACCTTGGAGGCTTCATCAGGCGCGGTCCCGTAAAACGAATAGGCCGCTTTTAGTTTTGGATTTTCATTCGCGTACGCAAAGGCCCATCCGCCGCCCCGACAAAACCCGCAGACCGCAAGCGTGCCGTTGCATGCCGGAATTTTGAGCGCG
>DATHHK010000284.1:0-4158 GCA_035317225.1 Candidatus Udaeobacter sp. | reverse complement strand
GCCCAGAATTTGCGAAACGCGTTTGGCCAGCTCCGATCGACGACGCTTTTTCTGGCGGCTGCGCCCATGCGTTCTCGCAACGCAGTATCTGTAGCCAGCGAACGGATAGCTCGCATGAAATCGTCCACATCACGAGATCGAGTGATCAAACCGTTCGTTCTGTCGTCGACCAATTCCTTGGGCCCACCAGAATCGGAGACAATGACCGGCACTCCGCAAGCCTGCGCTTCCAGAATGACGTTGCCGAATGTGTCGGTCGTGCTTGGGAACACAAAAATATCTGCCGAAGCATAAGCGGTCGCCAATTCCTTTCCCGTGAGGTAACCGGTAAAAACTGCCCCTGGCAGTGATTGCGCAAACTTCTTGGAGTACGGCCCATGACCGACAACAAAAAGCTGCACTGGAAGACCGTCATCGCGTAAGCGGCGGTAGGCGTCTCCCAAAACGTCGAGGTCTTTCTCCCGGGATATGCGGCCCACATAGAGCAAGCGGATTCGGCCGTTGGCAGCAGTGAATTTTTCCCAGAACGCCGGCTTGCGTCGCGCTGGTGTGAAAAGCTCGATATCGAGGCCGCGTGGAAGAATTTTCAGTTTAGTGGGATCGAAGCCACGCTTGATCCAGCTTTGCCGATATTCTTCAGAATTAACGAAAACGGTGTCGAGCTGGCCATAGAACCAATGCATGTAACGCCACGCGACGCTTTCCAGGAAGCTGTCCTCGGTAAGAATCCGGACGTATTGCGGGAAATCGGTGTGATAAATTCCGCTCGTTTGCAGATTGAGCATTTTGGCTGCAAGCAATGCGGTGAGCCCCACCGGCCCGGGCGTGCTGATGATGATCTCAGTGAATTTTTCGCGCTGGATATAGTCGAGCATCTGAAGGACGGGCGGGAAGCTCAACTTTTGGAGTTCATACTCGGGCAATTCGAATTCGCCGATGGGCGGGAAATTTTTGATCGGGATATCACCGGTTTGCAGATTGCCGCTGGAAGTTACGACTGTTAATTCCTTACCGGCTGCTGCTCCCGCCGCAGTCATCTTGTGAATGGTCGTCGCGACTCCGTTAACGTCTTCCAGTGTGTCGGTGAACCAGGCGCGCTTGCGGTTTTGCAGTGCGACCGGGATTTCGCCGGTTAAGTCCAGGAAGATAGATCGCAGCCACTTTCGGGAAGGGGCCTGGCTGTGAAACCCATAGATGTACGGCGTAAGAATCACCAGGATCGGGGCAATCGCGCTGAGAGCTTGCATGCTCTCGACCATGTTGCCGCTGCGAATTTGCTGAACGAATTTTTGGAAAAACCGAAACGTGAGCTGCTCCGCTACCATGTTTGCCATGAGAAATGTGCGACGCTCGGGTTCGTTGACTCCGTCTAATTGTGCGGCCAGTCTCGTTTTTAGTTCCGCCTGCGCGAAGTAACCGGAAAGTTCTTTCCAGAGCGACACGTTTGCGGGCTTGACGAGGTCAAAAATTTTTCCCGACAAAACGCCCTGCACAATGAATTCCATTTTCTCTTTGAGAGTGAATTCGGTCGGAGCTCGGCCTTCCATGAACCGGGAAAACATTTTGTCCAACAACGCGGCGCCCGGTCCGAGCTTCTCGTTAAAACGGTCCTGAATGAAACAGACGACTGTGTTGTAAAAACCGTGCGAAAGAACCAGCGGGGTGCCGCCGTGGCCCCGCGCGCCGCAGTCGCCGTTGCGGACGTGTTCGAGAAATTGTTCTGCTGACTTTGCCGGAGGAGTTTCGGTAAAAGCCGACGCCTCAAACTGGCCGCCGTGATCATCTGAGCCACCCACGAAAATCTTTTTCCAGGGCTCCGCGTGTGTGGGCGCCAGATTGTGGCGATTTGCGAGCGCCTCGATTTTTTCCTGGGTCAGCTGTTTGAACAGTGTCTGAGCCAGGTCGCTTAGAAGTGCATCGCGCAAGCCATTGATGCCTTCAAAATGCTTGAAGAGAAGAATGAGCAACTCAACGTGCCGCGAATCGAGTTTGCCGTTGATGCTGTAAAGGGGATGCGCGACCGCATGCGCGATCTGTGCAGACTGCAGGTAGCGTTGCAGTTCAAAAATATTTTCGCGTACTGCATCGATCTGGCCATGCTGCTTCTCTGAAATTCCCCAAACAAGAATGTGCAGCTTGCAAGCATCATTGGGAAAATACGTGGTGACTTGTTCACTGATAAAGGTGCGAGGGCGATCACCGATTTGCAGGCAACCCTCGATCGAATCGTGGTCGGTAATGGTGACGTAGTCCATTCCCCGCTCCAGCAACTTTTCATACAGTTGCTTCGGGTCGGAATAGCTGTCAGGGAAATCGAAACGGCGAAAGAGCCATTCTTCGGAGCGCGTACTGTAGCGCGAATGAATATGAAGATCGCACCTGCTCACCTTTACATTCCCCGTCTCAATCTTTGTTGCGCGACCCAGTCTTGGTAGGTCGTGGCTGTCCGCGACTCAATCGCCCTGTCAATAATAGAGGTGACCTGCCGCCAAATCGTCGGATGCGAATAATCGGGCGGATGAATACTAATGCGCAACAGTGGCCTCCCCTCTAGATAACGAAAGAGCGTGGCATTGCAGATCCGGCTAATTCCGCGGCGCCAGTTCCTTCGAACACTGTAAACAATCGATCGCGCTACGAATTCATCGCCGCCCCGGAGATCGCACACTTTGCGTAACCGGGTGGTGTATTCCATCCCCGCATCGCGCGCGGCGCGCTCAGCTTCCTTGCCGAGCAGCCATGCCGGGGCCACGAAACCTCGCGATTTAAGACCGGACCCTCGGAATTCGTCTCGAGCCCTCGTGATGCGAGATAAGGCCTCGTCGTAGCCTAGGTCGTAGAACTCGCCTTCCTGTTCCGTGTAGAATCTTGTCAGGAATTTGTCGTGGAAACTCTCTTTCTCGCGCCGCGGGCGTTCGTGAAAATACCCGTGAATAACGATTTCATGACCGTCCGCTTCCAAGCCTCGTAGCCACGACACAAATTGGTGGTTTCTCGTGGACAGCCCCTGATGATGATAATCCGGGACGACGAGAAGAGAACAAACGCTTACCCCGCGCTGAGCCAATTCTGAAACAATTGTGTTCGCGATCTGCTGATTGGAGGGAGCCACGTCGTGCAGCGAGACGACCATAAAATCTCTCGTGGCAGCGCCAGTTGCGACGAGGGGGAGGAATTCCGTTGCCGCAATTGTACTCATTCGGGAATTTTCGGCCCCGACACAGCTTTGAACAAGACAAAAGGTGGAACGCGTTATCTCAGCGCGTTGCCAATCAAGCCGCGGCTTTGCCGCGTAGCATTTCGCGCCTTTGGCGACTGTTTGCCATCGGTCCGAGCCGGACCGGCATTTTCAAGAGAAGCCGATCCACTATATTGCCATCTTCACAATCTCCCGAAATTCCGATTCCGCTAACGGCATCACCGATAGTCGCGATTGGCGGACCAGCGGTGTTCCTTTCAGCCGGGAGTGGCTTTTGATTTCGCGAAGCGTGACCGGCCGGCCCAGCGGTTTGACGGGGGCGAGATCAACAGTGGACCAGTCGCCTTCCTTTGCAGTCGAATCTCGATACGCGGTCCGAACTACTTTTGCGATCCCCACGACAGCTTTGTCCTCGCCGCTGTGATAGAAAAGGGCTTCATCGCCCTTCTCCATTCTGCGAAGGTTGTTTCGAGCAGAATAATTGCGTACGCCAGTCCAGCTGGTCTGGCCTTCGGCGACAAAGTCCGACCACGAATACGAGGATGGTTCCTGTTTCACGAGCCAGAAATTTTTCATGCGGATAACGTAGCACAGGCTTCCCGGCCTGTGGGGCTCGCGGGCATCCTGCCTGCCGGATCAATCTTGGCAGGCGAGACGTCGCCGGCACCACCAGCCAGGATGGCCATGCTACGCTGCGCATTCGACAATCACAGATGCTTGTTTCACAATCGACATCATGCGCCGGCTGCCATTCATCACGTTTGAGGGATCAGAAAGTAGTGGAAAATCGACGCAGGTGCAGAGATTGGCCGCGCGGTTGGAGCGCTCCGGTGTGCACTATCTGGTTACCCGCGAACCTGGCGGCACGCCGATCGGCGAAACCGTTCGTGAGCTTCTGCAATTTGCTTCGCACAATTCCAGTATGACTCCGGAAACCGAGCTGCTTCTCTTTGAAGCCA
>DATHHK010000283.1:0-7456 GCA_035317225.1 Candidatus Udaeobacter sp. | reverse complement strand
GCCTCTAACGCCTCGAGATTGGCGTGAACATCGCTGAAAATTGCAAACCGCATGGACTCTCTATCAGTCGTTAAAAAGTCACAACCTTACAACGAAATCGCCGGGACGCTCGTAAGATTTAACGTTCCGATATCAGACTTTAGTCTCATATCCTGCTGAAGGAGCAATGCCGCCAAGAAGGGACCGAGGTTCTTTTCCTTCTGCTCTTCGACGCCGCTGTTCGCCCCACCGCATCAGGGCGTGCTCGACATATTAAAGCTTCTTTAACGCCTCAAACCGCTCGACCTTTTGACTACCTGCCGATAGGGCCTTTATCAGGAATCCGCTGATCCTGCGGGATCGTGAGTTTGTCTTCGAGAGATTTCAGCCGCGCGATCAAAGTCGGCAGCCGTTCCTGCGGCCCTTCATCATAAAGGCTGCGCAAGCGTTCATATGCCTCGCGCTCGCGCCCTTCGCAGTAGGCCAGCTCGTAGGCTGAGAAACGCCGGTCGAACGTCGGTGCATCCGGCAAGGCCGCCGCCTTGGCGTAAAACTCGGAAGCGCGCTGGTGATCCTTGTATTTCTCCTTGTACAGGCGGGCAAGCGCTTCATAGAGCTGAGGGCGATCAGGGTTATTTTTTATTCCCTGTTCAAGGAAGTCTTTTCCGAGCGCGAAATATTCGCGCTGTGCTTTGACTCGCAGCGCAAGCCGCGGCTGGGTCGGGTCGTTCATCGCCGCCACGCTTGCGTTCCAAGCCATGTGCCACGCGGCCGTGTCCCAAAACAGAAGCACCCGGGGCTGGAGGGTTGTGATGTGCCGGAACAATAACAAGATCCGGCCCCATTCTGTGCGCTCCCATGCGACGTGTGCCCGGATAAAAAGCGCGTCAGCGACGATCGCTCGAAATCCGCTCAAGGCAGCAACGAAGCCGAGTTGGCCAAGTTTTTCGCGAAGATCGAGATTAAATTCAACGTCGCGAAAATGTTCCTGACGATGAAGCGCCGTCAGGTCGTGCTCGATTGGTAGCTTGATTCCGCCAAGTCCAACCAAGATCGCAAGCGCTAAAAGGGCCCGCATCATAACTCTTTCCCGTAGAATACGAACGCAGCCAGCAGCGTGTAAATCGTTGTATAGAAAATTCCTAGTAGTGCTGTCTTGGCAAAAACAGCCATCGAAATGGCGGTGCCGGCGACGATATCATCCACCAGGTTGAAGGCCTGCAAGTCCGGAAACAGGAGCGCAACGATTGCGAGAAAAATGCGGGTCAGCAGCCCACTGCTGTGTTCCTGTAGCCAGTATTCGCGCGCAGTCGCCTGCAAATGACCAATGAAATAAACGCAAGCCATCACCACGATTGTGAAAATGTTCGTGGAGGCAAATGTTGAAACGAAGAGCGTGAGTGCGGCAAGCAAGCATGCTTTCAGGTAAATAATGATTATTCCTGGAAAGATATCGATGTTGAGGGCCGATGATCGAATTGCCCGGAGCGAATCGGCAAGTTGTTCAGGTGGTGCGCCGGTCATTTGCCGCAGTGTCGCGTGAATCACTGCCTGTTCGCGCAGATACAACACCAGGAGAAACGCTGCGCTCATCACCAGCGTGCTGATTGCCAGCAGCAGAAGGACGCCGGCGATTTTCCCGAGCACGTATTCAAAGCGAGGCACGGGTTTGGCGAGGATCGTGTAAACGGTGCGGTCTTCGATGTCCTGCGGAAGCAGTCGCGCGGTTGCAACGATCGCCAGCAGCGACGTAAAAATCGAGATCGCGCCGAGCGATACGTCTTTCAGGATTTGAAATTCCTGCTGAAACGAGAACTGCGCCATGAAGACCGAGCTCCCAATCAAGAGCAGGGCGAAAACAAGCAAGACATAAAAAACTCTCAGGCGCGTCAGTTCAGTCAGCGTATTGAACGTAATCGCGAGAACCCGCGAGAAAGAGAAAGCGCAATGCGGTTTCGCCGTCGTTGAATCGTTTAAGCGTTGGAGTGTTGAAGCGTCTTCGACGTTTGTCATGTGTGCTTCGTCACTCCTTCGTCATTCGACGTTCGTGCTTCGTCATTTCTAGCTGTCGCCTCCAGGAACAACCTCTCCAGCGTTGTCGTCGATTTTCGACGTTCGATCAGCTTCGCGTTTGACCGGTTGATCATCGATTCGATTTCGTTGACGAGCTGAGTGGACGCGTCGGCGATGACGAGCTCGGTTTGATTTTCAATAGCGATCAATTCCTGGAGACGCCCTTCGCGTACCAACACGCCATCTGCGAGAATGCCAACCCGGTCACAAATCTCCTGTGCTTGCGCGAGCAAATGCGACGAGAGCAGAACGGTGATTCCGCGGCGCTTCAGGTCGAGAATCAAATCGCGAATCTCCCGTGAACCTGCTGGATCGACAGCTGCCGTTGGTTCATCCAGCACGACCAATCTGGGATCATGAATCAATGCCTGTGCAAGGCCAATGCGTTGCAACATGCCCTTGGAATAGGTCCCGAGTCGCCGTTTGCGCGCTCTGGTCAAGCCAACCAGTTCGAGCAATTCGTTTATCTGTTTCTTTAAACGAGCGCCGCGCAGCCCACAAAGACGCCCAAAGAAACGCAGCGTTTCTTCTCCGCTAAGGTATTTATAGAAGTACGGATTCTCGGGCAAAAAACCGACGGCTTCCCGGCTTTCCACGAGACGGCTGTCACGCCCAAAAATTTCCGTGCGGCCTCGCGTTGCCGAAACCAGCCCCAGAATTATTTTGAGGGTTGTGCTTTTACCCGAACCATTCGGTCCGAGCAAGCCGAATACTTCACCCGGTTCAATCCGAAGGTTGAGGTCCTTTACGGCGACAATCCCGCGAGCGGGATGAAAAGGAACGGGAAATATTTTCGTTAGTCCGTGAACCGCGACCGCTGGATCAGTCATGGCGAATTTCAAAGCCGCGGGCTGTAACCGGTTTTTCCAATTTGTTTTCCGTTTGCTTGTGAATCAGTGAGTGGAGCTCGCCTTGTGCGATGCGATCGAGAAACGCGCGCACCTCATCCTCTTCTCCGCTAACCTGAAGTTCCACGCGCGCATTCGGCAGATTACGGACCCACCCGGTTACATCAAAGCCTTTGGCCGCGTCACGCACGGTCCAGCGAAACCCGACGCCCTGAACATTTCCCTCATAGAAAACCTGCAGCGAAGTCATCGGCCTGCTGTGAAGCTGCTGATGTTATTAGCTGATGCCAGACGCAGCGCGCACGAACACGCGACATCGGTCATTTGTACGAATAAACGAGGCAAAAGGTGCCCTGCTCGCCTTCAAGCAGATCGATCGATACAAAGTACTGACCACTGCTCGTCGGCGCGAAACCGGCCGCAGCTCTTTCTCCATTGTCGTAGCTATCTGTAGTCACCTGTTTCCCCGTCTCATCGTAGACGCTGACCGCAATTTTCTTTGCCGGTTCCGTGGCGCTGGCGGAGAACCAATACTGGTTCCCTGCGTAGAGATTCACCGCGAGTAACGAATGGTCATGCGGTTTGACCACACCGCACCAATGTCCGTCTCGGATCTTGAAACCATCGTTTGAAAATGCTGCGGCCACATCGAGGGCGTCTTTGCGCGCTTGCACCTCGGCATCCGTGTCTCCGCGCACGGTGGTGCTGATAGTCAGCACAAAAACCAATAATGGAATCAGCAAACTCCGTTTCATTTTGGCGCTTCTTTACTCTCTATTTGCTCCATCACCTTGCCGACCGCTTGGTTGACTTTTCGCACTTGTTCAACATCCGGTGTCTTGCCTTCCGGAAACGAAACCAGCTTTTCAATTTGGATGAGCTCGTTACTGACATCTTTGACCAATGGCCCGTCGCGCAATTCAGGTGACATTTCGTTGATTTTTGACTGCATGAAATGAACGAGCGCCGGCTGTCGCAGAACTTTTGCGCTCTGTTCGTTATAGTTCTGGACGATCGCCGAGGTGACCACCTGCGTGCCGCGGATCCAACCGCCGAGCGTTACCAAAATTACCAGGTCCTGGTCGGCGTGCGATTGCATCGAGGATTTCACTTCGTTCTGCGTCGCTTCCAGTTCCTCCTGCAACGTGTCCCATTCGTTGTTCTCGGCAAATTCGTTGATGCTACTCCCGCGACCAAGCAGCTTTTCGCTGACGCCGAGCGCTTTTGCGAGTTTGATGATGTCTGAACCAATATTTTTGACTTGCTGACCGTCCTTTGCTTCCACGGCGATAAAGCCATCAGCAATCAAACCGCCGAGGTTGAGGGCGATCTGTGCGCGGTTACTGTAGGTCACCGGAATTGGTCCACGATATTGGCCCGCCCAGTTTATCTTACCGGATTTTTCAAGCGCGGTGAAAAGTTCGCCCGGCGTTGGAATAGTAATCGAATCGCTTCTGACGGCTTTTGTCAGTTGGTCGGCGGGAAGGCGCCCGGTCTCTGCGCCAACGGCGACCAAGATCCCGCCCGTCAACACCATCACGCCTAATCCGGCTAAACGAATCATCGCTGAGACTATGCGTGGCCCAGCGAAATTGCCAATATGAATCTCGCTCGGCTGTCGAAGCTTCTTTTTGGTCGCTTTCCGCCGTCGCGAAGAAGGCATGTGTGACAGAAGAATTGGCCGAGCATGTTAGAACGTGATTTGCCTCGTATACGGAAAGCTGTTCTAGTCCGCGCAGAGAATATGGCAAGCACTACCATTAGCCGAGTCCATGCTCGGGAAATTTTGGATTCGCGCGGTAATCCCACCGTTGAAGTTGATGTGCGCCTTGAAAACGGCACTCTCGGTCGCGCTGCGGTGCCAAGTGGGGCGAGCACCGGCGAACATGAAGCATGGGAATTGCGCGACGGAAACAAAGACCGGTTCGGCGGCAAAGGCGTTAAAAAAGCAGTGGCCAACGTTAACGATAAGATCGCGCCGGTCCTCAAAGGATGGGACGTTCTGGACCAGGCGAAGATTGACGAGAAGTTGATCGAACTCGATGGCACCCCTAACAAGAAAAACCTGGGCGCAAACGCGCTCCTCGGGGTCTCGCTGGCAGTGGCGCACGCTGCCGCCGCAGCGGAAAATCTGCCGTTGTTCCGGTATCTCGGCGGACCGGAAGCGCGACTTTTGCCGGTGCCGATGATGAACATCTTGAACGGAGGGGCGCATTCGGATGCGCCGATCGATTTTCAGGAATTCATGATTATGCCACGCGGCGCGCCAAGTTTTTCTGAAGCGCTCCGTTATGGCGTAGAAGTTTTCCACGCGCTGAAGTCGGTCCTGAAAGATCGCCATCTTTCGACGGCGGTTGGCGATGAAGGGGGATTTGCGCCAAACCTCAGTTCCGCTGCGGACGCCCTCGAATCAATTTCGACTGCCATTGAGACGGCGGGTTACACTCTCGGTGAACAGATATTTCTCGCGCTGGATGCTGCTGCCTCGGAGTTCTACGACAGCAAAAACAACGTTTACATTTTTAACAAATCGGACGGGTCAAAGAAAACCGCGGACGAACTAATCGAGTACTATGCCGGGCTTTGCGCGCGTTTTCCCATCATTTCGATCGAGGACGGTTGCGCCGAAAACGATTGGGCGGGATGGAAAAAACTTACTGCAAAACTCGGCAAAAAGATTCAACTTGTGGGCGACGATCTTTTTGTCACGAATGTAGAGTTTCTCCGGAAGGGAATTGCCGAGCAAGTGGCGAATTCGATCTTAATCAAAGTGAATCAGATCGGCACGCTGACTGAAACGCTGGAGACGATCGATTTGGCAAAGAAACATCACTACACAACCGTAATTAGTCATCGCTCCGGCGAAACGGAGGATGCCACGATTGCCGACATCGCAGTGGCGACAAATGCCGGTCAAATCAAAACCGGTTCGCTTTCCCGCAGCGATCGAATCGCCAAATACAATCAGCTCTTGCGAATTGAAGAAGAACTTGGTGACAAAGCGGTATACGGCGCTACAATCCCCTAAGTGGATCAGACTTACGCCGATTTCCGCGCGCGCCGCGAAACCACCGTTTGGCAGCGACTGAACCGAACTCTCAAGGTTCTGCTGGTCCTGGCGATCTGGCTGATAATTGTGAGCCTTTTCGTCCCGCCGTACAAGAAACTAATACAGAGCCGTGCGGAGATCGACAATCTGCAACAGCAGGTGAACGAACAACAAAATCTGCTCGCACATCAGACGCGGGAGGTCAATCTGCTCAAGACTGACTCGACGTATTTGGAAACGGTTGCGCGCGATCGTCTCGATCTGATGAAAGAAGGCGAAACGATTTTCCGTCTCGAGGTAGCGCGTGCTGCTAAGCCGAAACCTGGCAGTTCTACGCGCAAATAAGGATAGCGCAGCCCACGCGTCTTCACACCTTTGCGATTCGCTGGGAATTGAATTATTTTTTACCATGCCAACGGAAGTCTCCATCCCCGATGCCGAGGATTTGAAATCGCGTGTCTGCGAGCTGCGGAGGTTTCTTTGACGTCGAAAAGCTGCAGAAAGATCTAGCCGCAATCGAAGGGCGCATGGCCGCGCCTGATTTCTGGTCGAATCGCGAACGCGCCCAGGCCGATGTCGAAGAAGTTTCGCGGTTACGATCGCTGATCAACCCGTTTCAAGAACTGGAACGCGAGATCGAAGATTTCGGGGCGTTACACGAGCTGGCGGCGGAAGAAAGCGATCCCACCGCGCGCGCTGATGCGGAAATGGAAGTCGCGACGGAACACGACCGCCTGGCTCATAAGCTGGATGAGTTCGAGCTGCGCCAGTTTCTTTCAGGTGAAAACGATCGTGCGAATGCGTTTGTCACGATCCACTCTGGCGCTGGGGGCACGGAATCGTGCGATTGGGCCGATATGTTGCTGCGGATGTACCAGCGATGGATCGAACGAAGCGGTTTTAAATCTCAGACCGTGGACATTCAACAAGGTGAAGAAGTCGGCATCAAATCGATCACGTTGCTGGTGACGGGCGAATACGGCTATGGACATCTGCAGACCGAACGTGGCGTGCACAGATTGGTTCGTATTTCACCGTTCGACGCAAATAAGCGGCGGCACACTTCGTTTGCCAGTGTGGATGTCGTTCCCGAAATTGCTGATACAGCGCCGATAGAAGTTAATCCTGCCGATCTTCAGATCGACACATTTCGCAGTGGCGGCAAAGGCGGACAGAACGTCAACAAAGTCGAAACGGCAGTGCGGATTTTGCATAAGCCGAGTGGAATTGTTGTCGCCTGCCAGGCCGAGCGCAGCCAGGCGCGCAATCGTGAGCTGGCGATGAAAATGTTAAAGGCCAAGCTTTACGAAATTGAGCAGGACAAGAAACGTGCGGAAATCGATCGGCAATACGGAGAAAAGGGCGACATCGCTTGGGGCAGCCAAATTCGTTCCTACGTTTTTCAGCCGTATCAAATGGTGAAAGATCACCGAACCGGCGCGGAAACGAGCAATGTGCAAGCCGTGATGGATGGCGACATCGACAGGTTCATCCAGGCGAAGTTGCG
>DATHHK010000282.1:0-18706 GCA_035317225.1 Candidatus Udaeobacter sp. | reverse complement strand
TATTTTTTCGAGCATCCGATTTCACTGTCGCTGCGCGAATGTTGGGCGGCATGTTTGGTGGACATCCGCACGGCGACGCCATTCTTACCACGCGTGAGATGCTGCAGATCGCGCTTGTGACCGGTGGAATGATTCTCGTGCACTGGTCCCTGCGCGATACCAACATCGAAACTGCCGTGATGCGTGCGCCGCCCTGGATTGTGACAACGGCCTGGGCCTTCATGGCCTGCGCCATCATCCTCACTCAAGGAAACAGTAATGCATTCATCTACTTCCAATTTTAAACGCAAACTTCGCCTGCCGCGGCTGTTCTTTAGGAAGCCGCCAGAAATTGAAAGCATACATGGCGGCCCACCTCTGGAATATGTGCGGCCGATCCCACAGTTGTCCTACCGCGGCATCACGGTAGCAGTTGTGCTGATCGTCATTGCGGCCGCGTCTGCATGGGAACTCTATTGTCGCTCCATCGGTTACGGTCCCACGCTCCACGATAACGAGGATCTCTGGACATCCGCTCGCCGCGGCGTGAAACCCGAGTCAATTGTCATCATCGGCGATTCGCGCGGATGGTACGATCTCGATCTCGACGAACTTGAAAAGGGACTAGGCAAACGTCCCGTTCAGCTGGCAATGGGCGGCGGTTGCGCTTACCCCGTACTGGCCGATCTGGCCAATGACAAGAATTTTCACGGCACAGTCATTTGCAGTGTTGCTCCCCGTTTGTTTGTCGCGCCGCCGGGCAGCCCGCCGATGGATCACGCTGAAAAAGCCGTTCGGAGGTCTCATACTCAAACACTCGCGCAACGTGCAAGCCAATATCTCGACATGCCGCTGGAAGAACATGTCGCATTTCTAAAACCGGAAGAATTGACTCTCGACGGTTTGCTAAAACGTCTGCCCATTCCAAATCGTCCCTACGCCCTCGTATCGCCGCGGCTTCCGCCCTACTTTGGAACTTTGGACCGCGAACGTCGCGCGCGCATGGTCGAAGAATGCGCCCGGCCAGGTAGTGAACTGGCGAGGATGACTCAAAAAATCTGGATCCCGCTTTTCACTCCGCCGCCGCCACCGACTTACATTCCGAAAGAAGAATTTGCGAAAACGATGGGGAACGCAATTAACCAGCGCTTCAAGGACGTTGCTGCAGCCGTACAAAAACTTCAGGCTCGTGGAGGCAAAATCGTTTTCATTCGTTTTCCACATAGTGGAGACCTGAAAAAATTAGAGGACCGCGAAACGCCACGAGTTGGTATTTGGGATCGTGTGCTCAAGGACAGCGGTGCACCCGGAATTTACTATGAAGATTTTCGCGACCTCGCGGGCTTCAGTTGCCCCGAATGGTCACATTTATCCGACGGCGACTCCGTCGAATTCAGCAAACGTCTGATCCCACATCTTCGCGCCGCGCTCGGGATGTGACTCAATAATCTGTGCGTATATGCCGCGTTGTCCCTGGGCTGCTACCGAGCCGAACATCACTTATCACGATGAGGAATGGGGAGTCCCTGTGCACGACGATCGACTGCTTTTCGAATTTCTGATCCTCGAAGGCGCGCAGGCAGGACTCAGCTGGACCACGATTTTGAACAAACGAGACAACTACCGGAAGGCATTCGATGGATTTCGCCCGGAGAAGATCGCACGTTACGGCGCGCGCGATGTGAAACGCTTGCTTGGCGACGCCGGAATTGTGCGGAACCGCTTGAAAATTGCGGCCGCAATTGAGAACGCAAAGACGTTCCTCGCCGTGCGCAAAGAATTTGGGACTTTCGACGCTTATCTGTGGAGTTTCGTCGGCGGCAAACCAATCCAGAATCGCTGGCAACGCATGGCCGAGGTCCCCGCGCGCACGGCTGAATCCGACGCGATGAGTCGCGATTTGCAGCGCCGTGGATTCAAATTCGTTGGCTCAACGATCTGCTACGCGTTGATGCAAGCCACCGGGATGGTCAATGATCATCTCGTGACATGTCCGCGACACGCACAGCTCGGCGGCGTACGCCGCCGCAAGTCAAGCGACAGGTAGTAAACGCAAGAAAAGCATTCGGACCGATTTCATGAATGTTGTAGCCATCGGCCTGTGGGCCGGTCACAGTTTCGCAAATGCTTTCACATCAGGGGACGGCCCACAGGGCCGTGACTACAGGGGCTACAGTCGTATAAACCCTCTAGACGCCGTCGGGTCTGTTCAGCGGCGGCGGCGGTGGTCCGGGCGGAGCGGAATGTTGATTATCGCCCGAGGCACCTTTCGCGTTCGCTTCGGCGGCTCGTTTGGCCGCCCACCTGGCTTTCATCGCCGCCGCCAGTTGCGCGCGACGTTCTGGCGAAAGATTGAGCTTTTTTTTCTCTTTCTTGACAGCAGCGGGTTTCTTCGGCTCGGCTCGCTTAGAAGACTTGGCAGCCGCGCGAGCGGCGCGAGCGGCCGATTTTCTCGCGGCTTTCAGCTTCTTTGCTGTTTCCGCCGCCTGTAGCCTTTGTTTTAGCTTGGCCAGCTTCTTTGGACCTTCTTGGAGACGGTTTTGGAGTCGCCGGATTTTTTTCTTCAAATTCTTCGTCTTCATAATTTGTGTGTCCGCTTGCGGCAGACGCGGATAAACGGTTCTGTGCACAGTTAATGACGGAACTTAGCCGATGTCACGTTCTTCTTTAGCAAAAGACCACTGGCTACGGAACACGGACCCCTGATCAACGGTCCTGTCGCCCGTTATCCCGCAGTCTTGTAGTCTTTGGGTCTCGTCGTTATCTTCATTCCTTCTGTGCCGAACAGTCCTCTGTCCATCGACGCTCACGAGGAAATCTGGCCTCTCAGGCAACCGTTTCGTATTTCGCGGGGCAGTCGCACTGAAGCGCAGATCGTCGTTTTGACGGTTAGTGATGGCAAACACATCGGTCGCGGCGAAGGCGTTCCGCTGGCACGCTATAACCAGAGCATTGCCTCGGTCTTGGCACAGATCGAATCGATACAAGCCGATAAGACTTTGAATCGCCAAAGTCTTCAAGGCCTCCTGCCTGCAGGTGCTGCACGCAATGCGTTGGACTGCGCATTATGGGATCTTGAAGCGAAAACTTCCGCCCAACGTGCCTGGGAACTGGCAAATATTCCGATTGCTCCTGAAGTCGAGACATCGTTTACGATCAGTCTGGATACACCGGAGAAAATGGGAGAGGCAGCGAGTACTGCCGCCTTCGCCCAAGGCTTCGGCGTGCCAAGGATCCTGAAGCTCAAACTTGGAGGCGACGATCCGGACCTTGCCCGCATCGAAGCCGTACGCGGAGTCAGGCCGAATGCGCGACTTCTCATCGATGCTAATGAATCGTGGTCGCCTGAACATTATCAGAAAATTGTCCCAGCTCTGAAACAATTAGGCGTCGAGCTCATCGAACAACCTTTCCCTGCGAAGGCCGACGAAGTCCTGGAAACTCTCGATCATCCGATTCCAGTCTGCGCCGATGAGAGTTGCCATACGACTGGCGATCTTCCTCACCTGACGAACCGCTACGAAGTCATTAACGTAAAGCTCGATAAAACCGGCGGGCTAACCGAAGCCCTGCGCTTGTGCGAGCGAGCCCGCGACGGCGGTTTCAAATTATTGATCGGTTGCATGGTTTGCACTTCGCTCGGGATCGCGCCTGCTCGCCTTCTGGCGAGCTTCGCGAACTGGATCGATCTCGATGGACCGCTCCTCCTCGCCCGCGATCGTGATCGTCCGGTGCCATACGCAAACGGAAGGATTGGAATTCCGCCGCGCAACTTGTGGGGTTGAGATTCCCTGGCGCAAACACCTTATCGATTTTATCTCCAACTCGCCGGCCCGGCGGTCACCAATTCATCAATAAATCGTTACGGCGTAAGGAAAGTCTTGCCTGTGTAAGGATCTCTTACTTCTGTTCCAGGAGGAAAACTCCGGACGTCGATGTAACCACTGTCTGGCGAGAACGGACTGGTAACCAAGCCTTGTTTTCCGGGCACGGGAATTCCGTACGGCACGTCACCGTTTCGGTTCTTCTTGGCAGCAGTTGCTTTCGCCACGCGGACGTTGTTCGGGTTCGGAGGTGCGGGGGCCGGAGTCGGACTTGGTGAAGTTCGATTACTTGAAGTATCTGAAGCATCGCTTGGTGGAATTTCATTACTCTGTTTAGGGCTGCTCCGTTGCGGTTGCGGCGTTCGCGGCTTTGGTGCGGGGAGCGCAAACGAGTTGCGTATCGATCTAAAAACGTCTTCGAAAGGTCCCGCTTGCCCTATGTCAGGGGCACCAAACAGGGTGAAGATCGACATGTACATGACAATTGTGTGGAGCGGCGGTTTCATAGACTGACGGATACTGCCTGCATCTTTTGAAAAATGCCAGTCTTCCTAATTTCCCAATGATTCCAACTTATTAATTCTTACGTCTACATATTTTCTTAGCGCTCAAATAAAATTTAGTCCTCGCGGGTTCGCGGCGAGTGAAATGTCAAATGTTTAGACATGACCTCGTTCAAAGGCCTGTCCGGAAAGCTAGGTGCGCCAGCTTGTAACCATCGACTCTGGAATACTTCGCAATCGCAGCGAAGTGCCCGCGCGTTTCCCTTCCACGGGGCTATTCTTCAACGTGCACAAGATTCGGGTCGAGTCTGACAATAAGCGGTGAGCGCGATGCCCGAAGATGGCTTTAACTCAATCCAGAAAGGGTAAAATATGAATAAACTAATAAGCACATGGAATCCGCTAAGAGAAATGGAGGAAACGCAAAATCGCTTCAATCGTTTCTTCTCGGGCGGCTTTCCCAACAGAATAGGCAGTGGAGAAATCCACAGCCTTGCGGTCGCAGATTGGTCACCAGAGGTTGATATCAGTGAGGACGATCACGGGTATCTGCTCAAAGCTGACCTGCCTGAAATGAAGAAGGATGACGTTAAAGTAACAGTTGAAGACGGCATACTTAGCGTTTCTGGAGAACGCAAAGTCGAGAAGGAAGATCACAAGAAAAAATTCCATCGCATCGAACGATGCTTTGGCACTTTTCGACGCACCTTCACGTTGCCTGAAGACGCCGATAGCACGAAAGTCACGGCAGAGTTCCGCGACGGAGTGCTGAAAGTGCACCTCCCAACAACGACCAGAACAAAATCAAAAGCTACCCAAGTTAAAGTGGCGTAATCCTCTAACACTGACCGCGGGCGTGCGGAGAGTTCCGTGCGTTCGCCCCAGTGTAGGAGTTCATTCAACGACTGCCGGGAGCCAGGAATTACACGGGGACCAACCCAGCCGGTTTTTATGAATTAGCACGGCCACCAAGTAGCCGCCTCTCCGCACCGTAGAGCCCGTGCAGTCGTTGCCTCTCCGAAAATTTGGTTCAAAACAACGGATGTGGCCGTGAGGAAGCCATCAAAGTTAAAGAAGCGGTGTCACCGAGCCATCCTCATGTCTGACGAAATCCATTCTTACCTTCAACTCCAGCAACAGATCCATCACGACCTTGCGCGTGCAGCATCCCGACTGGGTTGAGCCGAACGGCAATTGCCCCACTTGCGACTCCTTTGAGTCACGCCTTGCAGACCTGCTTGGCCTTTCTCCCCAGACGAACAGTGCTACACCGAGCGTCGCAACTTCGGAAGGGATTTGCGAAATTGCGTGGGAGAGCGACCGACGATTCGCCTAAACGCGCGATTGAAGTTCGTCATGGATTGAAATCCGCATGCGAAAGCAGCTTCGCTAATTCGCGAGTTAGGATTGAGCAAAAGCGCCTTTGATTTCTCGACTCGGACTCTCGAGAGATAGTCGATGAAATTTACCCCGGTCGCTTTCTTGAACATCTTGCAAAAGTAGTGCCTGCTGATGTTAGCTGCCTGGGCCACGCGCCCGAGTGACAGGGGCTCCGCCTGATGCTTCTCGATGAAGTGCCGTGCTCGCGCCATGTTCTTGGACTCGTCGTTTTCACGCCGTACGGCTAGTTGATTCGACAAGATTGAAAGGTGTTGCGCAAAAATACTCAGGAGCCGCAACATCGCGCGATACCGGTCCGGTGATAAAACGCACGACCGAAAATAGGCCCGCTCAAGTTTCTTCCAATCCGCCCTGTAGCCCCACGCGCGGAGCTGCCGAGTAATGCTCGCGAAGTGTTTCTTAGTCGGGTTCTTGAGCATCACTTCACCTGTCTCAAGAAAACCAAGAATGTGGTCACCTACATACACCGGCACTGCACTTTCGGAGAGTCCCGCAAACCACGTAACGGTACGCGTTGTCGAGTTCGGTTCTCGAGATGCGTCGGTTTGAGCCCTTAAGCATGCGGCGCGAGCCTTGTTGAAACGAGCCAGAATTGAGGCGAATGAGTGGTGGTCGTCCTTCCCATGATGCATAGGCGACCACGAATCATGCCCTCGGATATTTAGCGGTAAACCCGTGGCTTCGCTAAAAGCTCGCTCGTAATCTTTGAATATGTGCGAGCGCGATAGATGTCGCATCACTTCCTGATCAGAGGATTGGGATGCTTTTCGCTTGCTCATATTTCACCCTGCGAAGCAGTACGTCTAACCCCGTTTGCGTGTCGCATCGCCGGGCGCATACTCAAATTCGAACCCTCTCAGCCACAGCTGGCCTGATCGAAGCCTTTGTCCGATGAATGCGTTGCCGAACGTCTGCTGCTTAACACCGCAGATCTGATCTGCGGCCGACGCGCGAAGCTGCCTGAAAAGCGCAGCCCGACGTTTAGAGCCCTTATGTCGCTTGAAATAATTCGCGCTGCTTTGTTGGACGGTTAGTTGCATATCTGTTGATAAGGAAACTGCCGGTGCTGATCTGAGCTACATTCGCAGCCCGCGAAACACCGCACTCCAGCAAGGGTTTGGTCGTCTCCTCCAATCCAGGAGATATTTGAGCACGATCGGATGAATTGCATGCGCCACTTCAGCATCTCGCATTATTTCGCGAAATTGGATAAGTGCATGTTCGGTTAACCTTAAGTGACGCGGCTCACCGCCCGTTGTCCTGATGAAGTCGTCGTGCGATGAAAAAGGCCGTGTAGGCCAGCTGCCGCTGAGCATCCGGGCGCTGCTTGCTAGCTGCGGTCCTAGGTCCACGGAAAAGCGTGGCGCGACGTTTTGAGACTTTACGATGCGCAAGATAAAGCGCGCTGTTTTGGGTGATCGTTGGTTCCATATTGTTTTCCTTTGTGGTTTGATTTTTTAAATGCGTCGATCGGATTCCGTTCTCGGAACATTGCCGCGCCTAATACTCTCTCGATGCGAGTGCGCATCGCCGCGCATCTGTATTTCAGATTGGTGCTCTGAGCGGGCAATAACCCGACGCTGGCGACCCGACATGGTAATATTGCTGGACAAAAAGTCCGTAAGCCATGTTTGGTGCGCGTCCTCTTTTGTGTGAATGAATACTGTCATAGAGAGATGGTTCTACCCTGTATGGTTGGTGCAGAGAGAAGGGCCGCACCGGCGGTCGATTGACGCTGCAAATGCTAGCGAATCAATGTATACCCGCAATGCCAATCACCTAATGTTATTTTGGCGTTTGCGCGAGTCACGTCGTGCTTCGGATCTTGTCTGGAGCCGATCGGCTCAAGCTGCTCTTTTGGCAACGTCCAGTGCTGTTGCTATTCGAACCAACCGTACTGCTAATCTTAAAAAATTGTAGCACAATCACACGGTCGAGGATGCCAGACTGGCATTAGCTGCAGTGTGTGAGTGTGGGCAACGAGTGAGTTTCAATAGAGCGTGATGGGAAGCGTTGGACATAGGATGGGCAAACCCGAGCGATTGAAAATGACCGCGATTACACGAGTCAATGCCTTCGAAATTTTGACGCGAACCGATCTCAAGGCGCTAAATCAGAAACGAAAAGGGCTTGACACGATGGCGCGAACTCTGTACAAGATCTTTGATTACGTCATCCGACGTTTCAACGCACCTTCGGCCGGGCTGAAAAGCGGACTGAACCTTCGCTGAGACACCGCTTAGCGCGATCTCCAGATTCAACTGAAACCCCGAGTCACCGAAGCGAGGCGGCCATTCAAAGGGCCTCGTGAGGATTGGTTCCTCGTTTCGCGCGGATTTGGAGCAGTCAATCCAATTAGAAAACCGGTTTATGAAATTCGTAACGCTCAGAAAGAGCGCACTCATCAGACGGGTGGAATTACATAGACCACTAAAACAGAAAGAAGGCGCGTTATGACGAGATCAACTCCGACCCTTACCCAAAGCGGACTGCTGGCCGTGTTACTGCAACGTCAGCACTACAAGGTAATCCAGTTGGCCTGGCGTCGTGCCCATCGCAAGGACATGCTCGCCGCCCTTTGGAGCACCCTGACCTGGCCATGGCGGGCGCTTAGGGTTCACATGCCCGTCCGCGTTTCGCACCGAGCCCTCCGTCTGAACCGTCCCACACCGCATTTCAATGTTTTAACGAGTCCAATTCCTATGTCTCACCAAATCCACACCTACACCGAACTCCAGCAACAGATTCACGACGATCTGCGGATCCAACACCCCGAATGGGTCAAGCCAAATGGCGAATCCCCCGCGTGTGATTCTTACGAGGCGCGCCTGACAAAAATGCTCGACACTTTGACGCGAAGGGGATCCAACGAGTCTATCGTTCCTCCTCATCGCGCACTGGCACACGCAGTAACTGGAAGCTAAAGACTTACGGAATATGTTTTAAAGCTAGTTGAACCATTTCTTATTCTGCCTGGGGATAACCTGCTTGAGGCTCAGGCTTTCGTAGCTGCGCGAAGTAAATGATTCACTGCAGATCCACCTTAATAATTCAGTTCGTTCTTTTAGCTGCTATTTTTCTCGCTCCCTGACTTTATAAGAGGAGCAAGAGCTAGGTTTGTTCCGCTCAAGTCTGATGCCGCTCGGCCTGGTTGAAGAATGATTCGCCCGACCGCAGCGATTGCTGCCTTAAAGAAACTGCTCTCGAGACTGTATGAAGGTGCGCTACCTGTGGGCAACGTGCCACTCACTCCTGCCCTGCTCCGACTCGATCCAATGTTTGATTCACTGCGAAATGATTCGCGCTTCCAAAAACTCGTCGTCTCGCCATGAGAGATCAATAAAGCTCTGGCACTGCTATACGAAACGAGTTTCGCTCAACAACCTGTAAGACCGCCCCCGTATCCTACCTTATCCGGGCAGTCGTCGCTGGACGTAACAAGCCCCTTCCACAGCCGCAGAAAACGCTTACGACGTTTCCATCGGGCCACTGCTGTTTCGGGCATCCAAAGGTGAAAGTGTTTGCGTTGGAAGGCTCTCCTAATGTTCCTCATGCAACTAATATCGCACAGTTTACCCAAATCTCTGCAGAATATCTCTGCGACGCTCTGATCAGGTGTATGCGCCGTTTATAACAGCTGTTAGCTTAGCTAGTTACAAACCAGAGCAAACAAGCCCAACTGCCGATTGAGGAACTAAGTTACTTGGTAAACAATGGCGTCTGGGCTGCGGTATCTTTAGGTAAGGGCAGTCAAAAGCTCGCTTAATTCGATTCTGACGATGCTCGAGGCCGTATCGCTAATGCCATAGGGCAAAATGAGTTGACCGTTGTGGACGAGGGACCCACAAGAGTAAACGACATTAGGAACGTAGCCCTCCCTTTCATTCTCTTCAGGTCTTAAGAGCGGCTCTTTCAGCCGGCCAATGACTCTTGCAGGATCGTTCAAATCGAGCAAGGTCGCTCCAATGCAGTATTTTCGCATTGGACCTACGCCGTGAGTAAGCACTAACCAGCCGGCTTCGGTTTCAATCGGCGAGCCACAGTTACCGAGCTTCACAAAGTCCCAGGGCTGTTGGGGCTCTTCTAGCAGCTGTGGGTCGCTCCAAAAATGCGGACTGTCCGAAAACATAAGGTAAAGGTTTTCATCATCCTGTCGTGAAAGCATCACATAGCGTCCATCGATTCGACGAGGAAAGAGAGCCATGCCTTTGTTTTGAACCGCCGGCCCGTTAAGCGTTAAGACACGGAAGTTAAAAAAGTCCACCGTCTCGATTAGCTGGGGTAGGATCACTCGCCCATTGTAAGCCGTGTAGGTTGCGTAGTACATAATGCTTCCATCGTCTTCGATAAAACGAACGAAACGAGCATCCTCAATGCCGTTGCTTTCGTTGGGCGACACGGGAAAGATGATGCGTTCCGATATTTCCGAAGAAGGAGCGAAATGAATTTCGTAGTTGGATTCCGCCAGCCAATGCATGCACTCCAAAGTTCGCGGCACGTCGCGCGTGTGTGCAGAAGCTTGGTCGGGCGCTGCTTGCTGGATAGACTTATCCAACTCATCAAGAAGAAAGGTCTTACCTAATCGCCCCATGACGGAGGCGGCCCAGTCATTCTCAAGTCCCATCTCACTTAGTTTGTCCAGAAAGCTGCGTTTGTGGTAGGTGGGATTAAGGTCAAGCTCAGGGAGTGTTACAAAAGGCGTCGTCTTGTCGATCTCTATTGAATAGTCACGATGGATAACTCCGGTTCGAAACTGGATCGAAGAGACATGTCCCTCACCGGTCGAGCGGAGGCTCATGATAAAACGAAGATCGCCCTGCCCCAGACCAGTCTGGTCGGGGTGCGGCACAATCGAGGGATTGAACAAGGCTGCCGATTCGAGCGCATACTCGCCGGAGAAGAGTGCACCGATAAATAGTCGACGTCCTTCGGAAATCGTTTCGCTGTCCGCGATATGCCCTCGCACTTTTTGGAAATTTCGCAGCCAACTCTTATCAAGATCGATATGTCTCCCGCTGAAATCCGCTCTAACTAACGAAAGCTGCTGTTCGGTTTCGTGCTCACTTAGCGCGAGAGCGCGCGCGATAATATGCTCGACACGCGTGGGATTAATCGGGATGAACGGACGCACCACCACGCGTTTATTGTCCGGCCGAAGAAGGACGCCCGTCGGATGAAGTTTCATCCAGCGTTGTGACTCGCGATGTTTAAGTCAGGCGCGGTTTCCGCTTGCGTCATCTCGGCGAGAGATAAGTAAAACGCGAGACTTGATTCTGCTCCCTGATTCTGGCTCACGCGATCCTGATGCAAAGCGTCACGACATCCTCCCGAGCCGGAATCGTAGAGCGATTCTCCGAGGTCGTTCCGACCAAGGAACCACTCGAAACAGCGTCGCGACGCGCGCTTCCAGTATTCGTCATGTGTGAGAGCAAAAGCCTCGAGACAGGCCGAGATGGTAGCATAGGCCTCCACCGGCTGTTGATCGAAGCGCGCGCGTTCGCCGCCGCGCTTCCAGAAACCGTTGGAGCCAATCGGCGCGAAATGTCCGGCTTTCGCTCTTTGCGTTTCCACCAGCCAGCGGAGCGACTGCAAACCTGCCTGGAATACTTCGCCACGCGAAGTCCAATGACCACTCAGAATCATCGCATGCGAAAGCTTTGCGTTGTCGTAGGTGGCGATGGGCTCAAACCATTGCCATTCCTTCGAACTATTAGCTTGAAACAACTCCAGCAGTCGTGTGGTAAGCAGGTCACGCAGCTGATTCACCATCCGGTCTCCGGAGAAGCTGCGCAGGTATTCCTGCATAGCGAGCAGGACGAAGGCCCAGGCGCGCGGCGAAGTGAACTGCTCTACAACTGGCAAACCCCCTTGGAATAAGAGCGCGCAAAGATTGCGGTGACCGTCATTTCTGGAGCGGCCAAGCGCCATTCCCACAGCCCAAAGCGCTCGCGCGTGACTGTCTTCCGAGCCGACCTTTTCCAGCCATTCCCGGCTATGACTCATAAAATTCCGAAAGCGCTTCGTTTCCTGATCGAATGCATCCCATAAAAATGAAAGATAAATGCTGGCCAGGCGTTCAACGTCCCGTTGCGCCACACGACTGGTCATCTCCGGAAGTAGCAGGGTCAGAATAAAAGCCCGTGCGTTGTCATCGGTGCAATACCCTTCCCGGTAATTCGGCACGTTGAAAATAGCGTGCTGGAAAATTCCGGTGTTGTCGGTCATCCGAAAAAGATGATCGAGTTTTAGCAACGGAAATTCATAGGGACGATTTCCCAGAGTTCGAACGGCAAAGGCTTTGCGTGACGGCGCAGTCAATCGCACTCGCGCTCGCTCAAAGCTTTCCATGTAACGACCGGCTACTACCGGCCAGATCATTTCGCGTCCGAGTTTCCATGCACGTTTTCGCATTCCCGCCATCAGCGCAGGATTAGATAGGAGGCGAGTTACTCCTTCGGCAATAGCATTGCTGTCGCGAAAGGGCACAAGAATGCCGCCCTCCTCCGCGAGTAACTCCTGCGCGTAGAGATAAGGAGTCGAAATCATCGCCTTACCTGCACCGAACGCATAGGCCAGGGTGCCGGAAGTGATTTGCGCTTCGTTCAAATACGGAGTGACATAGATATCGGCCGCCCCGATAAAGTCGGTTAGTTCCTCCAGCGTCACGAAGCGATTGTAGAAAATAACATTGCCCGTCACACCTCGATCTTCAGCCAGACGCTCAAGCTTTAACCGATAAGACTCGCCTTCCCGTGAAAGAAGATTGGGATGTGTCGCACCAAGGACAATATAAACGACATTCGGGTGTTCCTTGAGAATTTCCGGTAACGCCTCGATTACATACTCAATGCCTTTGTTAGGCGAAAGGAGTCCAAAGGTAAGCAGCATCGTCTTACCTTCCACGCCGAACTGATCCTTGTGGAAAGTCGGGTCGATGAACTGCACATCAGGTACGCCGTGCGGGATGAGATCGATCTTCTCTGGCAAAACGCCATAGACTTCCTTCAACAACCCTCGCCCACGTTCAGCCATCACGATAAAACGATTCGAGAGTGCATTGAGCTGCTCCATGACGAATCTTTGCGACTCGTTAGGTTCGCGCAGCACAGTGTGCAGCGTTGTTACCACGGGCATATGCAGATCGCGCAGCAAAGCTAGCAAGTGACTTCCGGCCGGCCCGCCGTAGATGCCAAACTCGTGTTGGACCGAGACGACTTCGACGTTGTTAATGTTTAAGAAATCCGCCGCGCGCCGGTATGAGTCGATCTCCTTTTCGTCGATCTCAAAACGGATACGCGCCGAATAGTCGTAGCCTTCGGGCCGATCGTTAACTGCTCCCACGATGCATTCGCAATTTGGGTACTCGGCTGCGACTGCCTCGCAAATGTCGGTCGTAAACGTCGCGACGCCACATTGCCTGGGCATATAATCTCCCACGAAAGCGACGCGATTAATTGTTGTCATGGTAGCCTCAGTTCGTAGCAAATATCAGCTTTCTCCATCCATGATCCTGGGCAACACTCTACCGCCCTCGACGACTTGTCGCGCCTGGCCGCGCGTGAAGGGCGGATCAACTCTCGACTCTGCTTCGTAAATCCCGCACTCGCGCCTGAGTGGACTCAATTGCTTCCTGTGGGACTCGGCGCAGGCCTCCCGTCAAGCCGAGCTTCGATAAAGTCCAAATCAACCATTTCGTCGGGTCCCACTGCCAGGGCTTTACGCCGTTACGATAGTCGTGCTGAAATTCATGGTGATAATTGTGATAGCCCTCGCCGAATGTAAACAGCGCCAAAAAAAGCGAGTCGCGCGCACTGCATCGTGTCGAATACGGCTGACGCCCGATGGTATGGCAGGCCGAGTTAATCAGGAAGGTACAGTGTTGAAGCACCACAACTTTTGCGACACCACCGATTAGAAAACCGCCGAGCGCCCCGACCCACCCGTCCCACACGAACCCGGCCAATGTTGGCAGGGCGAAGCCGATCATGACAGCAAGGAGATGAATGTGCCGATGTTGCCACATGACTAGCGGATCTTTCTTTAGATCGGCAACATTATCGAACGGCGGTTGTGGCAGGAGCTTGAACAACAGCCAGCCAATGTGGGCGTGGAAAAAACCTTTAGTGATGTCGTACGGGTCTTCGTCGTGATCCACATGCTTATGATGGCGGCGGTGTTCGCTTGCCCACATGAGGACAGAATTCTCAAACGCCGCGGCGCCGAAAATGAGAGTAAAGAGACGCACCGGAAGTTTCGCCCGGAACGTCATATGTGCAAACAGACGGTGATAACCGAGCGTGATGCTGAAGCCGGCGGCAGCCAATAACACAGCGAACACAGCGAATTGGAACCAATCAAGGCCGAAATACCACAGATACAGCGGCACTGCGGTGAGCGTGAGAACGAACGTGCCGATCAGGAAGGCGCTGGTCGTCCAATTAATGCGATCTGCCGGAAGGCGGAAAATCACGGGGAGAAAATTTTCGAAAGGTCACCGGCTCGCTGACGTCGGCCGGCCCAGAATAACGTCGCTCTTTGTCCACGTATGAACGCTGCCGCAGTGTGCACAGGCTAACTTTTGTGTTTTCAGTTTGGCTGTTGCCCAGCGTTTCTCTTCGATTGTCTTTCCGGTATCGGTCAGCTTCGACGTTGAAGGACAACGTACCAGTAAGCTTTTGAGGTTGGAACCGACCTTTGATTTCGGCCGTCGGGGCGGATCGAACAAGAATCTCGTCGCCATAGTTAAAGGCGATAAACGATGCGCGCCTTAGCGGTGTCGTACGGTGACATTTCCATTTTCACTCGATCACCAATTGTAAGCCGAATGAAACGTTTGCGCATCTTTCCAGAAATGTGCGCAAGGACCATACGCTCGTTCGCAAGCGCGACGCGGAACATTGTTCCTGGGAGCACCATCATGATGGTGCCCTCCAGTACGATCGCTTTTTCAGAATTCATGTTGTCGATCCAACGGAAAACGCCGGCGCCCATTTTTGTGAGCGCCGACGGTTGATCGCAGTCTACCTGCGAAAGCCAGAGAAACTCCGCTTCCCGCCGCCACCCTGAGGACGCGGACGGTCTGCGCGCGGACGCGCTTCGTTAACAGTTAACGGGCGGCCGCTAAGTTCACGGCCGTTGAGCGCGCTCAAGGCAGCGTTGGCTTGCGCGTCGTCGTTCATCGTGACGAACGCAAAGCCGCGCGATTTGCCGGTCATACGGTCCATCATCAGATTGACTTCGTTGACGGCGCCATGTTGTTCGAACAGATCCTGAAGATCGTTCTCGGTGGTCTCAAAGGAGAGATTACCTACGTACAGTTTCATTGTGTTTTGATTTTGGAAAAACTACCGAGCTACAGAGCCGTTCCCGTGAATCGGGTTTCAAACCACCAATGAGCGACGCTCACCTGACGATCTACCGCGCAGTGAAGTTAAACAGAGTAATCCAATAAGCGCACACCATCGTCCGGATCGCCCGAAACACAAATGATCATTTCACGGATGGAATTAAGCGAAGTAAAAAGGGCATGGCGCCGAAGATGCAGATATGCTCAGCAGCCGTTGTCCCGGTGCGATGGTAAACGCCTGAAACGTGTGCCGTGCGTCAATTGCAGATAAGTATCAGGCGCTTGCTTGCGGGCCGCCGCGCGAAATCTTTGAAAAAGCGCGGCCCGGTGTTCTGAAGTTGTATGTTGCGCGTAGTAAAGCGCGCAGTTCTGAGTCAAAGTTGGTTCCATCTTGGTTCCTCTAACTTGCGCCGGCGGCGGATTGACGCGGACGTTGATGTCTGAGCAATTTGCATCGACGCGCGTGATATACGCATCCACCAACGCTACGAAAGTTATCTGTGAGACCGTAATGTCGCCCGACAAGTTCTCGAACAATTTTTTAAGCTCATCTTTATGAGCGGCGATAGCATTCATGATGCTGTTTTGTGTGCAGAGAGAAGAGGCCGCACACCTGCGCGATCGATTGACGCTGCGTTATTAGCCCGAGAATACAGCTGCAACTGCGATTAGCTAACGATTAATGCAGTTTGTTTCTTTACCATTAATGCTTTCAGACGGGAACTAGTGCTCCCGTAATTGGCCAGCCATATGTCCCGAAGCGAAGACTTAGAAACCAATCTTCTCCCCTTCGCAAACATTCGCATCAACGGCAGTCGCTCCTGGGACATACAGGTGCATGACAAGCGCTTCTTTTTCCGGGTAATGGCTGTCGGGACGCTGGGTTTCGGGGAGTCCTACATGGATGGCAGGTGGGAGTGCGAGGCGCTCGCATCGGCAACTGACAAGGCAAATCTGGCAAAGTTCGCCACTAGGCGGCTCACTTTTCCGGCGATGCCTTCCAATCATCCGCTGGTTCCATGACCGACCGCGGACCAGTGCCAGTTAACCAGGCCAGCGCATCCTTGTTGTCCTTCAAATATGCGTCCCAGAATGCAGTCGAGAGCGCGCGGATTACGCGATGATGATTTAGATTGCGCAGCCTGCGATCGTGGAACGCGCGATCGGCGAAGACCGAATGATCAGCGTTGTTGAGCACGACCTGATATTTCGGCACGCCGTGCAACGCGGGATAAACCGTGAGCCGCTCTTTTGCGTCCATCTCGCCTATCGGCGCGACGTCTTTTGTTCCAGTCATCAGCAGCCACGGGATTTTTACATCGCCGAAGGCGCGCTCCGCTGTTTCCGATTTCGGCGTGCTCGGACTCATGATGACCGCTGCGCGAATTCTTGGATCGGTCAGTTCGGTGCCACTCATTAGGAACATCTCGCCGCTTAGCGCCTGGGTCGTAACCGCGCCGAACGAATGGCCGGACATTCCGATCCGCGTCAAATCCATTCGGTTCGCGAACGGACCGCTTTTGTTCCAGGCTTCGAGTTGATCGAGCACCGCACGAATGTCGCCCGCACGCAGGAAAAAATTCTCGAGCGACGCCGCCTTGCGCAGCGCGGCCATTCGGTCCGCCGGGGGCGCATTTTTCCACACCAATTCGTCGCTGCCGGGATGTTGCACGAACACCGCGAAATAACCGCGCGCTGCCCACCGTTCGCCGAGAAATTTGCTGCCCTCACGCGATCCACCCAGTCCATGACTGAACAAAACAACCGGCGCTGGCTTGCCGCTAGGCGGACAATAAACACGAACCGGAATATCGCGATTGCGCGCAGCATCGTGCACCGTCAGGTCGCGCACCTTCGGATGAAAATTTGGATCGACAACAAGCGGATCGTACGAACCTGCCCACGCGAAGTGAGCCAACACGAGGCTAACGAAAACCAAAGATGCGCGTCGGATCATAAACAGTAACCGTTTCTAGGCCGAAAGGCCGAAATGAGCGAGAGCGCGTGAGTCAAGACCTTCGAAGTTTAGACGCGACCCTGTCTCTCCACGCTAAGAACTTCGCTCCTCACTCTCCGTGGTCCGGCGATGAGGCGCTGCGTTTTCAAGTCAGTGCGATATTGGCCGCCGTCGAGAGCGTGGCCGTAAACAGAAGTAATCGCAAGGCTGAAAGGTTTTCGCTCGCTCTAGTGACGTTCACCAGTTCCGG
This sequence comes from Candidatus Udaeobacter sp., assembly GCA_035317225.1. GTDB lineage: Bacteria > Verrucomicrobiota > Verrucomicrobiia > Chthoniobacterales > UBA10450 > Udaeobacter. The sequence goes on along the minus strand of DATHHK010000282.1, from coordinate 1,446 downwards.
TGGAAATTCGAACCCTCTTCAACTCGGTTCTACGGTCAGTAGAATCAGTCACCGTGCCGCGCGGCCCGGCTTATCCATGAGTGATTGAAGCCTGGACATTCCCACTTCCGTAAATTTCCCGCTGGTCTTGACTAAATGTTGGCGCAATTTCTGGCTGAACGTTTCCTTAGCCGCTTGCTCGAATTGCGTTGCGACCACTATCAAATCGATTGCATTAAGTTTATGGGGAAACCAATGCGGGCGTGGTCCGGGAAAAGGCCACCTTAACTTAAATCCTGTTCCGCACCACTCATCACTAAACCGGCTGGTATAGCCCCGGCTGGTATAGCCACCGACAATGATAATGCCTTGTTGTGAGCCGTCCTGCGATGTAGCGCCGGCAATCTCCTGCAACAATTCAGCACGTCGTATCACTGCTTGTGCCACGGCTATCAAAAAGGCTGCACGCGGCGGCAGAGGTTGCGGATTGAGTGCAACTTCGTCGCCGAAAGAGTGCCCACCCCCGATGGCATCAAATATCTCAGGATGCTTTCTAAAGATGCTTTGGAAAACTACGTTCCGAGGATCAGACATTGGGTTGACAACCGGCTCCGCGGTCCGCGAATGCGAACGCTCCGAACCGGTGATTCTCCGCTCTGGACTTGGACCGAAAAAACTGATCTGTTCCAACGCTACGCGAATAACCGGGTCCCAGGGTCCCGGCGGCAACGGATGCTCGTCATCCTCGCGTCCCGCGCCCCCGCCAATCATCCAACGAACTGGAGTGATAAAAAATCAATTTGACCAAGCCTGTGTCGTCTACGAAGCCGCTGACGGGAATCGAAGATTCGCGACCGAAATTGTACAATTGGCCTGAGATCGTAGACACCAATGGCTCCGTTACGAACCTGTCCGTTCCGAACTTTCTGTACTCATCCTGAGACGTGATCGTCAACTTGACGTCATATAGCGCAGCCGCTGGCTGACCACCGAGCTGTCGTATTTCGCGACGCCCGCCATAGGCCTGGTAAGCGGGCGCAGTCTCTGTGGCAAGCGTTCCCTCCCAGATGCCGCTAATGTCCGCAGTCATAAGACTTTCCACTTTTCAAGTGTTGATTCATAGGAGTTTGCTTTTCCACGGTGAACCGGAGGATAGCCGTCCAGTGACATGGGGACCAAGGAAAAAATTGATAATTGATAGGTTCGGCAAATCCGTTGTGAATGCCACGCTCGCGAAGACTTTCGGAGTTTAGACACGACCCCAGTTCCTTTCTATACACCTGCTTGATCAGGTCGGCCGAGTATGTTAACGCTCCTTTAAATTAGGGACATGAAAAGTGGCTGACAAATGTGATCCCATTCGTTCTAAGCTGCATGATTTAGAAGGGGAGCTTAAGAACACCGACAGATTTCTGGCGGAACCGGAAACTGATGAACAAAACCCGCCGAAACCTCGAACCAACCCTA
>DATHHK010000281.1:0-15053 GCA_035317225.1 Candidatus Udaeobacter sp. | reverse complement strand
GAGTTCGATTCGTTGGGCTTCAAATCGAGTATAGCGATTAGCGCAGAACATGGTCGCGGTATCTCAGACTTATTAGACGCAATCGATCGATTTCTCCCCTCGCCCGCTGGCGATTCACAAGGCATAAGTCACAATTCTTTAGCGGTCGCGATTGTTGGTCGACCCAATGTTGGGAAATCTTCTCTTATCAATTCCATCGTGCGCAGCGAACGCGTCATTGTAAGCGAACTGGCAGGAACCACGCGCGATGCCATCGATATCCTTTATCAACGCGACGGCCGCAATTTCGTTTTCATCGACACAGCGGGTATCCGTCGGCACGGCAAACAGTCGACTTCGGTTGAAGTCTTCAGTGTCATGCGTGCGGAACGGAGCATCCGCCGGGCCGACCTTTGCGTTCTCATTGTCGATCTCACAGCTGGCGTAACCGCACAGGACAAACGAATCGGCGGTTTGATTCAAGCCGCGCGGAAACCGGCGATCCTTGTTCTAAATAAGTGGGACCTCGTTAAACCAAGACGCAACCAAAAGGAGGCCATCGCCCGACTGGTGGCGATCGCGCGCGAGCGAATCTTTTTTCTGGATTATGCGCCGGTGTTGATTACGTCGTCGTTAACTGGAGAACATGTTAGTGAATTGTTTGAGTTGATCGAAAAGGTCCAACGGGGAGCGCGGCAGCGCCTCGGCACCGGAGTTCTAAACCGATTACTGCGGCAGGCATTTGAAGTAAACCCACCACCGACCATAAGGGCACGGCGCCTCAAACTGTTTTATGCCGCCCAATCGAAAGGGGAAGAGGATCAACATCTGCAGCCTCCGGAAGTCGTGCTTTTCGTGAATGATCCACGTCTGTTGAGCCAAACGTACAAGCGTTACCTCGAATCCCGCATTCGCGACGCGCAGCCTTTTCCCGGGTTGCCGATCATTCTGACGCTTCGTCCTCGCGCGACGAGTGCGACGGCAGCATCACGCCTACGAGCAAAATAAGCTGTTACTCTGGCTCCTGGCGATAGGGAAGATTGTTACGAAGTGAGGCAAGAATACTTTCACTCAGCTTCACAGCATCGTTGTCCCCCGAGGAACGGGCGCGGTTAAGCGCTTCGTCGGCAGCGCTGATGGCCCGCGGAAAATTTCCGGCCTCAGCATAAGCCGCAGCCAGTGTATCAAGAAGAGCCGGAATTCTCCGCTCGGTCAGATCGCAAGCATGCTCGGCCAGGCGAACTGCCTCGGTTCCATCGCGGGATTTCGAATCAGGATATGTCGCAAGTAACCACGCGAGTTCGTCCACCATTCGTGGCGAGTCCGGGGCATTTGCAGCGATTTCGCGGAGTCGCGGCAAGCCATCCGGCTCCTTTGCCAGCGATATGAGAATCCGCCGCAGTTGTGCATGAGTTCGTTCAACTTCTGGCCGCAACATCATCACGTAACCAAGCTGTGGCGCCGCCGATACGGGATCGCCGTTTTCGGCTAGAGCCGAACCCAACGCGGAATGAGCAGCTGCATCATAGGGCGCCACAGCCAACCATTCGCGCCCAAGATCGGCCGCTTCGTTGTAGCGGTGTGATTCGAAGAAACAATTCATTAAGAATTGGTAGCCCGAAAAATTCTCCGGACCGAGCTGGATTGCGCGGCGAGCTTCCGCGATTGCGCGTTCTAGGTCACTCCGCCTTACAGAAATGGCCAGGTCGAGATGGGCGGCAGAGCTGGTCGGATTCAATTCAACCGCCCGTTCGCCCTCTTTAATGGCTTCCTCGTCGTGGCCTAGCTCGCCTAAGCTCAGCGCGTGGAACCCTCGCGCGGCGGCGTTCGAGGGATCGGCTTCCACGGCCTTGAGCGCTTCAGCATTCGCCTGGTCGATTTTGCCTTGGGTCCCTAAAGCCTTAGCTACAAACAAGTGCTGCGATACCGAAGGCACAATCCAGTATGTGGCGAAACTGCTCATCGCCCAAACAAGACGAGAGCGCCAAGGAAAAACCGGGACCGCGAGCGTGCGTGCGTGAGCGTTTCCCAACCGAACGCGCCAAAGAAACAAAGTGGCGTGAGTGCCGACAACCCATAGAACGCTTTTGCTTGTGCATATGAGGGAACTCTTAGGGTCATAAAAATCAGGCCGAGCACAATGGCAGCGCAGAAGCCTAATAACAGGAACAATTCACTCGAAGGTTTTCGAATAAACCGAACGATCGCGACGACAGCGCCTATGAGAATCAGCGCCGTAGGAATAAGCGACCACAAATAACCAGCCAGCAGTGGCCGCTCGTTCCAAGCTATGCTCAAGCTCGCGGTTCCACCGCACAAGCCGTCGCCCCATAGCGTGGAGTAGATTCCATCGGTAAATCCGGCGAACCCGCTGAAGAGTGGATGCACCAACGAGCGGCCGAAACGAAGGTAATCACCTGCGGTGTGATAACCGGGAGCCTGCCACCACGTGAAGCCGCTGACCACATCCCAGTTGCCAAGGAGCGGATTGCCGAACCTTAGCCAGATGCGCGCGTAATGCCAGCCGCACACAACGAAACAAATCGCCAGCAGTAATCCGAGGTTGCGCAACGAGATTGCGATTGGCACTCGCGCATAGGCGAGCTTACCTACGATTGCCGCAATTACGACTGGCAGCAGCAATACTCCGGTCGCTTTTGTCAACATTGCCGCGCCAAGCGCCAATCCGACCCAGACAAATTGCAGCGTGTGTAGCGTGTCGCCGCTCAACAAACGTAGACAGAGATAAAGCGCCGCTGTTGCCAGCGCGGCGGACAACAATTCGTTCGTCACATAATGCGCGAGATACAAATGCATTGGCAGAAACGCCGCCACCAAAAGTCCGATGAGCGCGGCTCGCAACGGAAGCAGGAGCCGCATACTCAAATAGACCAAAATAAAATGAGCAATGCCGAAGAATGCCCCGAGCCAACGCAGGACGTAAATCGACATTGGGTCGTCAACCGAGAGCCCACGGACCGAAAGGCTTGCCGCCGCAATCAAATAATAGAGGGGCGGCTGATACATTTCCCAGCCTTCAGTGGGCAATGGCAGCGACCGGTGCTGCTGGATGTAGCTGATGTAGTCGAGATGCTCCTTCGAATCGAAGCCTCTGTGGAACGGCAACAGCCGTCCGTTGTTCCAGAATAACAACAACCACAAACCGGCAAGAACGAGCAGCAGGATTGGCGCTTGCCATCGCGCTGTGGACTGCTTAAAGCCGACGTTCCACAAAAACGTTACTACGGAAGCGATTGCAATAAAAACGATCCACGACGCCCAATTGTTTTTCACAGCATCAAATGTGCGTTGGCTGCCGGTGAGGGAGTTACCGGGCCCGGGAGTTTTCAACAACGAGGCCAATGCTGCGTGATGCCAGGAAGAACCCGCGAAAGATACTTCCCAACTTTGATCAGTGCGCAAGCTCAGTTGATCAGTAGTCAGGGTGAGCCAGAGCGCCGGGGGACCATTATGGTTAAACACACGCGCTTCGATCACGTTCGTGCCAGCGTGCAACTGCTCGGCGACATCGACGCTCGCCATCTTTTTCCAATTGCTATTCGCCGGAAAATCAACAGGAGTGCCGTTGATCTTCACTTGGGCGCGCCGCATTGCACGAACGCTCAGAGGCGCTGTCCCTGGCCGGTTGGTCAAAACAAGCTCGCGCCGGAATGTTGCGTCGAGGTTGGCAAACCAATGCGCATGCGGGTCAGCCACCGTAGGCAATACGATCCAGTCCGCCCGCCTATCGCGCGGTAGAAAATTAATTGCCGGATTTCGCCAGGCGAACCATGCCAGCACCGATACTGCGATACTGGCAAACACGGCTATCCAAATAGCTCGATGCCATGGCTTGAGAACGAACATTGCGATCTAACGTTTAGCATCATTCTGCGATGTGCTCTCGCGCGAAGACCGGGACCAAGCAGTGGATTTGCAAGCGAAATGAGCAGAAAGTCAGCAAGTTGAGGCACGTTTGATCGAACATTCCCCCTGGCATGCGTGTCTGACGACACCGTATGAAATCTACGCAGGAAATTACACAGGAAGTTCGGGAGCTGGGCCAATGGATTCCGGGGCTCCGCCAACAGGTCGGTCACGTTATCATAGGTCAGAAATATTTGGTGGATCGCCTCTTACTCGGGCTGCTCGCAAATGGTCACCTCCTGCTTGAGGGCGTTCCCGGTCTGGCCAAAACGCTCACAGTGAAAACAATGGCCGCTTGCATCCAGACCGGTTTCCAAAGATTGCAATTTACGCCCGATCTTCTGCCCGCCGATTTAATTGGCACCCTTATTTACAATCCGCGGACCGGAGAGTTCACCACCAAGCTTGGTCCGATCTTTTCAAATCTGATCCTGGCCGACGAAATAAATCGCGCACCGGCCAAAGTACAAAGCGCGCTGCTTGAGGCGATGCAGGAGAGGCAGGTCACCATCGGCGCGCAAACCTATCCCCTCTCCGATCCATTTCTTGTTTTAGCCACCCAGAATCCGATTGAGCAGGAAGGGACGTATCAACTGCCGGAAGCACAGCTCGACCGTTTCATGTTCAAACTAAATATTGGATATCCCCAAAAATCTGAGGAGCGAAATATTCTCGACCTGATGGCGACGTCGACACCCGATTTGCGAGTTGATCCGGTGGTGGATCCGAAGCAAATCATCGCTGCACGCGAGGTAGTCAACAGCATTTACATCGATGACCGCGTGAAGGATTACATCGTGGACGTCGTCTGGGCGACGCGCCAGCCTGAGGCCTACAATTTGCGACTCGAAGGACTCATTCGTTACGGGGCCTCACCACGTGCGACGATTTATCTGGCGCTCGGCGCTCGGGCCCATGCGTTTCTGAACGGCCGCGGCTACGTCACGCCGCAAGACGTAAAGAGCATCGGTCCCGACGTGTTGCGGCACCGCATCATTGTCAGTTACGAAGCCGAGGCGGAAGCAGTCACGAGCGAGACCATTATCGAGCGGATTTTTGCTGGGTTGCCGGTGCCGTGATTTTCCCGTCATTCCGAGCGAAGTCGAGGAATCCCGAACGGCGCGACTTGTTCTCAAAGATGTACGCTTTGCGACCAATCAGAACTCCACGGTAATGCAACGGGATCCCTCGACTCCGCTTCGCCACGCTCGGGATGACGAGCACGCTCGGACTACAAGCGAAATTCTCAAAAAAATCCGCGCCCTCGAGATCAAAACTCGCGGCCTCGTCGAGACCGCGTTCGCCGGCGATTACCACAGCGTTTTCAAAGGGCGCGGAATGAATTTTGAAGACGTGCGGGAGTATCAGCCAGGAGATGAAATTCGTGCAATTGACTGGAATGTCACTGCGCGGATGGGCAACGCGTTTGTGAAAAAATTTACGGAAGAACGTGAGCTTACGGTAATGCTGGTCGTGGATGTTAGCGCATCTGGAAATTTCGGGAGCACCACGCAATCAAAACGGGAATTGGCGGCGGAGGTCGCATGCTTGCTCGCTTTCAGCGCGATTAGAAATAATGACAAGGTTGGGCTCATCCTCTTTACCGATCGCGTTGAACTTTTTATCCCCCCGAAGAAAGGCCGCTCTCACACGCTGCGACTTATCCGAGAGATCCTGTTTTTCGAACCAAAGGGACGCGGCACGGATCCGACGCTGGCACTCGACTATTTGAATAAAATCGTCACACGACGCGCCGTTGTTTTCTTCATTTCGGATTTTCAGGCCCCCGATTTTTCGCGATCGCTGGCGGTCAGTGGACGGCGGCATGATTTCGTGGCGATCCACATCCACGATGAACGAGAAAGGGTGTTGCCAAACATCGGCATCATTACCCTGGAAGACGCCGAGACCGGCGATCAAATTGAGATCAACACGGCTGACCGCACAACGCGAGCGCGTTTTAGCGGGCTTGTGGATGAACGCGAGCAGGACCTTACGCGCGTGCTGCGCCGGAACAATATCGACGCGATCACCCTCCAAACCGGCAAAGATTATCTGCCGCAGCTGCGCTCCTTTTTCAAACAACGCGAGCGCCGCATTCGTGTTCGATGAGGGGGATTGCAGTAGTGATGGAGTAAGAAATGAGATTGCCTGCCAATATTCCACTACTCCTTCACTCCTTTACTCCATTGCTGTTGGCTGAGGAGTTCCACGATATTGCGCCGCCGGTCGATTATTCGCTGATCTCGCCGTGGTTAATATTTCTCGGAGTGTTTGTCGCGCTCACGGCTATCGGTCTCGTCATATGGTTTGTTGCGAAGTCTTTTCGACGCCCAACGCCGCCGCAACCGCCACGTGAGCGTGCACTGGCATTGCTCGAGCAAATACGGGCGCAGATCACAGCGATTAATCCATATCGCTTCAGCATACGCGTGTCCGACATTCTCAGGCGTTACGTAACAGAGCAGTTTGGGTTACCCGTTACCCGGCAAACCTCCGTCGAGTTTCTGAATGGACTCAGAGGTTCGTCACCGTTCTCCGAAGACGAAAAGTCGCTGCTCGAAGATTTCTTAAACCGCTGCGACTTGATCAAGTTTGCGCGGTACGAGGCAACAACGTCGGACAGCGACCTGTTACTGGAAGAAGCGATCCGTTTTGTGAAAGGAGGTCAACCATGTTTGATTGGTTCAGAGGAAACAGTGCGTTGACCTTCGCGCATCCGTGGCTCCTCCTACTGCTCCTGGCAGTTCCGTTGCTTGCGTATTTGCGTGGAAAACGAGGCCCAGCCGCTGCGCTGACTTTTTCATCCACAGCAAGCCTTCGGGCGATCGGAAAACAAAGCGCCGCGCGTGCAGGGAAAATTCTGCGATCACTATTGCTGGTTTCGATTGCGGTCTTCGTGATCGCGCTCGCGCGTCCTCAACTGGGCAAGAGTCTTACTCAGATCGAAGCCAGCGGAATCGACATTATTCTCGCGCTGGACGTCTCCGGATCGATGTTGACCAAGGATTTTACGATCGGCGGACAAGAAGCGACGCGTGTCGATGCGATTCGCGAAGTCACACGCAAATTCATCGAAGGCCGGCCAAACGATCGAATCGGCATCATCGCATTTGCAGGTCGTCCGTATGTCGTTAGCCCAATGACACTCGATCACGACTGGCTTTTGCAAAACCTCGACCGCGTGCGTATCGGGCTCGTCGAAGATGGCACTGCCATCGGATCGGCAATGGCGGCAGCAGCCAACCGCCTAAACGACAAACGTTCAAAGAGCCACGTGCTCGTCCTATTAACTGACGGAGAAAATAATGCCGGTAAGATTCCACCAAACACTGCAGCCGAGGCAGTCAAAGCGTTAAAGATTCACCTTTACGCGATCGGCGCCGGAATTAATGGCGTCGCCCCTGCGCCCATATTCACGCCCAGAGGGCCGTTAACCGACGCTCTGGGTAATATTCTCTACGAAAACCAGCGCGTGGAATTTAATGAAGCCGGTCTAAAGGAAGTGGCTAAAATTGCGGACGGCAAATTCTTCCGAGCCACCGATACACAATCGCTGGAGCAAATTTACAACGACATAGACAAACTGGAGAAATCGACGGTTAGCGTGAAAAAATATCAACAATACCGGGACTTGTTTCCGTTGTGCCTGATGAGCGGTTGCGGGCTTCTTCTGGCTCAATTGGTCTTATCACAGACCATATGGAAAAAGTTACCGTGAGCGTCTTCTTTTCAACGATTTAGCGATTCAACGATTTAACGAATTCCATGACTTTCGGCGTGCCACAATGGCTTTGGGGATTGCTTCTGATCCCGCTTCTGATCGCGTTATTTGTTCGCTCAGAGCGCCGCGGGCTCAAACGATTGCAGGAGTTCGTTTCGGCGCGGCTACTGCCCCAGCTCGCTGGAACGGTGAATCGGCCCCGGCGGATGATAAGATTTGCGCTGCAGCTGCTCGGCCTTGCTTTGGCCATTGTTAGTCTGGCCCAACCGCGCTGGGGTTATACGTTTGAAGATGTAAAACGCAAGGGACTCGACTTGCTGATCGCGGTGGACACATCGCGCAGCATGCTGTCCAATGACGTTCAACCGAACCGACTCGATCGCGTCAAGCTCGCGATTCAGGATTTAATCGGTCAATTGCAAGGCGATCGTGTTGGTCTGATTGCTTTTGCCGGTCGTGCGTTTTTGCAGGCGCCTCTAACGATTGATTACGATGCCGTCGTTGAGGCTCTGAGCGATTTGGATACCAAGACGATTCCCGAGGGCGGCACCAATATCTCCAGCGCAATCATGCTTGCCACTCAGAGTTTCGGTAAGAGCGCGATGGGAAATCGCGCGTTGGTTGTCTTCACCGATGGCGAGGAATTGAGCGGCGATGCCGTGAAAACGGCAAAAGAAGCGGCTGATGCAGGTGTTCGAATTTTCACCGTTGGCGTGGGAACGCCACAGGGCTCGCTGATTCCGGTGACGGGCGATGATGGTCAAACCAGCTTCGTCAAAGATGCATCTGGCCAGGTCGTTAAATCGAAGCTGGATGATAAACGTTTGCGCGAAATCGCTCAGACTACTGGCGGTTTTTATCTTCACTTGGAAAACGGACCCCGCTCGATGCAGCAAATTCAAAATGAAGGGTTGGCAAAGATGCAGGCTGCCGACATGGATGTGCGTTTGTCGCGTCGACCGATTGAACGTTACGAGTGGCCGCTTGGGGCTGCGCTAATCGCTCTCGCCTTGTCGATCCTGATTCCCGAACGTAAACGGGAAAGACAACGAGCTTTTGCTGCGGTGCCTGCTCGTAAGGCGGCGCAAGGCGTTGCGAGCGGACCGGCTGGGGTCACAGCTACTGTCGCACTTCTCATGATGTTCCTCTCTTCATCTGTGTTTGCCACCACGCCGGGCCTCGACGCGTATCGCAGCGGGAAGTTCGAAGACGCCTACGGCCAGTTCCAACAGACCTTAAAGACGCATCCAGAATCGCGAGCTGAGGACAAGCTCCAGTTCGATTCAGGCGCAGCTGCTTACAAACTAAAAGATTACAGCAAGGCGATGGAATCATTTAGCCAGGCACTGCTCTCGCGGGATATCGGTCTGCAAAGCAAAGGGCATTATAACCTGGGGAACACGCTTTATCAGCGCGGCGAAGCACAAAAGGGTGACGACAAAAAGCTCAGCGACTGGACAAATGCTCTCGATCATTATGAACAAACTCTGAAGCTCGACCCCCAAAATAAAGAGGCGAAAGAGAATTACGATTACGTAAAAAAGAAAATCGAAGAACTAAAAAACAAGAAACAAGATCAGCCCCCTCCTTCCCCGTCGCCGCAGCAAAAGAACGACCAGAACAAACAAGACAAACAGAACCAACAGAACCAGCAACAAAAAGAAAAAGAGCAGCAACAACAGAACCAACAGCAGCAACAGCAGCAACAAGGCCAGGGCCAGCAGCAGCAGAAAGATCAAAAGCAATCACAAGATCAGCAGTCACAAGGCCAGTCAGGGAATCAGAAAGACCAACAGGAAAAGAACGATCAGAGCCAGGCGAAGAACGAGCCGCAAAAAAACCACCAGCAGCAACAAAAGCCCGGTGAGACCCCTTCTCCGTCTCCGGGCGCCGACAAGCAACAAGGCCAACAACCTTCACCATCGCCAGGGGAACAGCGAGATCAGGAATCGCCGAGTCCTGGCGAAGGACAAAATGAATCGCCCTCGCCATCACCGGGAGAAGGTGAACAGGAGAACGCAGCACCTTCCGCCACTCCGGCGGAATCCAAGAAGTTGGCTGGTGAAGTGAAGGGATCCGGCGAAGACAAATCACAGAAGCCGCCTGATAAGAACGCGCAGGTCGCTGAAGCCGAACCGGAAAAAGAGGGCCAGATGAGCCAACGTCAGGCCGAAGCGCTTTTGGAATCGATGAAAGACGAGGAAGCGCGGGTTCAACTTGATGAACGCAGAGCAACGCGCCATGTCTATAAGGACTGGTAAGAGAAGGTTTGTCATGTCGAGCGAAGTCGAAACATCCCGTGAATTCGAGCGTGTGTTACGCCACGGGATTCCTCGACTCCGCCCGGAATGACGCTTGCGAGATGCACTTTAGAATGTCGATGTCCCGCCGAATTTTTATTGCTGTCTTCGGTATAATCGCGGGCGCGCAGTTTGCGCATGCCGATTCGCCGAGCGTGACAGCGGTTTTGAATAGTTCTGAAGCTGCGCTGGGCGAAACGGTGCGACTGGAAATTCGAGTCACCGGAGTACGTGGCGCAGACGCGCCGGAGCAGATCATGGTGGACGGTCTCGAAATTCGGCGAACAGGAACGTCACAACGCATCGAGATGAACAATCTCAAGCTAACCTCCAGTGCGGTATACGACTACACTGTGATGCCGTTGAGAGCGGGAAGATTCACGATCCCGCCTCAAACTATTCGCATCGAAAACAATTCGCTGCGCACCCCGGCGTTGACATTAAACGTCGCGGATTCGTCCGGCCGGTCGTCTGGCGCCCGGCCTGGCCGTGATACGCAGGCAGCCGGCGCAAACAATCTGGTTTTTGCCGAGTTGATCGTACCAAGCAAGACCGCGTACGTAGGCGAGATTGTTCCTGTTCAGATTCGGATGGGCTTTGATCCGCGTGTTCGCCCGCGACTCATCGAGCCGCCGGAGATCACGGGACAAGGGTTTACAGCGCAGAAGTTGCAGCAGTCCGCCGAAAATACTGAAACGATCAGCGGCAGAATTTATGAAGTGGTAACATACAAAACTGCCATTGCCGCGGCGCGAGCTGGCAAGTTTGAAATCGGCCCGGTAAAAGCGAAGGCCCAAGTCATGATTCCTCGCAGGCAGAGCGCACCACGCATGCGCGGCCGTTCCCCTTTCGACCTGTTTGATCAAGATGACCCATTCTCCGACCCGTTCTTCTCAAATCCGTTCAGTCAATTTGGTGAACGCCGCGAGGTGGAGATCAAGAGCGAGCCCGTGGCACTTGAGGTAAAGCCGTTGCCGCCAAATGCGCCGCCCAGTTTTTCGGGCGCAATTGGAAATTTCACAATGACAACCGATGCAAAACCCAAAACTGTGCAGGTAGGCGATCCCATCACCGTAACGAATACAATTTCTGGCCGCGGCAATTTTGACCGCGTTAATGCGCCTGTTCTTGAAGACGAGCGCGGCTGGCACAAATATCCACCGTCATCCAAGTTCAAGCAGGATGATGAGGTCGGCCTCAGTGGCACCAAGACTTTCGAGATGGTGCTTTCGCCCAACGAGAAAAAGCAAGGGCTCCCGCTGCTCGCGTTCTCGTACTTCGACCCAGTGAAGGAACAATATGTGACCGTGCACAGCGAGCCGATCCCAATCAATGTCGAGGGCGGCGCAGCGGTTGCATCGAGTGCAAGTGGTGCGTCGCCGGGGTCAACGACCCCGGCTACAGCAGCGCGCGCGGCATCACCGGCCGCGACTGCAAACAAACCACAGGATATTTTATATCAGCTGACGGAGCTACCGAAGAAAGCCGTATCCTTTGCCCCGATTTATACACGAAACGTTTTCTGGGCAGCGCAGGTGTTTCCTTTACTCGCGTTAATCGGATTTGCAGGTTGGAAGATTCGACGGGCGAGGATTGATAATCGTGAAGCGCAACGCATCGCCGCGCTGCAACATGAAGCGACTGATCTGATGCATAAGCTACATCGTAACGACGTATCACCCCGGGAATATTATGCTGAAGCATCCAGAGTTGTTCGTGTAAAAGCCGCTCTAGCGTCGGGCAATCGCCGCATCGATCCAAACATGGTAGATGTGGAAACTGCGGCAGACACTTTCAAGCTAAATAGCGATTCACGCGACCGGCTCCGCCGGCTATTCGAGCAAAGCGACGAATGGCAATACAGCGGAGCCCATAACGGTCCCGGACGAGTTTCTCCTGAAAGCCAGCGCGAAGTACTGGAGCTGATTCAGAATTTGAAATGAAGGCTTTCACCTGTTGCATTGCGTTTCTTCTCAGCGCGTTGTGGGCCGGGTCTTCTCTTGCACAACCGAACACAGACTTCACGAAGGCAAACGAGGACTATGCGCAGGGTCATTTCACGGAAGCGATCTCCGGTTACGAGCCGCTCGTTCGTGCAGGGCAATGGAGCGCAAATCTATTTTACGATCTTGGCAACGCTTATTTCAGGACAGGCGATTTTGGGCGCGCGATCTTGAATTATGAGCGGGCGCTCGCCTTGGAGCGACATCATCCGGAAGCCACGGCCAATTTGCAGATTGCCCGTGACGAGGCGCACGCGCTTGAGTTGCAGCAGAGCTGGCGAGAGCGCTACTTGCAATTTGCGAGCGTCAATCAGTACTGCATCGCAGGGGCCATCGCTTTTTGGCTCGCAGCGTTTGCGATTGCCATGCTGATCTTTGCGCGCCGCAGATCGGTGACGTTGATTGCCGCCTTGATCTTTTGCCTTCTGATCGGCGCGGGTGCGATCTACGCTGTGTATACATTGGAGAGTGGGAGCAATGGAAGTGCTTTGGCTATAGTAAACGGCAAGGACGTCCAGGCGCGTCTTGCAACCGCGGACACTGCAAACAGCGTCCTGGCGTTGCCACCTGGCAGTGAAGTCAAAATCTTGAGCACTCGCGGAGATTGGATCTACGCAGAACTGCCGAACACCTTGCGCGGTTGGATCCCGGCCAAGAACGCGGAGCAAGTGCGTTTGTAATGCTGCTCCTGCGCTTCCCTTTTCTTCTAAATCTCCTTGCCCCCGAAACACGCGAAGCACACCAAAAAAAAGGCAGGTGTCGTATATGAGATTTCGCGTTCTTTCGTGTGTTTAGTGGATGGATTCAAATGAAGGTTGCGGCCGCTCAGATTTCTTGTTCGCTCGGGGATCCAAAAGCCAATCTGCTCAAGGTTCGGGATTTTTCTCGCGAGGCAAGGGACACCGGCGTGGAGCTGATTGTTTTTCCGGAAATGACCGACACGGGCTACTCGATGTCCGTAATCGACGTACACGCCAATTCGTGGACCAGTGGCTTTGTTCCGGGACTTCAGCAAATCGCGGCGAAGCTTTCCATTGCGATTGTGTGCGGCGTGTCGGAACGGGATGGCACTTCAATTTACAATTCGCTGGTTTTTGTCGATCAACAGGGCCAAATCGCTGGCAAATATCGAAAGGCGCACTTGTATGCGGTCGCTCCGGTTGAAGAACAGAAGTGTTTTGCTTCAGGCGACGCTTTCTCAAGCTTTGCCCTTGGCAACCTGCGCTTTGGCTTCAGTATCTGCTACGATCTCCGGTTTCCGGAGATGTACAGAAAACTGGCCGTCGAACAGAATGCAGGTGCGTTTATCGTTTCTTCCGCATGGCCGTTTCCGCGCATTGAGCATTTCCGTACGCTTGTCCTCGCGCGTGCGATCGAAAATCAGGGCTATGTGATTGCATCGAATCGCGTCGGGAAAGACGGAGACTTATGGTTTTGTGGCAGCTCGGCAATTATCGATCCTCGCGGAGTCGCGGTTGCATCTGCATCCGCAGATCGTGAAGAACTTATTCAGGCTGATTTGTCTGAAGACCTCGTGCTCTCAGTCCGGAGCCGGGTAGAGTCGCTCGCTCATCGGCGGAAAGATTTATACTAATAACGGTCACGACACGGCGCTTAGCGGCACAAATTTGTTTTCGTGCAAAACAACGCGCTTGGTTCCGCGCAATAGTTGCCACCATTGCCACGCTGAGCCCAGAACGATCAGCAACACAAGGACAAGGAAGAAAACAGCTACAAACGCGTCGAATCGCCAGATGGTTGCCTGCCGCGCCAAATTAGCCGCTTTGACTGGATCAGTAATCGCCGCCGCTTGACTTAACAGTGATTGGGCGCCGCTCAAAAAACCGAGCCTTGGGTCAGCTGAGAAAACTTTCAAATAGCCAGCTGAAAATGTGACCGCACACATGAAGCAAAGTGGAACCAGAGTTACAAAGAGGTACCTACTCTTTCGCATTTTGATCAAAAGGGTCGTGCCCAAACAAAGTGCGACCACCGACAGCAATTGATTAGCGAGTCCGAACAGCGGCCAAAGCGAGTTGATACCCCCCAGGGGATCGATTACGCCCTCATACAAAAACCAGCCCCACGCCGCAACGAGCAAAACGCTGGAGAAAAAATTCGCGGTCCACGAACGCGTGTTTCCCAGAGGACGCCAGAGATTGCCGAGAAAATCCTGGAGCAGAAATCGTCCCACGCGTGTTCCGGCGTCTATGGTTGTAAGGATGAACAGGGCTTCGAACATGATGGCGAAGTGATACCACAGCGCCAGCGCAGTTGGCTTGGTAGAGACTCGCGAAAACATGTTTGCCATGCCGACGGCGAAAGTCGGCGCTCCCCCGGCGCGGTTAAACATCGTGGATTCGCCCAGGTTTGTAGCGAGCTTCTGCATTTCCGCTTCTGTTACCGGAAAACCAGCCGCGGAAACTTTTGCGACGACCTCGGTCGGTGCCCCTTTTGTGTTAATGGCGAAATATTCTCCCGGCTGAAGCACGCACGCTGCGATCATCGCCATCAGGGCAACCATCATTTCGGTCACCATCGCGCCGTAGCCGATGCTGCGTATTCGCGATTCGCGTCTGATCATTTTCGGCGTTGTACCGGAAGCAATTAGAGAATGAAACCCGGAGACTGCGCCGCAAGCGATAGTGATACATACAAACGGAAACACAGGACCCGCAAAGACAAGGCCGCTGCCATCGATGAATTTGGTAATCGCCGGCATCTGCAATGTCGGATTGATCAGCACGACAGCAGCCGCAAGCATGGCTACAGTACCGAGCTTTAAAAATGTGCTGAGGTAATCGCGGGGCGTCAGCAGCATCCAAACGGGCAGAATCGACGCCGCCAGTCCATAAACCATGATGGCCCACGCCAACCACTTTTGGTCGTGACGGAACCAGCTTTCAATCGCGGGAAAGTGCGCAAGAAATTGGCCGCCCCACACGCCAAACGCGAGCCCAAGCAGGCCAAAGATCGTGATCGCCATCACGCTAACTTTGCCTGTGCGCAATCCAATTCCCATGATCAGCGCGATTGGAATCGTGGTCGCAATGGTGAAAACGCCCCAGGGACTCTCTGCGAGAGCTTGAACGACAACGAGCGCGAGAACAGCCAGCAAAA
>DATHHK010000280.1:0-4537 GCA_035317225.1 Candidatus Udaeobacter sp. | reverse complement strand
GAATTCGACGATCAGGATGGCGTTCTTACAGGCAAGCCCGACGAGAACGACAAAGCCGATCTGTGTGAAGATGTTGTTCTCCATCGAGCGGAGCCAGACACCGTAGATCGAACTGAACAGACACATCGGGACGATCAAAATAATTGCGAGCGGCAAAGACCAACTCTCGTAAAGCGCCGAGAGCAGCAGGAAAACGAACAGAACGCAAAGTGGGAAAATGTAATTCGCGCTGTTGCCCGCGAGCTTCTGCTGCAATGCTATTTCAGTCCATTCGGTCGTGAAGCTGGTGGGCAGAATTTGTTTAGCCAGACTTTCAACAGCGGCGAGCGCGTCGCCGCTGCTCGCGCCCGGTGCCGGCTGACCGCTGAGGTCGGCCGCGGTAAACATGTTGTAGCGCGTGATCTGGTCGGCGCCGCTTACTTCTTGCACGGTCGCAACCGACCCGAGCGGAACAATTCCGCCGGAGTTATTGCGCGTCTTCAGCAAGCGAATGTCGGCCGGACTCAAACGGAATTGCGAGTCGGCCTGCGCCGTGACGCGATAAGTGCGACCAAAGAGCGTGAGATCGTTTACGTATGTCGATCCAAGATAAGTCTGCAACGTGCCGAAGATATTACTGAGCGGCACATCCATGCTCTTCGCTTTGACTCGATCAACATCGAGCCAAAGCTGCGGAACGTTCGCGCGAAAGGTCGTCAGGTTGTTCGCCAAACCAGGCGTTTGATTTGCCTTCACCATCATGGCGAAAGCTTGCGTTTGCAGTTCGTCGAGACCGGCGTTGCCGCGATCTTGAATAAACAATTTGTAACCGCCGGCATTACCAATGCCGGACACGGGCGGCGGCGGAAAAGCAATCACCAGAGCTTCGGGAATCTCCGCGCGCACACGCGCATTGATCTTCGCCAGAATCGCAGGCAGACTCTGGTCGCGCGTTTTTCGCTCCGAAAATTCTTTGAATGGAAGAAACACCGCGGCCGTGTTCGGCTGATTGCCGCCGAAGAGATTGAATCCCGCGAATTCGACGGTGTTGAGAATGCCGGGCGTTTCTTGCGCGATTTTCGAGATCTTGTCGACAACCTCCTGGGTCCGCTCGAGCGAAGCCGCATCAGGTAATTGCGCAAACACGACAGCGTAACCTCGATCTTGTGTGGGAAGAAAGCCTCCCGGCACAACTTTGAAACCGACACCAGTCAGCGCAAGTAAACCTGCGTAGACAAATAAAACGATGACCGCTAGTCGGACAAGGCGCCCGACAGTGTTCCCGTATGCGTTCGAGGCCCAGGAAAATGTTTTGTTGAATCCTTTGAAGAACCACCCAAGCAATCCATCGATAATTCGTTGGAACGAATCCTTCTTGGCCCCGCGCGGCTTGAGGAGCAGGGCACCGAGGGCGGGGGACAGTGTGAGCGAATTGAGTGCGGAGATCGCGGTCGAGACCGCAATGGTCAGCGCGAATTGGCGAAAAAATGTGCCGGTAATTCCGGTCATGAACGCGGTCGGGATAAATACCGAGCAAAGTACCAGCGCGATCGCAACCAAGGCTCCACCAACTTCGGTCATCGCCTTGCGCGCTGCGTCGCGCGGACTCAAACCATCTTCAATATGATGCTCGATTGCCTCGACAACTACAATGGCGTCATCAACCACGATACCGATTGCTAGAACGATGCCGAACAGTGAGAGATTGTTGATCGAGAACCCGAAGCCTTTCATCGCCGCGAAGGTGCCGATCAACGAAACTGGGATCGCGATGAGAGGGATGATTGCCGCGCGCCAGGTTTGGAGAAAGATGAGGACGACAAGCACGACAAGCCCGATTGCTTCGAAAAGCGTCTTCTGAACTTCGTGAATCGATTCGCGGACAGAAACCGTCGGATCGTAAACGATTGTGTAGTCCAGGCCGCTGGGGAAACGCTGTTTAAGCTCAGCCATCTTTTTTCGCACCGCATCGGAAGTCGCGAGCGCGTTCGAGCCCGGCAGTTGGTAAATTGCAATCGCGGTCGCTGGTTTTCCGCCGAGTCCGCTGTTGACCGTGTAATCGCGAGCGGCAAGCTCAACCCGCGCGATGTCGCGCACCCGAGTGACCTGGCCGTTGGCGCCAGTCTTGACAATAATGTCGCCGAACTGTTTTTCGTCAGTGAGCCGGCCTTGCGTGCTAACGGTGTATTGAAATGCCGTCGCGCCCTTCGGCACCGGCGGGGCACCGATGATTCCCGCCGCGACTTGCACATTCTGTTCCTGGACCGCTGTCACGACGTCCTGCGCGGTCAATCCACGCGAAGAAAGCTTGTTAGGATCGAGCCAGAGGCGCATCGAATATTCGCGTGCGCCAAAAACATTGACATCGCCGACACCATCGAGCCGAGCGAGCACATCGCGAATCTGAAGCAAGGCGTAATTGCTGGTAAAAAGCTGATCGAGCGATCCATCCGGCGAAACGAGGTGCACGACCATCGTGATGTCGGGCGATTGCTTTTTCGTCGTCACGCCGATCCGTTGCACATCGGGTGGGAGTACGGGAATGGCGATCGCGACCCGATTTTGCACGAGCACCTGTGCCGTATCGAGATTGGTGCCGAGCTTGAACGTGATGCTCAAGGTCATGTTGCCGTCACTCGTGCTTTGCGAGGACATGTAGAGCATGTTCTCGACGCCATTGACTTGCTGCTCGATCGGCGTCGCAACTGTTTCTGATACTACCTTTGCGTTTGCGCCGGGATAGGTCGCGGTGACCTGGATGGTTGGTGGCGCGATATCGGGATATTGCGCGATGGGCAGTGTTGAAAGTGCAATGACCCCGACCAGCGTGATGACAATGCTGATGACACCGGCGAAGATTGGCCGGTCGATGAAAAAGTGCGGAAAATTCATGTCGACCGCCGTTGCGCCTGCGCTGTCATTTTTCGGCTTGCGATTCAGCGACGCTTTTTTTTGTCTCCGTTTCGCCCGCAGGCGCCTCTTCAGATATAGGCGTGACTTTCATTCCGGCTTGCAGCAGTTGCAGACGGGTAGAGACAACTTTCTCGCCGTCCTTCAGACCGCTTTTCACAATCCGTTTTCCTTCGAACAAACCACCAGTTTCGAGGTTTCGGCGTTCGACAGTATTGTCGGGCTTCACGACGAATACGTATTTCAACCCTTGTTGCGAGCTGATCACTTTGTCCGGGATTAGTGCAGCCCGATAAGGCGTTGCGCCCGAAACGCGCACGCGAACAAAGAAACCTGGCGTAATCAAGTTAGGGTTCCAGTTTTTTATGACGATTCGCACACGCACCGTCCCCGTCCCGGGATCAAGGCGGTTGTCGACGAAGTCGATTGTGCCTTTGTGCGGAAAATCCGTCTCGTTTCCGAGCTCGATCCACGCAGGGACCTTGGCCGTGCGCGCGCTCACACGTTTCCCTTCCTCGCTCAGCTTTACATATTTGAGCACGGCGTTCTCGTCGGCATCGACTTTGGCGTAAATCGGATCGACCGAGACTACTGTCGTAAGCAAGCTATCTGGACCCGCCCCGGGCTGAACCAGATTGCCTACGGTAATGCGCTGGTCGCTCACTCGACCGTCGATCGGAGATTTGATTTGCGTGAACTCCAGATTCAGCGCCGCGGAATTCTTGGCGGCTTCGGCGGAACTTTTGGCGGCAGCAGCTCCTTGATATGTGGCAGCCTTCTGATCGAACTCGCTCGCGGAAATTGTGGCCTTTCCGCGCAACTCTTTTGCGCGATTGAGTTCAATCTCGGCAAGCTTGAGTTGCGCCTCCATGCGGTCGACTTCCGCCGCGGCACGATCAAAGTCCGCCTGGTAAGGGCGCGGATCGATCACGTAAAGGAGGTCGCCCTTTTTAACGATCGCGCCAGCCTCAAAATGAATCTCGGTAATGTATCCAGACACGCGTGGCCGAATCTCGACCGATTCAACCGGATCCAGCCGCCCTGTGAATTCGTCCCATTCGTTTACCTCCTTCTCGACGACAGTAACGACATTGACCGGTAGCGGACCTTGCGACGGTGCAGACGCTTTCCTGCATCCAATTTCAGCGAACACAGCGAAGAAGAGACCAATAAGAAAAATGTTTTTCATCAATGCCGCGACTCTTTCCCAACCAATAGCCTGAAGTTCAGAGGGTATTCGTCCGCGTTCCGGGCAGGAGTTTGAGGGATCGAAAATTGAGCGCAGTTTCATGGTTATTTGATGGTGTTTTCGGAACCAGGCTCGAACGAAACGATGCCCAAGCCTACACCATCGGCGATCGTCCTCCACGCGATTCAGCTGGCTCTCAGCGCCGGAACCGGGTTGAGTCATGACCTGAGTTCGAATCGAAGCCGAACAGTAAAATGGTAAGAGCGTAGATGATCAAGATCGTATTCATCGAGTAATGGCTCGTATCTATTAATTGTTTGGTCCCGGAGGTATTCCGAGTGACTGCAGCGTCTCCGGCGAAAGACTCCCGGTTACATCTAGCTGGTTGTCGATCTGATACTTTGCCACCGCATCGCGCGTGGTCGGACCGAAAATTCCATCGACTGGACTGTTGTAATA
>DATHHK010000279.1:0-2654 GCA_035317225.1 Candidatus Udaeobacter sp. | reverse complement strand
ACACGCGGGTCCTTCCGATCCATTCCCGCTGGGAGATAAGCCTCAGCCAATTCAATCAAATACTGCTTGTGAATGAGCGGATCGACGGCCTCCTTGCTTGAAAGTGCCGGGCCCGACATCGTCAGATCCGTCCATGGCGAAATCAACCAAGCGCAACCCGGCAGTTCCTCTTGTGCATCGCGGAGGCGACCGATCAACGCCAACGTGAGGCCCGCTCCGGCGCTGTCTCCGCCAATCGCGATATGCGCAGCAGGAATATTCCGGTCCCGCAGAAAACGCCATGCCGTGAGTACATCGTCGTACGCTGCGGGGAACGGATGCTCCGGAGCCAATCGATACGCAATGGCCAGAGTCCGAACTCCAGCGGCGCGACCCGCCTCTGTCACCAGGCGGCGATGACTGACGATTGAACCGGAGCAATAGCCACCACCGTGAAAGAACATCAGAACGCGGGAAGGATCGCTGTCCGGAACGATAGACCATTCGCCCGGTAGTCCGTTGATGTCGACGCTGGTGATCTTCACATCGTCAGCTACAGGCCAGACAGAACCGACATCGTCCAACCGTTTTCGTCGCTCAGGCCATCCAATAGGTCGCGGCTTCGAACTTAAGAGCCCGCGAATGGCATCGATTTCGCTTTGAGCCATTACCTCTTAGATAAGCATTGCGCTACAAAGTGCAATCAGAGTACGAACTTTCAGCTTTTGTCTTGATGGTTGATAAGATCGTTGAAACAGCTGTGCTACGACATGTGAATGGCCGCTTCCCAAACTTTCCGCTTTCGTCTCCGCTCTGCTCTTGTCATCCTGCGCGCTCGAACGGCAAGTGAAAAACTATCTCCAGCTTAATCTGAGTTTGCTCTACTGGATTTTGATTGCGCCATTTACCGGGCAATTTTTTAAAATCGCGCCGATCTTCAGGCAAATGGTGGCCATCGGCGTGCGCGCGACACCCATGGTGGCGCTGACGGCGTTCAGCGTAGGTGTGACGCTCGCCATGCAAGCCGCTCATTCTCTCGAAAGTCTCGGCGCGGAAATGTACATTCCTGACCTGGTCATGCTCACTCTTTTACGCGAAATGGGACCGGTCTTAATCGCGGTAATCGTAATCGGCCGCAGCTGCTCAGCTGTCGCAGCGGAGCTGGGCACAATGAAAGTGTCCGAAGAAATCGAGGCGCTCGAGGTCATGGCAATTAACCCTGTCCAGTATCTGGTAGTGCCGCGGTTTCTGGCGATGATGGTGATGCTGCCGGCGCTCACCATATTTGGAAATTACATCGGCATCCTGGGTGGCTGGGCAGTCTGCCGTTTCGCGCTCGATTTCAATACCGCCGGCTACGTGTTGCGTGCGCTGGAGAGCGCCAACACATGGGATTTGTATTCCGGAATGATCAAGAGCGTGGTTTTTGCGTGGATTGTAATTACAATCGCGTGCAATGCAGGGTTGACTGTCGAAGGCGGCGCAGAAGGCGTCGGTCAGGCGACCACGACGGCGGTTGTGCAAGCACTACTGGCAATGCTGGTAATGAACGCGGTGCTGACAGGGATCTTTTTCTTTAGCGCATGAATGTTAACATCGAACCTCTCATCGAAGTAACCGATCTCGTCCGAAAATTTGGAGACCGCTCGGTGCTCGATGACATTTCTTTTAATGTTCACCGGGGCGAGACACTCGTTATCATGGGCGGCAGCGGCTGTGGAAAGAGTACTCTGCTTCGCCATATGATCGGTTCGATGAAACCGACATCGGGCTTGGTGAAGCTTTTCGGAGAAGAAATCACAGCCATGAAAGAACGCGAGCTTGAACGTGTTCGGCTGCGTTTCGGGATGTTATTCCAGTCTGGTGCGCTCCTCGCTTCCCTCACCGTGGGCGAGAACGTGGCGTTGCCACTTTTGCAACACACTGACAAGTCCCCGGACGAAATCGAGCAAATCGTAAAACAGAAACTTGAAATGGTTGGCCTGACTGGTTTTGAAGACCTAAAGCCGGACGAGATCAGCGGCGGGATGAAAAAGCGCGTGGGGCTTGCGCGCGCGCTTGCGCTCGACCCGGAACTTCTGTTCAGCGACGAACCGACCTCAGGTCTCGACCCAATCATGACCGCTGTGGTAGATCAACTCACACTGAAACTCACGCACGGGACACATATGACCGCAGTTGTGGTGTCCCACGATATGACCAGCGCCTTTCGCATCGCGACTCGCATGATCATGCTCGGACACGGCGGTATTGTGGCGCAAGGTACCCCGGACGAAATTCGGAACAGCCCAAACCCGGAAGTACAACAATTTATCCACGGCGAGGCTGACGGTCCGATTCCATTGAATCTTTCACAGGAAGAACACGAGGACCATCAGCATGTTAAACCGCGACCCTTCGTTGCAGCACGTGCTAGGTTCCATCGCAAAACAGGATGAAAATGCCTCATGAATGACGAAGCATTAATGACGAATGACGAAAGAATGAGGAACGACATGTGCCAGTCGCTCTGTCGTTATAATGCTCCATCGTACTTGCCGTTCAACGATTTAACGGTTCAACGTTTTAACGTGGCGAAGCCATGAGCTTGATAAAACGCAACCTATCCGATTATTTCGTCGCACTGTCCGTGATCGCGTGCAGTCTCGTTCTGTTGGGAGCGCTGACGTTCGCGC
>DATHHK010000278.1:0-5856 GCA_035317225.1 Candidatus Udaeobacter sp. | reverse complement strand
TTCAATGCCAGCCTGAAATCGAAATTGGATGCCGTGTGCACGGAATTGGCGGCCTACGTCGCTCAAACGGCTTCGACTGATCAGGGCCGTAGCCGCGACGACCCTGAGGTCAGCTATCAATCGTCGAGGCAGCCTTCAGATTGGTGGCCCATGAATCTCGGAATGCCTAGCGCAGTCGGCGCACAGAATGACCTTCAGTATGCAGTTTTCCTCGGCACTCGGAGATTGGCAATCAAAGACGGCGAACATGTCGAAATTTACGATACGGGAAATCATCGTATCTTTGGCGTGGCCCAGGCGCAAAGCATAGACCAAACGCTGACATTCACCAGCCAAGATGGGTTGGTGCGGGTTAAGGATCTGTCGAAGGTTTGAAACGAAGCATGGGCGTTTGGCCGAAGCCGCTATCTCATTTGATGGGCAGGAAATAAGTCATTGAAAATTGGATGGTCCGATCTGAACAATGTACAAGAAGCGGGTCAATATCCTTTCCGCGATGGCGTGATCACGGTTCTAGAACTGGAAATTGCAATTTGGCGTAAGCATCCGACGGCTCTGTTCACTCTCATGAGAAAGAACCCTATCCGCGATCGGGTCGAATACGTTCTGGGGAAACATGAATTTCCCGGCGGAGACGCAGCCTGACATGACGAGTTTGTATTTGTTGAACCGAGTTCTACTGCTTGTCGGAATAAGGAAATGAAATGAGCGAAAATCTCAGTGACTTCGAACGATTGATAGGTCATGCAGCACTTCGGCTCTGGTCCGAACTGCCCCGCGAAGTGCAAGAGAAGATGTTCGAAACCGTAGTACCGCTTGATCCTTCGATCCGAAACCGTTTAGCGATTTTCCTTCACGACCGTCATCCAAGGACGGCGCATCCGCCTAAGCCAACACAGTTAGCGTAGCTTTTACGGCACAGACATCAAAGCTGAACCAGAGTGCCAGTCGGATAATGGTTGTGATCGTTTCCGCGCTGACCGATAAAACTCCCTGAATTACGCCTCTTTGAATACCCTGGCGTTATTGCCTCCTGAAGAAATAACCAACCGTGAAGACCCTTCCGAGGTAGCTTTCGGTCCAGCGCTGTTGGTAACCTAAAGAACAACGACATTCTTGCGAAACACAGCTACAGACAAAGCGTCTTTGGCCCGGAGCTTAAACCGTACTGCACATCTTGCGCAACGTTCTGATCCCGAGACCACACACTCTCCTCTCGGTTGATGTTAAGGCTTCAAGCAAAGACACCCTCTCACCTAGCTTGCCTGTCGGTCTAGGCGGGCTTTTTTATCGATACCGGAACCTTTTCGCTTCGCTCGTTTTTGACGTGAGTAGGAGAAGCACCGCAAATGGCCAATCCCGGATTCCGGCCTTGGACGGCAGATGACATTGCCAAGCTTAAGAGCTTGGCTCGTAGAGCCACGCGACAGGAGATTGCTGAAAAACTTGGTCGAAGCGTTTCGGCGACTTCGGTGAAGGCCCACAAGCTAAAGCTATCGCTAAAAAAGCGAGATGCGAGTGATCAAGTGAAGGATTGATCCACACTAGTCATCTTGCCGACGACCCCCAAAGTCCTTGTGGCTCAGATGAAATGCGTAAGCTGCAACTCTGTAGGCTGTGACGAGTGGGGACCAGATGACCGCTTTCACGTTCAGCAAACACCTCTACGGCACCGGAAGTGACACGAGGGCTGCGAGCGTCATCTTCCGCCGACGACCGTGCCACTTGGATAATTAGAAATTCCGCAGGTCCGCGGAACCCTGATTTTGTCTGGTGGTTATGGAGTGAGTGGCGTTTCGAGTAATCCAACATGTTGCGACCCGTCCCGTACACGGAAATTATGATCGACCCTATGAATGCCTCGCAGGTCGAGCATTGGGCCAGAGACATGCAGGTGCAGACTTGTGATCTGAGAGACGCCGTACGGCTGATCGGTCCCCGGCTAAGCGACCTGCGGCGTTACTTCGGAAAGTCCGCTCCCATTATTTTCCTGGAGAATCACCAATAGGCAGGGCATAGCGGACAGCCACGCTTTTCAGGTCGCCACGGGACAGGCGGACGCCTTATGACCGAGGACCTTTGCGCGGCGGAACGTTTTGCAGAAGTCGTGGTTAGACTCTTACCAGCGGTGACCCATGACACAGCCAGCTCGGCGCTCTCGTAGAGATACGGATCAGGAGCTACTGCTACGTCTCCGAGAGGGCTTACAGCAGATAAAGAGCCGACAAATAGATATCGAAGCGCGGGTCGCACCCCTTCGCACTACAAGGAAGGCTATGACGCTTCGCGAATTCACAAAAAAACATTTGATCGGTTAAGCGCCATATGATCAAAAAACCTACGCTTCGCATCCAAGAACCGCAGCCGAGAAATATACAGCGAGCTGATATCGCGCCCGCTAACGGGTATGCGATGGTCGTTGATGGACATTTCAAAAGGCAGTTCTCGGAAGAAAGTGCCGCCAAAAAGGCAGGATCGGAACTACTGGCAAACTTTCCAATGCTGCAAATCGAAATTTACGACGCTACGGCGAAAAGCCGGGCCTTGGTGAAGTGAAAAATTGGTCAGTGCATGGCCATCCTTGATCGCGCTCTTTGCATCGCCCTTAAGCTGGGCATCACCTTTTGCTTCCTGTCCACCGCCCTTGCGCTGTAATTTGTCAGAACCTACCGCTTTCCGACCCCTGCTTGATCTTGCCTGCGGCTTCGAGAGCCGTACCCTCCCAGGCTATGCCCGGAAAATCCTGCTGTGCTATAGCCGAAGAAGGAACCTAATCACGGATCTAGGATTATAGGTCCTGTTGGTTGAATACCCAACGGCTGCATTGTCTGCGATTTGCAAGGGCCGACCATGGGCGACCCCGTTGAAGAAGTTGTTGCTCCCGCCGCGATTGAGCGGGCGCTCATGGTTTATCAGCAGCTAAAGCCGTGTGACCAATCAGTGCTTTTACAAGCCCGGAAAATACTTACCCAACACATTTACGGTCTCGTTGATAAGGGTGAGTGCGACGAACGGCGGCTCATAGTCGGCGGCCTTTCCAGATTAAAAGCGGTTGAACGCGATCACGCCATCCGCTCGGCTCAACCGATTCGACGAGAGAGAAGACGTGGGGGCGAGTCCAAGGCTCAACCCAACCAACGCTGACCCAATTAGACCACGGCGGCCTGATGTCGTCGCCAGCTTGGCTGACGAAGACTCCCTTGGTTATTGCTCCTCCAAGCTCCATTCCACGCCGACTAAATCGTTTCGGGCTTCTCGCTCGAAACATCTTTGGCCGCTGAAGCAGTCCCGCCGGTCATTCGCTGAAATTGTTCGGTTACGGTGCCATACTGCTTTCGCATAAATTCGGACTGAAGATTCATCACCTCATCAATGTCTTTGGCCTTCATGAGATTCCGAGCGTGGTCGAAAGAAGCCTTCAAATTTGCTTCCGTGATCGCTAGCGCCTGTTTCGCCACATCCGTCATTGGACCCGGCACCATGGCTACGGACTTGCTGGCTGCCTCCATAAATGATGAGATTGCTTTCTCGGCTTGTTCTACACTTGTTTCCGCAAATTCTCGAATCTGTGCCGGAACTTCCATTTTCATCTTCTGGTCCATCATAGGAGCACCCTCCGAGTTGGTTGATGTTGTGTTATACTATTCTTATTGCGCCGCCAGCCCCCGCCTAGACGCCATAGAAGACATTGCCATTTGACTACGGCTCAGCACCGGTCGTTTGTTATCTACCGAACTGAACAAATCATATTGTAAAGACCGAAGCCAGTATGCATCAGCAACAAATGAGAATGTGTTCGCATCTGTTCGCTTGGTGGTGGGCACGATCGTGATATCAAGCCGCCTGAATCAAATTGGAGATTGAAGTGGCTAAGAAAGCAAAGAAGACAATCGTTCGTAAAGAATATACGGCATCCGACATCAAACTATTGAAGACGCATTCGAAAGCTAAAACGCCGGTATCAAAACTCACGAAGTTGATGAAACGATCCGAAGGTTCCTTGAGGCAGAAGGCATTAACTTTGGGAATAGGTCTCGGACATCAACGATAAGCTATACACAAAAGAGCCTGCCCCCTGAGGGCTGGGCTCAAGGTGGCGAACCCGATAATCGCAAGCCACAACTTTCTCTTGTTCATATGTACGAGCGGCGCTGGCTCAACCCCTGCAATATCGGTGTTAGGAATCGAACTAGCCCGCCCGTGGTGTGCTATCTATTTCTCTGGGGCCGGAAGTTCTCTAACCACTGGCCCTTTGACAATCGGCGTTGCCTGAACAACTGGGGCTTTCGTTTCAATTTTCAGGACCTGACTCTCGGCCTTGTAGGTATCTGCTAAAGATACATAGGCGAATGCATACGCGGCGACGGCCAAGCCGATAATAGTAGCCAACGCCGCTGCTGTTGTTTGCGAGTTCATTTCGATACACTCATTTCACCAGCGCCCCTGTGCAACGTCTGTTTAGCCGCGAACCAACCGCACACTAACGCCATTCCCGCCCTTGCCTGGGATGAATTCTAAGCTTCAGGTAGAAGCTGTGGTGCAAGCGGTCACTTTTTCGTAAGAGGCGCTTGTCCAATCAGTCGCTCAACGGCCTTAGCTGCATCTTCCTTGGTTTTTCCACGCACCCAGTTCGTATCTTGTCATTCATCGAAGTCGAGAGCTTCCAAGTTCCGGCTTCGACACCCTGAGCAAGGTAATATTCGACGCCGCGATATTTCATTCACACCGGCACTGCTCAACTGGCGCCAGGTCGTTGTGAAGAATGGCCTGCTCGCTGCGATTATCCCATTTGATGGTGACGCCAGCCCAATTTGTTTCAGTGACGGTGCCCTGATCGTTTTTGTCAAAATTCCAGCAAACACGGTGGCCGATTTTTAGTTCTCGTGACTGGTCGCCGGTCATCCTGCGAATCGCTCGCTATAAGCGCATGATTAGTGCGTAACGCAGACTTTAATGATTTTCATTCCGTTCTCGGCTTCCGCTTGAGTCCTGTACGTTGCGTCACCGACGATCTTCAAGGTTTTAGTCTTCTGCTTTTTGGCTACGATTGTACAGGTTTTTGTCTTCGTATCGAGAACGATAAAATATTCGGTTGAGGATCTTGTCTCCGCATACGCTGCTGTCATCGGAAGGGCCGCAACACCGCAATAAAGATCTTTTTCATATTTTCATCGCCGATCACGGACGCAAGTCGTTCTAATGAGGCCGACAACTCACCAAGTGACCTTTGGAGGCCAGGGTTAGCGACCGGTAAAACGAGACATGTCCGCTTCTCTAATCGGCGGTTTGGGGTCAAGCGCTTTCAGACTAGCCGCCCTTCGACATCGTGATATTGACGGCTCTGATCTCGCCCTTGGAGTTGATCTGCACGGTCTGCTTGCTGCCGGTGGTTCGCAACGTCACGCTGGCGGCAAATCCCGAAGCCTCGACGAACACCCCGATCTGGCCACCGCCCGCCGTGCCCTGCAGATTGCCGAAAAGATTCCGGCTCGCTTCGCTCCAGTTGCCGTGAATGCGGTTACCCTCGCTCGTAACGTCGGTACTCAAGTCGAATTTGTAGCTGTCGCTAGCGCAGCGGAGAGTCTGCTTCAGACCCAGTCCGGTGCTGTTGACATTGTAGGTGGCCTTGCATCGGATGCGCTCGGATGCCTCGCCGAGCGCTACGGCTATATCAACCCGGCCCTGCCCGACGAAGAGATCGAAGCGCTTGTCGATTCCTTCGCTGGTCGTCTGGCCTCGTTCGAAAAGCATGCGCTGGTCGGCGCCAAAACTCTCGTGAACGAAGTCACGCTGCCGCCCGATACAGTCTTCCAGCATGCGCTGTCAGCGTTCTTCGTCTCGACGGCTCACGAGGGC
>DATHHK010000277.1:0-2433 GCA_035317225.1 Candidatus Udaeobacter sp. | reverse complement strand
GTCGCCGGGAGCGGGTTTGGCCATCAGCTCGGCGGCCCATCTTTCGGCAAACGTCGAGCGGTTAATTTCCTGATGTTTCTTTGTGCCGGTTGTGAGATCGGTCCCACCAGTCGCTCCCTCATAGTGGATGACCTCGCTTAGTGGTTGATATAGCACCGTGTAACCGGCCTGGTGGACCTTGAACGCCAGATCGGTGTCTTCGTAATAGGCGGGCGCATAGCGCGAATCGAACCCGCCCACGGCCTGAAATAGTGACTTGGGAATCATTAACGCTGCAGCTGAGCAATAATCTACCTCGCGAAGATAATTGTATTCGGGTTTCGCGGGGTCATCGAACTTGCCATAGTTCCATCCTGACGCGTCTCGCCAGATGATCCCGCCTGCCTCCTGCAAGCGACCGTCGGGATAAATGAGTTTTGAGCCGACGATGCCGGCGTGGGGTTGTTCTGCAAAGGTATCCAACAGCGCGTCTAGCCAGTGGTCCGTGACAAGCGTGTCGTTGTTTAGGAAGACAAGGTACTTACCGCGCGCCTTTTCGGCACCGCGATTGCACGACGTGATGAAACCGGAATTGGTTTCGTTACGCAGATAGACAACCCCTGGCATCCGCGGGACAGCCTCAGCGGTGACATCCGTAGAGCAATCATCTACTAAAATGACTTCAAAGAGCTCCGTTCCAGGGTACTCCTGCAGTGAAGCCAGACAGGCCTCTGTAAAACGGAATTGATTGAACACTGGAATGACGATGGAAACTTCGACCTCGTCGTGGACTGGAAATTCGATAGGGCCCCTCGGCGCGGGAGGTTCAGGAGGGGCCAGCCTCCGCGCCGAGGCAGACGCTAAACCTGAAATCAACGCTTGAATCTGGTCATCAATCGTCGCAACGTTCGGATGGGTCGTTCGCCACTCATGATATCCTGAAACGATTTTTTCCAAATGCCCAAAGCCTAACGATGCTTTGGACTGCGCGGGGAAAAATTTCGCCTTTATAGCAGTGACTGGATTTGCGAGTTGCCACCGCGCCGAAGCTCGAAGCCGGGCTGCCGCGTCACTAACATCATCCAGGAGGCGGCAAAGCCTTTTTGTGGCTTTCAATTGTTGGCGCAGACGATTTCGCAGCGCGTCTGCCTGCGCTTCGCTCGCCGCAAGGCTAATGCTTTTGGCCTGCAAGGATTCCCGGATATTCTCGATCTGGCCTTGGTATTGGGTGCGCTCCTTTTCATGGTGGAGCGAAAATTGACGGAGTTCCCTCTCGAGATGCTCGATACGAGCGATCTTTTCCGGAACGGAGGCATCTAGCCGACTGAGCGAACCAGGAAGCAAATCGGGCTCTTCCTTTTTCAAGCCTTGCGAAGTCTTGGCTGTGCTTTCTCTGGCTTCGCTCATCAAAGCTTGATAAAGTTCAATCACTTCTCCGGAGACGCGAGCATCGACAAGATCGTCAATGCTGAAGCGAGTGTGCCGTTTTTGTTTTTTTACGAGTGCCGCACCGCAGCCTACGCCTGAATCGGGCAAACCAATGAATTCTGCAATGCGCCGCAATTCCGATTCTGCGTTTTCGAAAAACAAATCGTATTGCGTAACCAGCCGGTCTGGCTCCTTTGCCGCCTCGATCAAGCGCCGGTTATAGATTTCCCAAAGCCGCAACCCAAACGAATAGGAAGTTCTGTTACGCTCCTTCATCGAATGGGCGACTTCCAATGGATTGCGCACCATGATCAGCGTTTTCATGCCGGGCAGCAGCTCCTGCCAAAATGGCAGCGTCAAACTGTTGCGCGGATCCTTCCAGCCCCAGAGACCCGCCGAGTCAAACTTTTCGACGAGCAGCCGCGCTTTCATGCGCAAAGGGTCTATTCCGGCATGTGGGAAGTTTGCATCGCGTTTCGGCGGGAGGTCCCAGGCGCCGCCGAGCGCATTTAACAATTCGTCATTTAGCGCAACGAACCCAAGATGTTCCCAAAAACCATCAGGGTTATCGGTCTGCGCGGGCATCAATTCTTCTTGCGGACCGAGGTATAGGCCACACGCGTGCAATAGCCTGGTGAGCATCGATGTTCCTGAACGGTGCGCTCCGGCAATGCAAATCGCTGTCTGGGTGTCAGAGCTATTTTTCACTCAAAACGCTTAAACAACGATGGTCAGTGCAGTGCGTCAAGCCGATTACTCAGGACTAAAGAGCGGTCGCTGACTGCGGAGCGTCGCAGGAGAACCATCCAACATTGCAAATCTTTCGTCGCGCAAATCCCAGCTACACCTAAGTTCACAACCATGCAGCGAAATGATGGGCGCGGGTGCGATGAAATTCGTTCGATTAATTTCGAGTTAAACATCGCGCCGCACGCCAACGGTTCGGTGCTGGTCTCCATGGGGCAAACACGCGTGATTTGCGGCGTCACAATCGAAGAAGCCGTGCCGCGCTGGATGAAAGAGCAG
>DATHHK010000276.1:0-3353 GCA_035317225.1 Candidatus Udaeobacter sp. | reverse complement strand
GCCGTTCGAGGCGATGTACGCACGGCACGTTTATCACGTCTATGCCATTCGCGTACAGGAGCGGGATGTAGTCGCTCGGAATCTCCAGGAAAAAGGAGTCGGGTGCGCTGTGCATTATCCGGTGCCGATTCATTTGCAGGAAGCATGCCGAAATCTCGGCTACAAGAAGGGCGCGTTCCCAATTGCGGAAAGTCTGGCCGACCAATTTCTTTCCCTGCCGATGTTTCCAGAGCTGACGACAGAGCAGATCGAATATGTCGTCCGCTGCGTTACCGAATCGGTTGGCGCAGAAGCATTGGTCTAGGAAGAAGCGATTTGAACATTCAAGTAGGCAATTGGCCATCCGTGGAAGCGGCGCCCTTTTCTGGCGAGGATTCCTTGGTGGAGCCGAAGACGGGCGAGGAATCGCTCCAAATGTGGATTATTAATCCCCTCCAAAATCCAGGTTGGGATCTTGTGATTGCCTTGCATCGCGACGCCGGCTGCTTCCACACCAGCGCCTGGGCAAAAGTGCTTCATAAGACTTATAACCATCGGCCCTTTTATCTTCAATTTTCCCGCGGACGCAGGTTGGCCGCGCTAATACCGCTGATGGAAGTGCACAGTGCGTTCACTGGCCGACGCGGTGTCTGCCTCCCATTCAGCGATCTGTGCGAGCCGCTCATTTTTGACCCTGAGGTGACGGGCGTAGTAAAAGACCGGCTTGTTCGCTTCGCGAGGGAACGACGCTGGAAACACCTGGAAATCCGGGGAGGCAAATCCTTTCAATCTACCCCGAGTTCGGCACCTAGATTCTACGGGCATACACTCGATTTCCGCCGTCCCGAGGAAATGGCAGGTCGTTTCGACAGCCAAGTCCGTCGCGCTATTCGTAAAGCGGAACGCAGCAATGTGAGTGCGCTTGTTGCCCGCAGTCGCCAGGCTATCGACGATTTTTACCGGCTCCACGTTCAAACGCGCCGGCGCCATGGTCTCCCACCGCAACCGGCATCGTTTTTTGTGAACATTTACGAGCACATCATCAAGCCCGGTCTAGGGTTTATTGTTCTGGCACGACGCGGGTCACGCCCGATTGCTGCGGCGGTTTTCTTTCGCTTCGGAAAGAATGCCATCTATAAGTACGGCGCTTCAGACAAAAGGTTTCAAGAATTCCGCGCTAATAACCTTGTCATGTGGCAAGGCATCCAGCACTTGGCGCGGACCGGCGTCGAAAAATTACATTTCGGCCGCACCGACTCTGAAAACGACGGTTTGCGACGATTCAAGCTTTCCTGGGACACGCACGAAGAAATAATCGATTACTTCCGAGTCGATCCATCGGGTCGGCAGTGTCTCACTCCGGTCCGCCGTGAGGGCGGTTTACACAAGCGGCTCTTTGGCAGAATGCCGCTGGCGTTCAACCGGCTGGCGGGTTCGATCCTCTATCCACATCTCGACTAAAGGTAAAATTATGGCTGAAATTCGACAAGAACTACAACAACGCTCTGGCGTAAAACTAGGTGACATTTTCTTCGCTCTGTTCAAGCGCAAGCGAACAATCATGG
Source organism: Candidatus Udaeobacter sp. (assembly GCA_035317225.1). Taxonomy (GTDB): domain Bacteria; phylum Verrucomicrobiota; class Verrucomicrobiia; order Chthoniobacterales; family UBA10450; genus Udaeobacter. The sequence continues at coordinate 1,809 of DATHHK010000276.1, read as the reverse complement.
CATGCGCGGCGCTAGGCATTATTGCCGCTGCGGCGTTTTATTTTCTCTATCCACCCTCCTATGAATCACAAGCCAAGTTGCTGGTGCGCTATGTTGTGGAAAGGAGCAGTGTCGACTCGGTTGAGCGGGCGAACCCCGCGGGTGCGGCTAACGACACGGATAAAGTGATCGGCGCTGAAGTTGAGATTCTGACCAGTTGGGATCTTGCCGTGCAAGTCGCCCAGGCACTGGGTCCTCAGCGACTACTGCCGCCAGCCCACGATCCGTTCTCCCGGCTGGTCCGGGCAATCGGTCTGCAGCGATTGCTGCCACCATCTGGTGCATCTGCAACAGAAGGAGAGGCGGCACAAAGCGTCGCCTCGGGCCTGAAAGTCGTTGCAAACAAGGGAAGTAACATCATTTTCATCTCCTATGAAAACCGGAATCCGGAGATCGCGACGCTCGTATTGCAGGAGCTGCTAAGCCGTTATTTCGTTAAGCATCTTGAAGTACACCGATCTGTCGGTGCCTTCGATTTTGTGGCTCAACAAACCGATCAGGTTCGCGGGCGTTTAAATCAGAGCGAAGACGGGTTGAAATCACTGCGGGAAAAAACAGGAATTGCGTCGCTCAAAGAGGGCTCAGTGGCTCTTACCACCGAGGCCGCCAAGGTCCAGGAGCAACTTAACGCGGCCCAGGCGGACCTGGCTGAGCAACAAGCTCTTGCTAGTCAAAAGACCGACAGCCGCTCAAAGACTTGGGGAAAGAAAAAACCTGGGGATGAAAAAGTGAATAAAGCCAAGGTTGCGGGCACCCAGGCAAAAATCGAGGCGCTTAAGACCCGCCTTAGCGATATTCAGCGGAGGACGAAACAGCTTGCGGAGCTGGCCCCGCAGATTGAAGACTTGGAACGGAAGAAGGAGATGGACGAAGCGAATTACAAGTACTTCGCGGCATCGCTCGAAAAGGCCCGTATCGACGAGGCTTTGGATCCGTCGAAAATCCCCAACATTAGCGCGGTCCAGCGCCCTTCTCCTCCCGGCTTGGAGACCAAGAAACGCAATAAGATTCTCATAGGACTGGTCGGCGGCGGGCTAGCTTTCGGGATAGCCTTAGCACTGTTAAGGGGTTTGGTTCTGAACCAGACTGTTAGCCGGCCGTTCCAACTGGAGACGCAGTTACACATTCCATTGATGCTCTCGATCCCGTATGCGAACGGACGCTTTGCTTTGCCTTCTAATGGTTCACCGGCAGATCCGGGGGCCCTCACTACGCAACGGCGTCACCCGAAGTTGGCGCCTTGGGAGGCCGGCCATTTCATTCGGCCATATTGTGACGCAATCCGTGACCGCCTCGGTCTTTATTTCGAACTGAACCATTTGACGCATAAACCGAAGCTGGTTGGCGTTACCGGCATGTCGGAAGAGGGGGGAACTTCCACTCTTGCAGCCGGGCTCGCTGCCTCACTTTCGGATACCAACGATGGCAAGGTGCTGCTCGTCGATGTGAATCTGGGCCCGCAGGAAGTGCACCCGTTTTTCAAGGGTAAACCTGCTTATCCTTTGAACAAAGCTCTTAAGCCGTCCGACTCCATCGCGTCGGCCACGGAGAATCTCTATCTCGCTACCGTGGGATCACCCAGTAGCGGCGGTCCGGCGCAGCTCGGTTTGAAAAAATTCTTCGACATGATGCCGAATATGAAGGCAAGTGACTTTGACTACATTATCTTTGACATGCCCCCGCTAGATCAAACGAGCCCCACCTGGGGAATGGCTGCTTTCATGGACAAGCTTTTGGTCGTGGTCGAGGCGGAGAAGAACAACCGCGAAG
>DATHHK010000275.1:0-4138 GCA_035317225.1 Candidatus Udaeobacter sp. | reverse complement strand
CCTTACGCAAAGCGGACTCCTGGCCGAGTTGCTCCGATGCGAGCGCCGCAAAGTGATCGAGTTGACCCACCGTCATACACACCGCAGCCGAAGGCGTGGCTTCTTTGGAAATAGCCTCACTCGGTTACTTGCGCGCGCTCGCAGCGTCGTCGCAGCGGTACAAGGCTGCGTCCTACCCCGAAAGATATAGAACCAAAGTCCAATGTGGGAATCTGTCAGAAGCGTTGTCAAACCTTAGATCAAAGGCGTTATGAAGAAGAGAAAAAGCTACATTGCGAGATCCACCGCGACGCTTACGCAAAGCGGACTGCTGGCCGCGTTACTGCAACATCAGCGTCGCAAGGTAATTGAATTAAGTCAGCGTCGCGCACAACGCGAGCAGGCGCGCGGATTGCTAAAGAATACCTTAACCTGGTTATTGGCGCGCGCTCATGGAATCTCCGGTGGGCGGGCCCGTCGGACTTCTGGACAGGGAATCCTCCCCCGGCCCACTTGAATTTTCCACCGAGTCACCGACGATGCGCCACGAAATCCACACTTACTCTGCACTACTGCGACAGATCCACAATGATCTGCGGGTCCAACATCCCGAATGGATCCAGGCAAATGGGAAGTCTCCGATGTGTGATTCTTACGAGGCGCGCTTGATGGAATTACTCGCTGCCTCGATGGGAGGTGGGCCCAGCGAGACCACCGCTGTTTCGGACTCAGCCTTTGAATACGGCCGAACCCAAATTTGACGCTTACATCTGGTTCACTGGCCATTTCGGAGCGATTCCGTAATCGAATTGGCGAGAGTAGAAGGACTGCGAAATTTAGGCTTGAATCGTGGCCCAAAGCACGCCATAAGGCGGGAATGGACAAGCACTCTCACGCCGTCGGTCGACCCGGTAAGGGAAAACGAAGGCGCCTCTCTACCCTTAAAAGAAAGCGAAGCCCTGGAAAGGAAGTTCTTCCGGATGAACTAGTCGAGTTGGCAACGGATGCCATACGAGACGGTCACACTACCGTCGCCACATTCCTTGCCCCGTTTCATCCCGACCTGAGATTCAGAGCTTTCCGAGCTTATGCCGCCGCCATGTTGGCCTTCATGCCAAAGTGGCGACGCTAAATTAAGTTCTCAATCCGCTGATTCATCACGGGATGGGTTTTCTAACCCTAAGCGTGCGAACGAAAACTGACTGCGTTTACGGAACTTAAAGCGGCGATTCGATCCGGCAGAACGCCTAGGGGACTGCGGAGCCCGTGAAATAAAGCTCACCAGCTATCGCGGATCAGGTAAAAACCTCCTCGATTACGTCATCCGAAAGTTTCTTCTCTTCGGCACGGCTGAATAAGCCGCAGGGGCCGGATCTTCACTGAGACAATCGTTTAGCGCGATCCCCCAGGTCCAACTGTAGCCCCGAGTCAGTCGAAGCGAGCTTTCAAGGGCGTTGTCGGGTCGGGCACCTTACGTTGGGCGAATCATCCGACGGCAATGTCAGCAAGCTCGGACGTGTTGTGCACGATGTGCCGCTTGATGGCAACGGTGCTTAACCCTTGCCGTTAAACTACAGCAGATGGTTAGGACGTTTTCAGTGGTACGGGGACCAGCGCCACACCACGACGCCATCGTGGCGCAGGCCCGTTTGATAGTCGTGTCCATTTAAGGAGCCTATGCCGCCCGGCAACCAAACGATATTATGTGTATCATCCTTCTGTGCCCATGCAGTGGCAATCAGTAAACCAACAATGAATGCTACGATTGTTTTCATATAAGAGGATTATTTTGATGAGTCCATCAACAAGACAGACAATTGGTTGTAGCGTAGGAAACTCGTATTTCAATCGCAAGCGCATTCCGGCTGCTGCGGAGTCGTTCGGGCAGTCAAAACGGTTCTGCGGCGATCTGGGAAGTACGATTCGGAGCAAAGCCCGTTGAAGTTAGGGCTGTGTTGCAGCCGTGGATTGTAACGGCGAATAATCTGGATTGCAGATGCACACGGCCACGAAGGAAAGCGCTTTGTTGCGCGTACGGATGAAAAGCTAACTGCGTTCGTGGAGCGTGACTCTGTGATTCGACCCGACAGAACGCCACTGAGGATTGCGGAGGGCGTGAAATAAAGTTCGACGAACTGTCGCGGATGAAGTACAAGCCTCCCTCGATTACGTCATCCGAAAGTTTCTTCTCTTCGGCACGGCTGAATAAGCCGCAGGGGCCGGATCTTCACTGAGACATCGTTTAGCGCGATCCCCCAGGTCTAACTGTAGCCCCGAGTCAGCCGAAGCGAGCGCCTGCCGTTCAAAAGCGCCTCGTGAGAATGATTCCTGGTTCCGCGTGGAACTGGAATGCAGTTAAATGCAGTTCAACATCCGACTTCAACAAGAAAAACAAAATATGACAACTCCACACTTAAAAAAATCAATGGACCGGTCGCCTTCGCGGCTTGCTCTCCTTCTCATCCCCCTCCTGCTTGCCTGCTTTGCTATACCTGCGATGGGGGAGGATAAAACCCCTACCCACAAGGAAGTTCTTCTCAATTCTATACCCCCGAACATGTCCGTCCCGTGCGCCGGCGAGCAAGTGGACATACGCGGCCAATTGAAGCTCAAGTTCGGGTTTGAGAACTTTTTGGGCGAGCGCCGGTTTTTCCCTGTGGACAGAGAAGTAGCAAAGGGGTACGGCCAGGTCCCTTGCCCAGCCAGCGGTCAGTGTAACGTCGGGCGCGGCCAAACTCCAGGCATTGGTCGTATGTATACGGCAGATACGAGAGTTGGGATTACCAGGGTTGCGAACCACGTAAATGGGAACGGGGTTGAGGGCGGCGACTGCGACCTGTGGCTTCTAATTACCGGTGTTCCCAACCGCCCTCCCCAAGGCGACATGGCCCCTGGAAGGCCAGTCACCTTTAAACTTTGGTTCACCGTCACGTACGGATTTGAAAGAAATAAGAATGGTAGGCATAGTGTGACGTTTTTTAAGGCCATCCCCACGAATTGCGGTAGCAGCCAACGCCAACACTGAGCAGGACATGCCCCAATACAACCCGATGACGGAACCGGATTTTGGGCTGAAGACGGCGAGCATACCAATAGGCCGATTGCATTACCACAAGGCCAAACCGCGATGGTTATCACCGAAGGCTGCGGCGTTGCGGCACCTGATCCGGTTAACGTCAGTTTATCAGTATTAGCCGCTTAGTGACCCGGGAAGGCCTCAGCACAGCTGACCCCTTCGCGCCTGATCGTGCGGAGATCAACACGGCCGCCACATGTTCGCCCGTAGTTGTACAAAAAGGTGTCCATTAGGACCCGGTCGTCCATCCAAATTGAGTCGCACGCCTTCATAGACCCTTCATGACACTCGATTTGGGCCTCATTATAGCGAGCAGCCCAATCGCCCTCCTCCGCCAGCTGTGGCTCTGCCGCATCTGGTAGTTCACCCTCGGATTGTGCGTTTGTATTCCACTCTAGAGACAGCAGGGGCAAAGCGACGAGAATCAATATGTTCAACGGCTTCATGCCTCAATCTTGAGGAAGGGAAGAAAGTGAAGCAAGACAAATCCCTCTTATCTGCGCGCCCCAACCCTACGAGCGACAAACCGCTTTCGTTGTCGCTTTGTGCGTCTGCAATCCAGATTGCTGCATCTCAGCCGTGGATTCCAACGGGTAAACAGATCGCCGCGATTTCTCACGCTGTAGCCGCGAGCGCCGACGGCAGCCCTTTTTAAAAGCAACCAAATCGCGCTCCGTTTACGTGTTCAGGTTCCGGTTCTTCGCGTATTCGGTTCAGAGCGGATCTGGCTAACCACTCCCGAGCTTTTTGTCGCAACTCAGCGGCGCTATGTACTCCGAGTTTTTCCTTCATTCGCATCTGGTGTGTCTCAATCGTTTTGACGCTTACATTCAATTCATTCGCTAACTCCGAAACACCGAAGCCTCTGCCAATAAAAGAGAAAATCTCCAGCTCACGATTACTCAGGCTATTGATATCGGAGCTGCCCACGCTTTTAGCGCTGCCTGCGAAATTGCTTAGAATGAGCGGCAACACACTGGCACCTACGTACGGGCGGCCGGTTAAGATTTCATCGAACGCTCTGAGCAGTTCGGGGGCGTCCTCGGTACTCAAGTATCCTCGCGCACCCGCCCGGAACGCACG
>DATHHK010000274.1:0-4303 GCA_035317225.1 Candidatus Udaeobacter sp. | reverse complement strand
CCAATGACATGTCGCCCGATTCCAATCGCGAAGAATTGGCCGTGAGTTTGAATCAGCGCTGGGATTCCCCAGAGTGCGACAACCCCGACCATCAGCAAAATTCCACGCAGGAATTTGAAGTGCCGAGCCAATTGCCAATCTCGCCGCAAGACGATTGTTGTTAAGACCGTGAGCAGCGGTATCCACGCGATGGGACCTTTCGCGAGAAAACCTAGAGCAAGCGAGAGATAGAATGCCCACCACAATCTCCATTGGATCTTGAATGTTGGGCGTTGAGCGCTGGACGTCGGGCGTTGAATCAGTTCATACCCGACCCAACTCGCCAGCGTCATGAACAACACGAGCCACATATCGGCGACTGCGGCTTTTGCATGAACGAAAGTCTGTAGCGATAGCGTGAAAATGATCGCTGCCCACCAGCCGGCTGCGGCCGCACCGATGCGGTAGCCCCATCCAACAATCACCAGTGCCGTCAGTGCAGCCGCGATCGCAGATGGAAAACGCGCGCCGAAATCGCTTTCACCAAAGATTCGATAGCTTGCCACTTGCGCCCAATAGGCGAGGGGAGGCTTGTCGAGTCGTAGCTGATTGTTGAAGTGAGGAACGACGTAATCGGGGCGCTGGATCATTTCCCGTGATGCCTCCGCGAAACGCGGCTCGTCACGATCGATCAACGGCAAGCTCCACGTACCGGCAAGATGGAACAGGACCGAGCCGAAAAACAGAAGGACAGAATTGCGTATTGCGGATTTCAAGAGCGCGCTCAAAATAGCGCCCGCTAAAACTGACGGGAACTTTATTGTGAAGCGCGCCGCTGTTTTTTACTGGCTGATCGGAGTCGTCATCGCGGCGATAGCGATCGCAATTGCGTTTCATTTTGACGGGTCCATGCGCGATTTCATGGCGCGGCATCAAAGCCCCATGACGCGCAACTTCATGCGCAACGTTAGTTTGTTCGGTGACTGGCCTTCGCACGTTGCGCTTGGATTACTCCTTTTAGGAACCGCCTGGCGGCGCCACAGCAAAAAATGGATGCGCATTTTTTTTTCCATGTTGCTGGCAATGGCGATCGCTGGGGTTGCCGGTACCGTTATCAAACGCACGGTTCCAAGGGCCCGCCCGTCTGTGAAATCGGAGCTGCGGTGGGGAGGTCCGCGTTTCAGCACGAAATATCACGCGTTTCCCTCCGGTCACGTTCTAGCGTCGACCGCATTTTTTGGTGTCTTGATCTTCGCGCGCCGCCGTGTCGGCCTCGCGTGCCTTCCAATCCCGATTCTGATCGGGTTCTCTCGAATGTACCTTGGCGCGCATTACCTGTCCGATGTTGTGTGCGCAGCGGTACTGGGAATTCTATGTGCTGCCCTGATTTGGCGTTTTTTCGCGCGCGAACCGAGTAATCACCAAACACTGATCGCTGTTCACGATTCACATCAGAAGGACTCTCGTTAAAAATCGAAGAGTACGAGCACGACCAGGAATAGGATTTTGAGGCGCGGAGGGGGTGAGATTCGAACTCACGAGACCTTTCGGCCTTCCGGTTTTCAAGACCGGCGCAATCAACCGCTCTGCCACCCCTCCGGAGTCGCATATTTGCGGTCGGAAATTCATTACCCAATTACTTCATTACTCAAAGTGAAATAACGCAGCGCTTCAGTAATGAAGTGTCGGAGCGATGGAATGTTGGAGTAATGGCAAGATTTCGGTCGACACTGCGATATGTTCATGTGAACTTACTGGATGGCGAAGAAGTTCCAGCCTGTCGTTGTAGAGACGCCGCCAAGCCGCGCGGCCATTCACGGACGTGGTGCCTCCTGGAGCCCCGCAAATCGCTTCGAAAAGCTGCATGTCGATCTAAATGACGTCGATGTTGTCGACGTTGATCCTGAAACGGAAGAACGGCCGCAACGCGGAACGCAATATTTTCGCGACGAAACCAAATCGGTCATCACTCGTAACAACAGTCCGGATGTCGGGTTTGAGACAAGCCTGAATCCGTATCGAGGGTGCGAACATGGCTGCATCTATTGTTACGCACGACCAACGCACGAATATCTCGGCTTTTCCGCCGGACTCGATTTCGAAAGCAAGATCATGGTTAAAACAAGCGCGCCGGAGTTGTTGCGCGCTGAACTGGAATCGCCGCGGTGGCAGCCGCAAACGCTGGTGCTGAGTGGCGTGACCGATCCGTATCAGCCGGTCGAGCGAAAGCTCGGCATTACTCGCGGCTGTCTCGAAGTGCTCGCCAGATTTCGCAATCCGGTGGCGATCATCACAAAGAACCGCCTTGTTACACGCGACGTCGATCTTTTGCGCGATCTCGCCGCGCATAATGGAGTGGCTGTAAATATTTCAGTAACTTCGCTGGACTCGAATTTGCAGCGAGTGCTTGAGCCGCGGACGTCGTCCCCCCAAGCGCGCCTCGATGCGATCCGGCAACTTCGCAGCGCCGGAATCCCAACCGGCGTAATGGTTGCACCGATCATCCCTGGGCTCACCGATCATGAAGTTCCGAAGATTATTGACGCCTGCGCAAAAGCGGGTGCTCAATTTGCCGGATACACAATTGTTCGCCTGCCGTGGGTGGTCGCGCCACTATTTGAACATTGGCTCGAGGAACATTTTCCCGAGCGCAAAGAGAAGGTGCTGGGACGCATCCGCAATTTGCGAGGAAACCGGCTGAACAATTCCCAATGGCACACGCGCATGACTGGCGAAGGTATCTTCGCCGAGCAAATCGCTTCGATGTTTGCCATCTCCTGCAGGCGCAACCGAATGTGCGCGCGTCCGAAACTCTCTTGCGCGTCATTCCAAAGACCGACGACGCAACTGCGTCTTTTCGGTTGAAATCATTTATCGTTTCTTGAAGCAATTTGTGCGGCCGCATCCCTTGCTGCAAACGAAACATTAAAGCGGCCGCTGCGAGCCTGCACTAGGTGCGGAGAGGCGGTTATTGGAGGCCGTGCTTATTCATAAACACCGCGCCAGGTTAAGTCCCCGTTAGTTCCTGGCTTCCTCCCCTCGCAGTGTGTTGCACTGTTTCAGTTCTAATCCCTAATCAAGAAACGCCGAGACGTGTTCTTTACCGCTGAATGGACTATCGATTTCGATCAAGTAAGCGCTTAATGCACGTCCGTCGCCACCGCGAATTCTTTCTCTCCGTCGGTGAACACGAGCAGCGCTTCGTTTTCCTTTAGGCCGAGTGCTTTTCGAGCGCGATCCAATTGTTTACTCGAATCGGTAAGTTCGAAATAACGTTCGCCGGCGCTAAGTGGAACCGCGCGCTGACCGAATGGCGTACGACAACCACCATCAAGCCCTTTCAGGCGTTGTGGGGCGGCCCGAGGTAGGGGAATTCGGTGAGCAGATCGTGGTGGGGCCCTACTTTATCCTCCGTGACCTTCCCATTTGTGAGGATAGCTAGGAAGGCATCCTGGACGTCGTCGGTAAGTGCCCGGCCGTTGGCCGGAAAGGACGCCGGGCGCGTGGGGTCATAGCGCAGGAGGTCCGGCAGCAGTTTCCCTGCAACCCGCTTTGCTTCCTCCGGCGTATACCCACCCGCGTGCTCCAGCGCGTGCGCGAAGACGGCCACGAAGCGGGCATCGTCCACCGGCTCCCCATCGAGGTAGGCAGCGTTCTGCTCGCCGGCAAGGAAGGGAGTTTGTGCGGGGAGCGCGCCGCGGTCCGCCTGGACCCAGCCCCCGCCCGCCCCGTCCGCCGGAACTAGCGTGCGGGCCCACAGGCCAACCGCTTTGGACCCCAGGGCCGAGTTGGGCAGCTCCAACACGATGCTGCACACGTCCTTATCGGAGAAGTAATCGTCGCCAGTGAACTGCAGGTTGTTCAACGCGCCCTCCACGTCGAAGAAGAAGGGGTCGCTGCGCCAGCCCGCGAAGAAGCGGTAGTTGCCGACCTCCGTCACTTGCGCCTCCCGTCCTGTCGAGACCGGCGCCCCCTCGAAGATGGCGTGCCCGCCATCGCCTGTCCCGGCGGCCGGCGCGTCCTCAACGCGGCGCAGTGTTGCGGTCTGTGCTCCACCTTTGGACGCCGAGAACCGCACGCGGTAGGCGATATTGGCGACGGCATCGCCGTCCGTGTCAACCTTCAGCTCGTAGATGGCCTCGGGCGCGAAGGGCTCCGTAGTGGTGGGCCCCGGCGGCTTCTTGGCGGCGGACGGGTGCACGTCCATGACCAGGATCGACTTGCCCGCGTCCCCTGGCTTGGGGAAGGCATACAGATCGGTGAGGTCCAAGCGCGCGTCTCCGCGCGGGAACCCGAAGTCGGGACCGGAGTAATGGTGCGACAT
>DATHHK010000273.1:0-13001 GCA_035317225.1 Candidatus Udaeobacter sp. | reverse complement strand
CAAGCCCTGGTTAACCGACTTGGAACCGGCGTGCAAGGCTTCGGTTAGAGCTGCCTGAACGACTGCAATCTGCAGGTCATTAACCTCGCCGTTTCGCGCACGAAGCACTTGAACATTCTCGTTCCTGGGTGCCCAGACGTTGGGATCGGTCGGACCGAACAGCAGTATGCAATTTGCGCCTGCAGCCGCGGCCAGGTGCGAGATTCCGCTGTCGTGCCCGATGAAGATTGAGTGCTCAAGCACTGCGGCCAGATGAGGCAGTGGCAAATTTCTTGCGAAACGGATCTCCTGATCCTTCCAAGTTTTTTCCAACTGCGCGGTTTGCTCTTTGTCTGCTTCGCCTGAAATGACGATCAGAGAATGGCGCTTTTCGATGTGCCAATGTTCTGTTGAGAAGAGCTCGATCCAATTTTGCAGCGGCCAGTTCTTTTCCTTGCTGCCGCTTCCAGGATGAATAGCGATAATTGGTTGCGATGGTGTCTGGAGAAACTCGCGGCCAAACTGGCGATCTTCTTCGGAGAGGAAAATTTTTTGAGTGAGATCGACAACTCTAATTCCGAGTTCTTCGATGGGTCGCGCGAGCTGCCGCGCGGCATGGTCACTGGTTTTGACGATCTTGGCGGGCCCGCAAAGCAGATTTTCAACACCACATCGGCGGAGGTTACTTTCAAAGATCCCATCCGGGTCATATAGATAGCTGATGATCAGATCGAAAGTCGCGAAATAATCTGCCAACTCTGCAGGTAGCTCCGAATTCTTCGCGAAGAAGCCCGAGAGAGGTCCGTATTCGATTGAGCGAACTGCTTGCGCGTAGAACCGGTTCTGCGCAATCGCCGCGATATGTTTGTAACCAAGGATCTCGATGTGCGCGTGTGGACAAGCCTCACGTAGCGTCTTGAGCGCTGGCAGAGTAAGAATGAAATCGCCGATCGCGCCACCGCGGATGACCAGAATGCGGTCCATGCATTTACTGTAGCGGCGCTCTATCAGCGCCGAAACCGATGATGACGAACTCTCGCAATTGTTCGGCGGTCACAGACCGCCGCTGCAGCTCTTAATACCGCGTGAAGGCGAACGTCAGAATCACGCAGCCGTAAATCAGCGCGATGAGGTGCAGAAAGCGCCAACGAAACACGCTCCGTGTGCTCCAGTTAATTTGATCGCGCAGCAAATACGGGATCGCGACCCAAAACAGTCCGGCGAGAATCAACAAGTAAGCCAGGACGGTTACGAGCAAACGACTCGGCTCGTAACGCAGAAAAGCTGCATCGAGCAGCGGTTCCGCAGCGAGCAAACAAAGAATTCCAAGCGCGCGCACTGCCAGGAATTCTCCAACAAAACGCAGCACGAGTCCGTAGCCGATGGGCAACGCAATGAGCAAGGGGCGCCGAAATGTGGAGAATTCACCCATCTGAATGGTGGCGAGCAGCCAGAAAGTCCAGACAAGACAAATCGTTAACAGGAATACTCCGGCCACGTGAGACCGGGGAAACTTTTGTGCAACGCCGGCGAGAGTCGGTTTCATCAAACCGGGCAGACTGATCAAGACGAGAAATACGCCTGCGATGATCCCAGCAGCTTGTAAAGAGAGTTGGTAAATCACTGGCGGCGATAGTGCGGGCCGGCGGATTCGTCCCGCCGTATGGCGGGCGAATTTTCAACTCGCCGTTCGGCGGATGCAACTTTTAAAGTGCTGTGATCTTTCACGAGCAGCGTCCCGTACAAGCTGAATCCATTGGCGCGTTGCACGTGTACATCGACAGTTTCTCCGATCAGTTTTTCGTTTCCTTCGAACACGACAATCTTGTTTGTACGTGTTCGACCCATCAACCGCGTTGGATTGGTTTTGCTCGGACCTTCGCAAAGAACTCGAACGTTGCTGCCCACCAAACGCTCGCCAGACTGGCGCGTCGCTTCGTCGACGACGCGGAGCAAATCCCGATTTCGCTCTTCTTTGATGTGCTCATCGATTTGATCAGGCATTTCCGCAGCAGGCGTATGACGGCGCTGCGAATAGCGAAAAACGAACGCGTTATCAAATTGGAGTTCTTCAACTAAATCGCGCGTCTGTTTATAATCCTCTTCGGTCTCACCTGGAAATCCCACGATGATATCGGTGGTAATCGCAATGCCCTCGCGTGCATGCCGGACGCGGCGAACAAGATCGACATATTTCTCCACTGTGTAGGCCCGGTGCATCGCTCTAAGAATTCTGTTGGAGGCGGATTGCAACGGCAAATGAACGTGCTCTGCCAGTTTCGGCAGATGCGAAATCGCATCGATCAAGTCATTGCGGAAACCGATGGGGTGAGGGGATGTAAATCGGAGCCGTTCGAGCCCCTCAATTTCATTCACTGCTTCCAACAATTGCACAAAGGGGGTTTTGCCATCGCGTTTCGGAAACTCGTGACGGCCATACAAATTTACGATTTGCCCAAGCAAGGTGACTTCTTTCACACCATGCGCGACCAGGTCGCGCACCTCCCTCACGATCTCGTCGATTGAACGGCTTCGTTCTGCGCCGCGCGTCTGCGGGACGATGCAAAAGGTGCAATGCATGTTGCAACCCTGCATGATAGACACGAACGCCGTGGCCTGCCTCGGCACCAGCTTTTGATTGCGAATCGTCGATTGCGAGCCTGGTTCCTCAGCAATGTCGACGATCGAAGAACGCAGGTCGTCCATTGAGCGATTCTGGCAGGGCGCGGCCGAGCGGGCCGTTTTGCTTGCGACCAATTCTTGTACGTAATCTGCCACGTGGTGGAATTTTTGTGTCCCGACGACCAGATCAACGTGAGGCAAATTCTTTAACAAAGACTCGCCTCGCGCCTGGGCCATGCATCCAAGGAAACCGAAAACCATATGCGGCCGCTCTTTTGCCATCCGCCCCATCATTCCCATTTTGCCAAGCGCCTTTTGGTCAGCCATGTCGCGTACGCTGCACGTATTCAATAGCACGACGTCAGCTTCTCTTTCGTTGGCGACGCGCTCGTAACCCCGCGCGATAAGTGAGTGCGCGACCTGTTCCGAGTCGCGCTCGTTCATCTGGCAGCCATAGGTCTTGATGAAAAATTTTGGCATGGACGAGCGAAAACAATACATGCCCAAACTGGGTACGCCACGCAGAGATTATCCGCTTTTCATCACGTAGATTTTTCGGATTAAATCGCGACATGCCCGCACAAAAAAACGAACCGCCAGCAATTGGGATCATCGGAGGCAGCGGCCTGTATCAAATAGAAGAATTGCGCGACACCAGCGAACACAGCGTCGATACGCCATTTGGGCCACCCTCGGACGCGCTGGTTGGCGGAAGGATTAGCGGACGCCAGGTCTATTTCCTGCCGCGGCACGGCCGCGGGCATCGGATTTTGCCGCACGAAATCAATCACCGGGCCAACATCTACGCGCTTCGCTCGCTAAATGTTCGTTGGATAATCTCGGTGGCGGCAGTGGGTAGTCTTCAGGAAAAATATGCGCCGCGCGACGTGTTGCTGCCGTCGCAGTTTTATGACCGCACAAGTAGGCGCGATACTCATACATTCTTTGGAACGGGGATTGCCGCGCACATCGCATTTGCCGAGCCGATCAGTACAAAACTGCGAAATCTTCTGGCCGACTCAGCGAGATCCCTGGGTGTTACGGTGCATAACGGGGGCACCTACGTGAATATGGATGGCCCTGCGTTTTCCACTCGCGCGGAATCGGAATTCAATCATCGAAACGGTTTCGACGTGATCGCGATGACGAATTTACCCGAGGCGAAACTGGCGCGCGAAGCGGAGATCGCATTCGCGACGATGGCGATGATCACCGATTACGATTGCTGGAAGGTGGAAGAGGAACCGGTCTCGGCAGAAATCGTACTCAGCCATTTAACGGCGAATGCCGAAACGGCGAGAAAAATAATTGTGGACGCAATTCCACAAATCCCAACAGAGCCGGATTGGCCGGAGCATTTCGCCCTGAATACGGCGATGATCACCGACCGTAAGCTTTGGCCCCAAACCACCATCGAAAAGCTGAAACCGATCTTGAAGCGATTTCTAGTGGATTGAAAGTTTCCTTAGCGTCGTCGTTTGATCGCCTCGCACAACGCTTCGATTTGGGCTTCTTCGTGTGCCGCCGTCACCGTGATCCGCAATCGCGCGGTACCTTTGGCCACTGTGGGATAGCGAATTGCTGGAACGAGAAATCCATCGCTTTGCAGCGCGGCAGCAAGGTTGAGCGCCGTTTGCTCCCCGCCCACGATCCAGGGGAAAATTGCGCTGCAGGGAGCAACGTGTTTCTCGTTGAATTCAGTGCGCGGCAAAAGTTCCTGCATCAATCTAATTCTTTCCCAAAGCAAAAGCCTGCGCTCTTCCCCTTGATGCGATGAAAGAAAATCAACCGCGGCTAGAGCGGCTGCGGCGATTGCCGGCGCTGGCGCTGTGGAATAGATAAAGGAGCGGGCGCGATTGATCAGCCACTCAATAAGGACGCGCGAACCGCAAATGTAGGCGCCGCTGGTCCCCAGTGCCTTACTCAGCGTGCCCATCTGAATATCGACTTCCTCGCTTACGTTTTCGGCCGCAGCGAGACCGCGGCCATTTGGACCAATCACCCCGACGGCGTGCGCTTCGTCGAGCATAAGCAATGCGTCGAATCGTTTTTTTAATTCAACTAACTCGCGTAACGGCGCGCGATCGCCGTCCATGGAAAAGACGGACTCAGTTATGATGAGAACGCGCGTGCCCGGATGTTCGCCCCGAGCCCACTCAAGATGACTCTCCAGTTTGCCCACGTGATTGTGCGGGAAGACACGCAGAATCGCGCCGCTTAGCTTTGCGCCATCGATCAACGAGGCGTGACAGAGTTTGTCGAGCAGAACGACGTCATTTTTGGTGACCAGGGCAGGAATCGTTCCGAGCGCCGTGGAATAGCCGCTGCTGAAACAAAGCGCTGCTTCAGTTGCCTTCCATTTCGCTAGTGCGCGTTCTAGGCGCAGATGCGGCGATTGCGTTCCGCTGATTAGCCGCGAAGCTCCGGCGCCCACGCCAAATTCGTCGATCGCCGAGGCCGCTGCCTCGCGTAATCGTGGATCGTTTGCGAGGCCCAGATAATCGTTTGACGAGAAGTTAATGAAATGGCGACCGGCGATTACAACTTCAGGCCCCTGTGCGCTAGTGATTTCGCGAAGATGTCGATCCAGTGCCCGCTTACGCAGTGCCTCCAATTCTTCTGCAAAGAAGTCCCGCATCGCACACGATTGAATTGCGACACGAATCAATTGAGAATCACAAAATGAAGACGCGTTGCTTTGATCATATCGACTTACGAGTGAAAGACATGGAAGTCGCAAGAAAGTTTTACGGAAAATTTTTGCCGCAGCTTGGATTTGTTGAGGAAAGACCGGGCAGGAAATATCATACCTTTTTTTCCGCCGGGGGCGACAAGCCGTCAGAATTTTTCTGTTTCGAGCGAGACAAAAATCATAAGCCCAATGGCACGCGCATTGCATTCTGGTCAGATACGCGCGAAGAAGTGGATCGGCTTGCGAAGTTGGTCCGTAAGGCAGGCGGTAAGGCGTTCGAGGGCCCGGAAATGTGCAGGAGTTACAGCGCCGGCTACTATGCATTTTTCTTCGAGGATCCGGAGGGCAACAAGCTGGAGATTTGCTGCCGGGAGCGTCCGATCGTTGCGAAATGATGCGGTCTCGGCGAAGAGGTGAACTATGAACAAACCGGCGCATGAGCCCGCAATTTTGCAGGGCACGCGTCGCGTCCGCTATCTCAGGCTGATAGCGATTTTCAAGATCGCCAAGGGCATGCTGCTTCTGGTTCTCGGCGTTTCGCTGCTTTTTCTTAACGCTCGGACCGGCTGGATGGATGGGCTGTCGAATTGGATTGCCGACGAAATCCTGCTGAAACATAGCAAGACTACCGCCTTTTTGCTCCACAAACTACAAGTGGTAATGGTAGCCGGCACGTTGCGAGCCACAGCGCTTCTGGCGCTGTTTTATGCGGTGATCTTGTTAACTGAGGGGATCGGCGTTTACATGCAGCAACGCTGGGCGGAATTTCTAATGATTTTCGCAACGGCGACGCTGATTCCATTAGAAATTCGTCATCTCTGGCATCGCCCGGGTTTGGTCAGTGTGCTCATTCTGCTGGCGAACTGCTTCATCGTCTGGTTCTTGTATCGCGTGCTTAAGCGTGACAAGGCGACCGAGCACCTCCCGCAGACGCGTGAACTAGCGGAGACGCGTTAGAGATCCATTTATAAGGGCGGACACGCTCGCAGTCAGCGCGAGCAGCGATTTAGTTTTTGCGCCACTTACCGACCCTCCTGGCAATGAAGACTCCGAAAATAGACGATAACCTGAAACTACTGACGGACTTCGGGGAAACCGACGCGATCTGCGTGGAGATACTCAAAAATCCGGCTACTGAAGAGGGCATTTTACTTAAGGTCATGACGCGCGGCCCGTTCGAGCAAGGTCAGCAGGTCTGGATAGTCGATTGCGATGGATCGAAAGTTGGCGCAACAGTCGAAAACGTTCTTGAGCAGACTATCGACAGTGAAGTGACGCTCTCAACAGTCTTACCAGCATAGCTGTAGACGCAGTCGCTGACCGGTCCGGGGATCGGATCTCCGCCATTGTGACCTCATAGAAGTTGGTCGTGAGGGCGGAGAAATTGCGCGCCGAAAGCGAAACTCATCAGTGAACTCGGGATGGACAAGCTTATGTTCGAAGCCGCCGATCCCGACGTGTTTGTGTGGTACATCAAAAATTATGGGGTGGACGTGAATCTGTTTATCGATCACAGCCAGATCGTCCAATTGGAATGCCTTCGAGCTGTTATCTGGGGAACGAAGAGTCTTTGGGGCCGTGTGGTGACGTGCAAAGCATGACTAACGAAGTCCGAATGCGTTATTCAGGCATTCGTCATTTGCGAGTGAGGTGACGCGAAAACCACTGACTCGCGAGTTGTGCCACTTTCTCCAGGGCTCCGGGTTCTTCAAAAAGGTGTGTCGCGCCTGGAATAATCTCCAGCTTCACTTCGCAGTGCATCCTATCGCGGGCTTGCTCGTTTAGTTCGATGACGACGTCATCGTTGCCGCCAACGATGAGCAGAGTCGGTGCCTTCACTTTTGGCAAAGCTTCACCCGCCAAATCTGGACGGCCGCCGCGCGATACCACGGCGTCGACGTTCTGCGGAGCATCCACCGCCGCCATTAGCGCCGCCGCGCCGCCTGTGCTGGAGCCAAAGTAGCCAAGCCCCAAATTGCTCGTTTGCTCTTGTTGCTTTGCCCACTTTGTCGAATGCCCGAGACGCATGGCTAACAAGTCGATGTTGAACCGATGCTCTCGAGTCTGCATGTCGATCGCTTCCTCCTCTGGCGTGAGCAAATCAAAGAGCAACGTCGCAAGTCCGGCTTCGTTTAGTGTGCGTGCCACAAATTGATTCCGCGGGCTGTTGCGGCTGCTGCCGCTGCCGTGGGCAAACAGCACGAGGGCGCTCGCATTTTCAGGAATATTTAGATTTCCGTGGAGAACTGCGCGCCCGGCGTGAATTTGTACTTCGCTCATCGCTTATTCCTGTTCCGATTCTTACTCAGTTTCCTAGTTGGAAAGGCAAAACCAACGCCAGGACGCGTTGCGCACACCGAAAGTTCGGTCGCCGCGGCGACACGGACTCGTCCGTGATCGATCGCTCTTACGACCCACGGGCAAGCAGTTCGCGCACGTCTTCATCGGTTGTCTGCGAGAAATCGTCGTAATATTGGCCGACAGCCTGAAAGAATTCAGGCGTGCTCAGGCAGATCATTTCGTCGGCTTGTTCTTCGATCTCGTGGCAGGTATCCGGTGGACCAACCGGAACTGCCACCACAATTTTCGCGGCTTCCCGCTGCCTCAGGGCCTTTACCGCCGCGCGCATTGTCGCGCCCGTGGCCAATCCATCATCCACCAAAATAGCAATCCGATCCCGCACCTCCGGCGGCGGGCGGTCTTCCCGATAGATCTGTTCGCGTCGTTGCAGTTCTGCTGTCTCTCGCGCGGTAACGGCCTCGATTGCCTGGTCTGCGTGCGGTATCGAACGCATGACATCTTCATTCAAAACACGCACCCCGCCCGAAGCGATTGCGCCGGCAGCCAGCTCCTCGAAACCAGGGACACCGAGTTTGCGCACAATAAAAACGTCGAGTGGCGCGTGCAGGCGCTTGGCGACTTCGTTGGCAACGGGCACACCGCCGCGGGGTAAACCGAGCACGATCACGTCATCGCGTCCCGCATATTTCTCGAGTTTCTGCGCGAGTTGTCGCCCCGCTTCGACTCGGTTTGGAAAAGCTCTTTCCATACGGATGATCAGTGGGCCTAACCGATCCTACTTTCTAGTTTGGCTTCTTAGTCCGGCGTCGCGTGTTTGCAAGTCACGCGATGGCAAGCACCGACTTCTTTCCGGCGCTCTGGCGGACAACGGCGTGGAAGCCGTTGTTTCCTACTACGCAGTTACTTGGTCCCGACAGCAGCCTCCAAAAACGTGCGGTGCCTCCATCGACCGGGATTTCTGCCGGATCAGCGCCAGCGTTTTTCGTGTCGTTACCCACCCTTAGGTGTTTTTCGCCGGATTCCTGTCTGGATAGGGAGGGACTGGAGGCAAATCGTATCGTTTGGTCTTTAATTCCTCCTGGATCTCCTGGATTGCCCGATCGAGCTGCTGGTCTTCGCCTTTGAATTCCTTTCCGGGATCGTTGTCGACGACGATGTCGGGATCGACGCCGTGACCTTCAATGATCCATTGTTTGCCGTCGTTTGAGAACGGCGCGAATTCCGGTTTGAAGAATTGGCCACCATCGGCAAGCGGCAGCGATTCGCGAATACCAATTACGCCGCCCCACGTGCGTTTCCCGATCAGTTTGCCGAGGCCAAGCGTCTTAAACCGATACGGAAAAATATCGCCATCGGATGCGGAGAATTCGTTGGTCAACGTGACCATCGGGCCGACAAACGTTTGCGCGGGGTCAGTCTGGGGCACGCCGTTCCGCGCCATCCCGACCATCACCAGTGCGCGGCGCAACCGCTCGATCACCAACGGCGAGACGAATCCGCCGCCGTTGCCGCGAACATCCACAATGAGCGCGTGTTTACGGATTTGCGGGAAGTAAAACTTGGTGAACTGGTTCAAGCCGGGCTGGCCCATGTCGGGGATGTGCAGATAACCGACTTCGCCGCCGGTTTTCTTGTTTACGTAATCGATGTTCTTTTGCACCCAATCCAGGTAGTAAAGCGGTGCTTCATCGGCAGTGGGCACAACAGTCACGTCGCGCGCACCGGCATCAGTCGGCTTGGAATTCACGCGCAGGACCACTTGTTTGTCTGCGGTGCCAATGAGCGCGTCGTAAAGATTGGGCAACGCGGAGACTGGGGTGTTGTTGATCGCCAGAATGTAATCGCCGGGTTTCACGTCCACGCCGACATCTGTGAGCGGCGAGCGGGTTTCCTTATCCCAATTTTCGCCCGGCAAAATGCGTTCGATGCGATAAGCGCGCGTGGCCGGGTCGCGCGAAAACTCGGCGCCGAGCAGGCCAAGCTTGATGCGGGGAGTATCGGGGCGCTCACCACCGCCAACGTAGGTATGGCCATTGTTCAACTCGCCAATGAGCTCGCCTAACAAGTAGGTCAGATCATTGCGATGATTCACGAACGGGAGCAATGCAGCGTATTTGTCTCGCATTGCCTTCCAATCGACGCCGTTCATCGTGGGTGAAAAAAAGAAATCGCGCATTTGCCGCCAGCATTCGAAGTAGATTTGGTTCCATTCGGCGTGTCGATCCAACTGTGTGTCGAGGCCCGCGATCTTGTGCTCGTGATCCTTGGTCTCGAGCTTGTCCTTTGGCACATCGATGATGGCGTAATCTTTTTTCACCTTCACTAGCATCTTTTTGCCGTCGAACGTAATTTGATAATTGTTCACGTCGCCCAGGACGGTCTCCTTGCGATCGTCCACGTTGTAAACGCAAAGGTGCGATTTCCTGTCTCTGTCAGGGAATCCTTCGTTGTCATCTTCGCCGATGTCATCAGCCGCTGTGCGGCGCAGATAAAAGATCCGCCCGTCATCCAGCATTCGGATGTTGCGATAATTTCCCGGTGTAATTTCCAAGCCAAGGATCCGGTTCTGGATTCCGTCGGTATCCACTTTCACAACGACTGGCTTCTTTGGTTTTTCTTCCGGCTTCTTCCCAGTGGCTTTTTCTTCCGGCTTTTTCGCTTCGGGTTCCTTCGCTTTTTCCTTTTGTCGTTTTTCTTCAGCCTTGCCGACTTCATCGCTCTTCGGGGCGAGTGGGTTCGCGGTTTCTTTGGCAAGTGTAACGAGATAAACCCGCTGCATGTCGCGATACACATTCGCAAATTCTTGGTCGCCAAACGTCGGCTTGAAATCGCGGGCTGAGCTGAGCAGCACATATTTCCCATCGTCGCTGAAGACTGCCTCGCCAGAGCCATACCAACTATCAGTGACAGCGGTCTGCTGTTTATTGGCGAGCGAGTAAAGATAGATACGAGGCATGTCGTTCTCTTCCGGACGTGCCCAAACGATCCACTGACTATCCGGTGACCAGTTGTAGCCTTGGATTTCGCCGAATTTGTCTTGATCGACGAGCGTGATCGCTTTGGTTGCAACATCGATATAACGCAATCGTTGCAGCCGATCGCTCCAGAGCAGCTTCTTGCTGTCCGGCGACCATTTCGGTGCATAGTAATAGGTGTCGGCGCCGCTTGTGATTTGTTGCGGTTCGCCTTTGCCATCTTGTGAGCGGACGTAAAGTTCGTTCTCGCCGGTCACATCCGAGTTATAGGCGATCCATTTTCCGTCCGGCGACCAAACTGCGTCACGCTCGTGTGCGCCCGAAGTCTTCGTCAGGTTACGCGGCGTTCCGTTCTTTGCTGGCACGGAAAAAAGATCGCCGCGTGCTACGGTTATGGAACGCTCGCCATCCGGCGCAAGGTTCACCGTTTCGATATGTTTGGCTGCATCGACAAGCGCGGAGCGGCCGATCGCAAAATCTTCCTTGATCTCGATAGGCACCGGCGTTGCCTGACCGCTCGCGAGATCGTAGCGCCAGATGTATCCCGCTTGCTCAAACACAATCGAGTCTTTGCCGATCGACGGAAACTTGATGTCGTAGTCTGTAAAGTGAGTGAGTTGCTTGGTTTCTTTCGTCGCAAGGTCGATGACGAACAAATTCATGCGGTTGTCGCGGTCGGAGATGAAATAGATCTTGTTGTCCGGTCCCCACATCGGGCAGATGTCCTGCGCGGGGTTGTTCGTCAGATTTTCGGTGGCGCCGGTTTTGAAATCGTAAATCCAAACATCGTCCGCCATGCCGCCACGATAATGTTTCCAGGTACGGAACTCCCGGAACACCTGGTTATAAGCCATCTTGGAATCATCCGGCGAAAACGAAACGAAACCGCCCCGAGGCACCGGCAATTGCTGAGGCAATTCCGCGTCTAACCCGACCGTAAACAGTGAACCGATGAAATCGTTGAATGTCTTCATCCGCGAACGGAAGACGACCAGCGGCTTCGTATTTTGCCATGCCATCACGAGGTTGTTAGGACCCATCCGGTCCGAGATGTCATCCCGGCCGAGCGTGGCCGAAGTCGTGAGCCGCTTCGGCGTGCCGCCGTCAGCTGGCATGACGTAAACTTCAGTGTTTCCATCGTATTGCGAAGTGAAGGCGATCTGTTTCCCGTCCGGCGAGAAACGCGGGAACGAGCTGTAGCCTGGACCGCTGGTCAGGCGTCGCGCAATGCCGCCCTCTTTGCCGACTGTATAGATCTCACCAGCGTAGCAAAAGACGATCTGTCTATCGTTCGTTGCTGGAAAGCGGAGCAACCGGGTGGTGTCTGGCAATTTCTGCGCCGAGACGGTTGTGATCGAAATCAGACTGATCGCGGTTAAACACAAAAAAACAAAGAATCGAGAGAATATGTTCATTAGAAAAGACATGAAGTGAGCAAACTGCCGTCGAACAAACGGGATGCAACTCCGATTTCATTCAATAGTCGGCATTCAGAAAATTATATAATAGAGACGCCGCTAATTGCCGATCTTGTCTAAATAAAAAAAAGCCTTTTGGCTTTTGTCGCGAAGGCACCCGGACTCGTAGGCGCAGCCCTGCTTGCTAATCTTCGCCGAAGCATCAGAAAAAGTCATCAATCGAAATCATTCGAGGCCGAGCAGCGCATAAATTTCCGCCGACTTCTGCTTCCCCTTGACCGCAACTTTGCCGAGGCGCCGGGTGCGATATTGTTTCTTCGCTTTTGCCAAAGTTGATCCGCTTATAATGATCCGCGTTTCGTATTCCGGAAGTTTCGTTAATTCTTCCAGCCGCGAGGCCAGATTCACACCGTCGCCGATGACGGTGTAATTGAGTCGAGTTTCCGATCCCATGTTGCCAGCCACGACCACGTCAGTGTTGATCCCAATCCCCACGTTAATAGCGGGCAATCCGCGCTTTTTCCATTGCCGGTTTAAATCGTCCAGCGCTTCACCCATTTCGAGCGCGGCGTTCATTGCCCAATCGGCGCTATCAGGGTTTGCCAGAGGTGCGCCGAAGAGAGCCATAAGAGCGTCGCCCATGTATTTGTCCACCACCCCGCCCTGCTTCTCCACGATTGAATCCATGCGGGTGAAGTACCGATTCAAAATCGCCAGCGTTTCCTGGGGCGAAAGGTTTTCGGACATGGCGGTGAAGTTGCGCAGATCGGAGAAAAGAACGGTGACTTCGCGCTCTTCCCCGCCAAGAAGTACATCTTTCCGCAACAACTCAGAGGCCACTTCGGGTGAAACCACCTTGCCTAAGAGATCGCGGACGCGATCACGTTCCGCTAAGCCCTCGCTCATGCGATTGAAGGAAAGCGCTAGCGCCCCAAGCTCGTCTTCCTGTTGGACCTTGACGCGATGCCGGTAATCCCCTGCCGCGATCTTGCGTGCGCCCTCGGCGAGTTCTAG
>DATHHK010000272.1:0-2640 GCA_035317225.1 Candidatus Udaeobacter sp. | reverse complement strand
GTCTACGCACTGAGTTTTCCTTTTAACCTGTACGAAAACTTTTTTCGCGAACATCATTACGGCCTGGCGACCCAAAGTTTTGCCCCATGGTTTCGAGAACAGTTGCTCGGCCTGGCGCTAACTTTAGCTGGCGGAACCCTGCTGGTAGTCGTTCTCTACGCCGTCTTTCGGCGCGCCCAGCGCACGTGGTGGATTTGGGGGACTATCGTCATGCTTATTTTCTCGGGAATCCTTGTCCTTGTCGCGCCGGTTTACATTGAACCGCTCTTTAACACTTATAAACCGATAACCGATTCAAAGATTCGAAATCCAATTCTTGCGATGGCTCGAGCAAATGAAATTCCTGTAAAACAAGTTTTCGAAGTGGATGCGTCGCGGCAGACGACACGTGTCAGCGCCAATGTCTCAGGATTACTCGGCACGACACGCGTCGCGCTCAATGACAATCTGCTCAAGAAATGCACGCTTCCCGAAATTCGCGCCGTCATGGCGCACGAGATGGGGCATTACGTCCTCAATCATGGTGCGAAGCTGCTCACGTACCTTGGAATCCTTATTCTCATCGGCTTCGCGCTTACTCGAATTCTCTTCGATGCCGCAGTAAAACGCTGGGGAGAAAAATGGGGCGTCCGCGGAATCAGTGACCCAGCCGGACTTCCATTGCTTGCGCTAATCCTGAGTACGTTGGTCTTCATCGCTACCCCGTTTCTCAATACGGTGGTACGCATCACAGAACGAGAAGCAGATGCTTTCGGAATCAACACTTCACGCGAGCCTGAGGGCATGGCCAAAGTTGCGCTAAAACTCGGGACTTATCGCAAACTCAGTCCAACGCCGCTTGAAGAATTCATCTTTTTCGATCATCCCAGCGGTCGCGCACGCATCCGCATGGCTATGGATTGGAAAGGGGCGAATTTGCCGGCTGGGGAATCGCGTGTATCCGGCAAGCAACCTGCCACTCACTAGCCAGCTATCCTGCTTTCGAAGCCGGCCGCCGCCGCCCCTATCCCGTCTCGCGGGGGTGTTGCGAAGGCGCCGCGGCAGTGAAAGCGAACTTGCGCTTCCGAATCAGCATTAAGTTGCGGATGTAGATCAGTGAGTTTGGGAGATACGCGAGAATCCCAACCGGATCGCGTCGGAAAATAAAGTAAATGCACATGAGCACACTCCCGGCAATGCTCCAGTACCAGAACGAGACGGGGATAATGCTTTCGCCCTGTCGCTCTGATGCGAGCCATTGGACGAGGAAGCGCATCGAGAAAAGAGCGTTCCCAATGAAACCAAGGACCATGAGGTAACTCCAATCCAGTCCAAAAAATCGGTATTCCTTCCCGATCCAGGTAATAGCGATGAGGGCCAGTGTATTCATAAGCAATCTCCGTTTTGAAACTTAAGATAAAAAAAGGACGGCTCAGGATCACGCTTTCATTCGCGCGATCAATGTGTCAGCGATAGCCGCCGGAGTCTCGGCAACGGCGATGCTTGCTGCTTTAAGCGCTTCGATCTTCCCTGCTGCGGTCCCTTTGCCGCCCGAAACAATCGCGCCGGCATGACCCATCCGTCGTCCCGGAGGGGCTGTCATTCCCGCAACGAAAGCCGCAACAGGTTTCCTGCAATTCTTCTTGATCCACTCGGCGGCTTCTTCTTCTGCCGATCCACCAATTTCACCGATCAAGATTATTGCGTCTGTACCGGGGTCTTCGTTGAACAGTTTTACACAATCAAGATGCGACAGGCCGCCAATCGGATCACCGCCGATTCCGATGCAAGTCGATTGACCGTACCCGCGCGAAGTGAGTTGCCAGACCGCTTCGTAAGTAAGTGTGCCGGAGCGCGAGATCACACCGATTTTGCCAGGCTTATGGATGTACCCGGGCATGATGCCAATTTTGCATGTGCCAGGTGTGATGATTCCCGGACAATTCGGTCCGATCAGTCGCGATTGCTTTCCACGCATCAGCGCTTTGACTCGCATCATGTCCATCACTGGAATTCCTTCTGTGATGCAAACAACCAGTTCCACCCCGGCATCCACGGCTTCAAGAATTGAATCAGAAGCCGCCGGAGCAGGCACAAAAACCATTGAGGCATTGCAGTCGGTTTTTTGTCGTGCCTCCCGCACCGTATCGAACACTGGCACCTTGCCATCGAACATCTGTCCGCCTTTGCCTGGAGTTACACCTGCAACAACATTCGTGCCGTAATCCATGCACTGTCGCGTATGAAATGCGCCTGCGCTGCCAGTAATTCCCTGCACAACGAGCCGCGTATTTTTATCCACTAAGATTGACATGGCACTAATGACGAATGACGAAGGTCTAATGGGGCAGGAATGACAAAACGAAACTCGCATACTTTTGTCATTTGAGCATTGGGCTGCCTTCGTCATTCATTACTGTTTGCGTTTGTGCACGACTAGCTTGTTCCCGTCTGGATCGCGAAATTGCGCCATCCAACACACAGGCGTTTCAAGCTTTTCCATATCGAAGGTAACACCGCGCCCTTTAAGTTTGTCGATCGCGGCATCGATATCTTCTACCTCAAAAGCGATCGTGGTACCGTCGCGTGACGGTTTCCAGGCCGGATGACAGCCAACACCGATTGTGGTTGGGCCAAGATCGTACTCGACCCATGCGCCAT
>DATHHK010000271.1:0-13488 GCA_035317225.1 Candidatus Udaeobacter sp. | reverse complement strand
GGCGCGTGAAGATGTGCGACGGCATGTGCAAGGCGTGAGGTACCCACGGCGCGATGGAAGCATAACTCTCAGCGGCGGCCAGTCCGCGCTGGGCGAACGCAGGATAGTCGTAGCAATGGATCAAGTAGTGAACGACGCCGGGATGATTTGCATTTTGTTTCCACAGCTTTTCGAAGATGGCGGCTGCCTCGAGCTGCTTCGACAAACGCGTGTCATTAGGCGTGGCGTACCCCACACCCAGGACCGAGAAGGCGTAGAAGGTTTGGACCTCGAAATCGTCCGGATACTTGTCGCGGAGCTGGTGCATCGCTTTTTCGTAAGCGATCACACGGTCGCGCGGGCCGACTGGTCCGTGACACGACTGCCCAACGGGGCCCGCGCTCGAACTGTCCGGCGTATTGTAATACACATTAAGCGCCGTGATGAATCCTCGCTCTCTGTCCGTTCCGGCGTTCATCGCCATTGCTTTTTCAATTGCCGCCTTACCGGCGCTCATCTCATCGGGAGTCGGAGGTGTCCAGATCGGATGCCACCATGTCATGGCAATTCCCCACTGAGCCATCGCGCATTTCGGGTCGCGCTCGGCTACCGAAGTGAAAACACGTCGCGCCTCTTCGTAAAAAAATGAATGCAGTAACGCCACGCCGCGGGAGAATTCAGATTGGACAGAAGACGCGCACGATACCGGGAACTCTACTTTCCCTGCTGCGCGCAAATCGCCGGGTTCAGGAACGGCGGCGCACTGGAGGTGAGCTACGGCGAGACTGCTGGCCAGCCCGAAGAGAAAAAATGCGCGAAGGGGAAAGGAACGCACCGTTTTCGATGCTACACCCCTGCGGCTACGCCGCAAATTCGAAAATGATCTTGCCGCTACGCTGGCCGCGGGCTGCATGCGCAACGGCCGTCTTCGCTTCGCTCAATGGATAAGCTTTCTCCACTTTCGTTTGTAGCAGACCGCGTTTCGCCATCTCGAATAGGCGTTGAAACGCTTCCATTCGTTGAGCCGGCGTCGCGTTGTCGTACCATTTGTTGATCCAAATACCACGGAAGCGGAGGTCTTTGAAAATGAGCAGGCCGTTTGGGATTTTGAGCGGCTGCAAACTCATCGCTCCGTAAGTCACCAGCGTTGATCCCGGAGCGAGACAATTAGCCAGACGCAGGGCGCTTTCGCCACCGACAGCGTTCAATCCCAGACGAATCGACGGGCCGCCGATCGCGTCTTGCACTTCGCGACGAAGGTTTTCGCTATCGACCAGGACAATATCACCGCCCTCCGCTCGCAATTCGTCGATTAGTTCCGAGCGCCTGACGACATTCACCGTCTTGTAACCGAGCTCACGCGCGATTTGGATAACGGCGCGCCCTGCGGCCGAATTCGCCGCATTCTGAATCAACCAGTCGCCGCGTGCAAGATCGACATAATCGTGCAATAAACGCCACGCAGTCATCGGATTGATTTTCAACATAGCCGCATGCACGGGTTTGATGTCAGCAGGGATCACAACCAGTTCGTCGGCTTTCACAGCAACGGCATCGCGCCACGTTCCGACGTTGTGTGGCAAAATCACCAGGGCCCCACTCGTTAGGCCTTTTACATCCGCGCCGACATCCAAAACGATTCCTGCGCCTTCGAACCCGGGCGTCGCCGGCAGTTCTGCTCGCACCGGATATTTTCCTTCGATCTGATTTAAGTCGGCCGGATTGATCGGTGCTGCCCGCATTTTCACGATGACCTCGCCGGGAGCTGGCGTCGGCCACGGTCGTGATTCGACTTGTAACACATCCGCCGGATTTCCGTGCGTTTCATACACGGCTGCGTTTATAGTTTTCATGATGTCCTCGCCCCAGCATCCTCAAGCCTCCGCAAACAATCTGCAAACGCGTCGGTCGCCTGGCGGGATGACTTCGTCTGCCTGGCAGACGGCTGCACGGGTCGCTCTTTTTGGCATGGTCGTGAATTCGATTTTCGCCGTGGCAAAGATTCTCGGCGGGGTATTCGGTCACGCCTATGTCCTCATTGCCGATGGCATCGAATCGGGACTCGACATCGCCGGCTCGTTCGTCATCTGGAGCGGGCTGAAAGTTGCGGCGCGTCCGCCCGATGCTTCGCATCCCTATGGCCACGGAAAAGCGGAGCCGATTGCTGCGGTCATTGTTGCAATCGGGGTCCTGGCTGCCGCTGTTGGTCTGGCCATTCAAAGCGTTCGCGAAATCTTTCTGCCGCACCACGCGCCGGCGCCGTACACGCTCGTGATATTGATTGTGGTGATCGTGGTAAAAGAAACTTTGTTTCGTTACGTCAACCGGATCGGGCGAGACGTTGAAAGTACTGCCGTGCAAACAGACGCCTGGCATCATCGCAGCGACGCGCTCACATCTGCCGCTGCATTCGTCGGGATTTCAGCGGCCTTGATCGGTGGTAAGGGTTGGCAAAGTGCAGACGATTGGGCTGCCATTTTCGCCTGCGTGGTGATCGCGGCGAATGGAATCAGGCTGATGCGCCCGGCATTTTACGAAATCATGGACACCGCGCCGCGAAAAATCGACAAAGCCATTTACTCGGTTGCGATGACGGTCCCCGGTGTCATCGAAGTTGAAAAATGCCGTGCGCGCAAAATGGGTCTGGATTTCTATGTCGATCTCCACGTCGGAGTGGACGGCAAAATTTCCGTGCACGAAGGCCACGAGATAGCGCATAGAGTAAAAGCCGCAATCCAGCAAAACGACTCACGCATTGCCGACGTGCTCGTTCACATCGAGCCGGCGGAAAATATGAGGAACCGGGCTGTGGCCGGATGACAGGCAGCGAAGCGAGAAAATGTCGACCGCTCACAGAGCCATGGCTACAGCGACCAGTGCATCCGCTAAAATCTTTCGTGCGTGCGCGATCCGGCTTGCAAAGTGAACCAGGCGTGGCACGCGACTTGGATGTGCAAGCAGGTGTGTCGCTAACTTCAGCATTCGAGTTTGCTGGCGTTCGATATCGAACAGAAGATTCGCCGGAGCCGGCAAACGGTTGTGAGGCGTATCGCTGATTACTCTGAGGGAAAGCAGTGGAATGCCGCAGGCCGCGCAGGCCCGCGCGATGAATTCCGTCTCCATGTCCGCCGCGACTGCTCCCGATGTGAGCGCAAGCTTGTTTCGCTCTTCAGGAGAATCGATCAACGCCGGCACCGTCAAAAGATTCGCGATATGAATGTGCAAACCTGAAAGCGATGCACGCGTTTCACTTAGGTGAACAGTCGAAAAATTCTCTGCCAAAAGGAGATCACCGATTTTCAGATCATTGTCGAGCGCTCCGGCAAAGCCGGCACTGATCAAACAGTCGAACTGCTGATCCTGCAGAAATTTTCCAAGTCGTTGTCGGCAAACCTTCTCGCCGACGCCGGTATGAAGAACTTCAATCGCGCGATCCTCGATCTTGCCGCGAATTGTTCTGACACCATTGCGATCAGCTCGGGATTTGTTGCTGAGCGAGTGGACGAATTCCGCGCTTTCGGCCGGCAAAGCAAACGTGACCGCAATCATGATGTGATTTTGTCGTGGCAATTGTTTCGGGCGATCAGTAATGCAAGCGGCAGCGCACTGCCGCACTCCAAAACGTGGCAATGAACCGGAGGCACATTGTGCCCTTGGGGTTTGGAGTGCGGGCACTGCTGCCCCGCTTTCATTCGGGCGGGACGGTAAAATCGGTGGATATCAATTTGGTTTTGCTGATTGCTCGACAATTTGCACAATGAAACTTTTCTTCTCGGTTTCAGCCGCTTCTGTAGTGGCCGGGGTTGCCGACCTCGGTGGTGCTTCCCCCATGATCGACAAAATCGCCGCGCGAAATTCCGGCTCTCGATTTGATGGAAGATCAACAAGAACACTGAGCCGGCCCTGGTCCGCGAAACCTTTTGTAGCAGAACCGCCGAATCGAGTTGCGATGGTGACTACTTCGTCGGCGACTGTCTCCAGTTTCCCAGTTGCGGCGGGAACCGTGATTTCGCCAACACCTAGCGGCGCAGGGGTGAAGCTCGCCGCTGCGTGCTCCAAAGAACTCGCGATCTGGTTCCGCATTTGCTTTTCAAGCAACGGCCGATTCGGGTTCTTGGTTTCGTGTCGCGCGATTAGCCAAAGACCGATGCCGACGTTGACCGCCATGAGGACTATGAATGCCGTGCCGACTCGAAGGGCCATTTTACGGCCTCGCTCTGTCACATCGGATCGTGGTGGCAGCAGAACTTCGCGAGAATCGCCGCGCATTCCCGCGTGAATCTGGCGCGCCACCGCTAGCTCGCGTTGCAGCTGTTTGTCTGAGATCAATTGCTGTTCCAACGCGGCGCGCTCTGCCGCAGGTAACCTGCCCTCGAGGTAGTCAAAAAGCTTGTCCGGATTCATTATTCGGAAATTTGGAAAGCGTCACGCCATAGGTCTCTGCACGCAATGATGAAGTCGGAGGTCAGCGTGGAATCTGATATTTGCTCTCTCAGAAGGCGGCAATACAATCGCTCTGGTGGCCGAGAACGATCAGAAAGAAGTGCGGCGCCCCGGGCGGATTTGGCATCGTGTGTTGATTGGCCTCGCTGTGTGCGCGGCGCTGCTGATCATTTTTCACCGTCCAATTTTGGTGGCAATCGGTCGGCAGATCGTAGTGCGATACGCTGCGCGAGAAAATCTAAGGATCGATTTTCGCCTGGAAGGCAATCCTTTTAGTCATCTGACTGTACGAAACTTTCGCGCCTTGCCGACCGGGGCATCAGCGATCGAATCGATCGACATCGACCAGTTATATGTTGATTACAGTTTGTTCGGATTGGCGCGACATGGGCTCTCTCACTTCTTGGAAGATGTCGAACTGCGTTCTGCGCAGGTTGTGTTGAATCCGGCGAGAGCGCCGCCACGCAAACAGCATCCGAAAGAAAAGCTGACATTGCCTTCGTTATTTCCGGAGCGGATTCGACTTACAGGCGTAACACTGGTAATCAGAAATAGACCTAACGATTTCGTCGTCGAACACGTCGATCTTGATTTGAATCCGCGCAGCCCAGGCGACGTGCGCATCGAAAAGCTGCAACTCCCATCCGGCGACAGTTGGTCCAGAATTTCCGGGCAAGCTTCTTACGCAAGCAAGAACCTTGTTCTGCGTGATTTGGTTCTGAGCGATCAGGAACAGATCCGTCTCTTGAACGTTGATGCATCGCGCATCGACGAAAAGACGCTCGGATTCAAACTCGATTGCGCGATTGGCGGCGGCCCATTATCCGCGTCTGCTGCGTTAACCGAAACAGGGTCTTCGTTGAACGGAAAAATAAACGTGGCTGCGCAAAAAATTGCGACAGAATCGTTGAACAAATTCTTGTTTTTACCGGAGAAAGCTCTTTCCGGGAGAATCGAGCGACTCGCTGTTGATGGAGCGGGGACAATTGATGTTCCGCGTATGTGGAGTGGATCGGTGTCGCTGCAGATTAGCAATGTGGATCGGCCGGCAATCCATTTCGATACCGGCGTTTTCGAAGTGTCGGCAGAACAGGGCAGAGCGATTTTGCGGTCAGCGGACATCGTCCAGGACAAGAACCAGCTTCATCTTCGCGGGACAATGGAGTTGCCTTCGGTTATCGAAGATTTCGGCCGGACTCCGGCGACTCTGGAAATTGCCGGAACTGCGCCTGATCTTCAACGACTAACGACAGGAATACCTGCGCAATTGACCGGCTCGGCTCAGTTCACCGGCAAGATCGACATCGTTAATGCGAAAATAGAGGCAACCCTTGGCGTGACTGCAGAGTCAATCGGGTTTTCGAATGGAACAATTGAGAAACTGAACTCTACACTGCGCGCGTCCAAAAACGTAGCGCGCGCCGATGCTAAACGACCGTGGTTTGCAGATCTTCGCACTGCAATGGAGTTCAATTTGGCCGGCATACACTATCGAGATCACATCATTGATTCGATAGAAGGATCGCTAAATGGAAGCGACGATGTCCTCGGGCTCGACCGGTTAAATCTGCGGCGAAATCGAAACGAACTAAATGTTCGCGGGCGCTACAAGCTACCGGAGGAGGTTGGCAAAGCTTCCTTGCAACCTGCGGAATTGGATTTCAAGGTCAATGCGCCGGAGCTTGGCGACTTCTGGGTCGCGGATTCTCCGAACAGGTTGAGCGGGCCATTGCAAATGGCCGCGCAAATCGATTGGAGACAGCAGACAGCTAACGGCCAGGTTTCGATTTTCGGATCAAATCTGAAAATGAGGGACTTGGTTTTTCGGGAACTGAGCACGCAATGTTCAATCTCAAATAACGTAGTATATCTAAACGACTGCAGGACGAGTCTAAACGATTCGGATTTCGTTAACGCGACCGGAAGGCTGAATTTGCGACGGCCTTATCGTTACAATGGCAAGGTTTCGGCGCGTGTAGCGAACTTATCGACCCTTCAACCACTGCTTCGCACTTTTGGTAATCAGAGCGAATTGGCAGGTTCAGTCACACTTGATTGGGAAGGAAATGGTGACGCTGAAATCTCGAAGAGCTCAGGGAGTCTGAAATTCGTTCTCGAAAAGGGACGTTATGGAAATACACAACCGCTTCGGGCGAATATCGATGCGTCCTATTCGCCCGAAGGCCTTGACGTTCCCATCGTCTTTTTCGCCAGCGGCAATAGCGATTTTCAGGCAGTCGCCCAGGCAAAAGGCGAGACGCTCGAGATAACGAGGATTCAACTTGATCAAGGCCAGGCGAGGTTCGCGTCGGGATATGTCTCTTTCCCACTAGTGTGGAAAAATCTTGGAACGAACGACGCGACGATTCCATCGTCCGGCAAAGTGTTCGCTACAATTCAGTCGGAAAACCTGGATCTAAAAAAATTGTTCGGCGATCTCGGGATTAAAGCTGGGACATCTGGAATACTAAACGCGAGGCTGGACGCGGACGGAACAATCGGAGACTTGAATGCCAGCCTCAAGGTGCAGATGCGGGATTTGCGAAGTGATCGCTGGCCGAAAATGGAGCCCGCGACATTTGAGTTGAACGCTCAGGCCGTGCGCGATCGCCTGACAATGCTAGGCAAACTACAGCAGGCGCGAATCCAACCTCTCGAGCTAAACGCGGCCATGCCCTTTGATATCCCAAAAATTGCTCGTGCCGGGAAATTGCCAGACGACACCCCCATCACTGCAAAGGCGCGTCTTCCACGCAGTTCCGTGAATTTTATTCGTCAATTTGTTCCGGCACTCGAGCAACTTGATGGCAACCTTGGATTGGATGTTGATGTAGGTGGAACAATCGGCAAACCCGTCTTTAGCGGGGCAGGCGACATGACGGTGAACGTTGCGCGTTTTACGAACGCAACGCTTCCGGCGCTAACGAATTTTAATGCGCGTTTAAGCTTCGCACAGAACGCTCTTAGCCTGGAACGATTTGGTGGTGATCTAGCCGGTGGCCCTTTTACTATGAGTGGCCGCGTCACTTTTCCAAAGCTGACCGAACCGACCCTGGATCTGCAATTAAAAGCCAACAGTGTGTTGGTTGCGCGAAACGATACTTTGACCGCTCGCGCGGACGCCGACGTAGCGGTGAAGGGGCCGTTCGCGACAGCAACAGTCAGCGGCAACGTCGCAATGACAAACAGTCATATTCTAAAGAACATCGACCTCATTCCTATCGGCTTGCCTGGCAGACCAGCGCCCGAGCCGCCATCAGAGCGGCCGCAAATTTCTTTTCCGGACCCGCCACTCCGCGATTGGAAATTCGATGTCGCAATTAAAACAAAAGATCCTGTGCTGATTCGTGGGAATCTGGCGACCGGTGCCGCGATCGCTGACATAAAGCTTACGGGAACAGGTCTGCGTCCAGAATTGCAAGGAACGGTGCGTCTGGAAAATGTAGAAGCAACGCTGCCATTCAGCCGGCTGGAGGTTTCCCAGGGCTTTCTTTATTTCGACCCGAGCGATTCAATGAACCCGAGGCTGGAGCTGCGCGGCACGTCGGTGATCCGCGATTACACGGTTCGCGTTTATGTTTACGGGACCATGCTTGCGCCGGAAGCCATCTTCACCAGCGAACCGCCCCTCCCGCAGGAGGAAATTATTTCTTTGATCGCCACCGGTGCCACCAGGCAAGAGTTGTCCGGTCGCGGCAATGTCCTGGCGGGCCGGGCCGCCATGTTACTGGTTCAACAGCTTTACCGGAAAGTTTTTAAAAAAGGCGAGCCGACCCAGAACAACGAGTTTTTTAATCGTCTCGATTTGGACGTGGGCGCTGTCGATCCTCGAACCGGTCGTCAGCAGGTTAGCGCCAGATTCAAAATAAGTGATCAGTTTGTGCTTGTTGGCGATGTCGGCGTCGGTGGCGATTATCGCGGGATGCTTAAGTATCTGATTCGTTTTCGTTAGAATGCCTAAGATGCGACATGGGGTCCTGTTCTGTCTTGGCAGTCTGGCCCTCGTATTTAAAGTCGCAGCGCAAAGCGCCGTCGATGTTGCGCGGCCCGAAGAAAGGCAAGAAGCGCGGCAGGCGGTTGTGAAAGAGCAGGAAAAGCGCGCGAAACAGGCGAGCATCATTGAATTTCACGGTGAGCAAGCCTTCAAGGAAAAGGATCTGCGCACCGCTCTGAAGGAGGAAATTACCACCGTCGAAGACTTCGGGCTAAGTCCGGCGCGCGGCGACGATCTCGCGTTTTTTCTCGAAGTCTTCTACCGCAAGCATGGCTATGCGGACGTGAATGTGCATTACACGATCGAATCACAGAACCGGTTGCGCCTCGATATCACAGAGGGTCCGCGTTTCACGGTAGGGACGATCGTCTTCGATGGGAATGTGCGAGAGCCAAGCGACAAGCTCTTTGAGTACGCAGTTGGACCGACGCGGGAACGGTATTCAAGGACGGAGAAAAGACTGCCTTTCGTTGCCGCTGACCTGCAGGAAGGAGCGGACCTGGTGCATCGTTTCTATCTCGCCGAGGGATTTTTGGATGCGGTGGTCGATGCGCCGCGCTACACGTTTCACCGGGAGATCAGCGCGGTGGACGTGGTTATCCCGATCCACGAGGGACGTCAATATTTCTTCGGCAGCATTTCGTTTCACGGGCGCACGATTTACGATTCAGAAACCCTGCGCGGGCAGATGCTCGATCTATTGCAGCGGCCTTACACCGATATGCGGGTCGAAGACATTCCGCGACGGCTGCAGGCGTATTACAAGACACGTGGCTATTATGACGTGAAGGTCGTCGCCAGCGGCCTGCCGGAGGATTCAGTCAATGGCCGCGTGTCGGTGGACATCACGATTTCGGCAGGACCGGTTTACTATTTCGACGGCGTCACTGTAAGCGGTCTCGATCGACTGCGTCCCAGTTATGTCATCAAACGTTTCACCAAACTGGAGGGAAAGGCCTATAGCCCGGAAGCGCTGGACGAGCGATTCCGTACGCTCATGCGCACTGGGCTTTTTAATGTTCTTCAAATCAAACCTGTCCCTGTGGATGGACATCTTCTGCGACTGGATGTTTCAGCCGAGGAAGCCAAGAGCAAGGAATTTGGTTTTTTGGTCGGCTACGGCACTTTCGAGGGCGCGATTGGCGGCGTGCAATGGCGCGATCGCGATCTTTTCGGGTATGGCAGGCCGCTCACGACATCGGTAGAGGTTTCACAACGCAGCTACAAGGGCGAGATCCTGTATGAAGACCCTTTCTTCTTTGATACAGATTTTTTCTTTAGAGCCCGGCTTGCCGCCTTCACTTTCGCTTACGATGGCTACACGAAATTCGAATTGGGCGGGCGATTCGAGCTCACTCGCAAGATTACAAAGTACGACGAGGTCGGCCTGACCGTCGCCGCGCGTCATGTGAAAATCACCGACTCTGAGATCAAGCCGACGTTTCTGCTGGGACCAAAAGATTACGTCGTGAATACGGTCGGACTTACGAACACTCTGGATATGCGGCAAAGCCCGTATGTGAACCCGCGCGGGATTCTGATTAAAAACACGGTGGACCTGGCATCGAACGCTTTCGGAAGCGACATTGAATTTATCCGGGCCACAATGAGCGCAAGCTATTACCTGCCATTTTCGCCGAAGGTGACCACGCCTGGCGTGACGGAAGACCAGGGAGGCACTCCATTGCAGCACTGGTTCCAGCAGTCCTCACTCGCGTTCGGCGCGCGCGCCGGTATTGTTCATTCGCTCACAACCAGCGGCCCTGGGGAAGCGACTGCGATTCCCATCGACGAACGTTTTTTCAACGGTGGCGCGGATACCGTGCGGAGTTTCGGCGAACGCGAACTCGGCCCGCATGATAATCACGGGCACCCCGTTGGTGGAGAATTTTTTACCGTATTTAATATCGAATACACCTTCCCGATTCTGGGAGAACTGCAGGGCGCAATCTTCACTGATGCCGGCAATCTTTTGCCGACATCAGAGGACGTCGGTCTAAACGACATGCGTTATGCCGTCGGTGCGGGCTTGCGCTACAAGCTGCCGGTCGGTCCGATTCGTCTCGATTACGGCGTCAATCCTGATCCGCGTCCCTTCGAAGATTTCGGCGCGTTTCATTTCAGTTTTGGCTTTGCGTTTTAGCTGTAGCCGCTTCCCTGTGGGAAGCGTGGCGCTGATATGCTAATCATGTCCAAGGCGCGCCGCGCACAGAACGGCTACAAAGACGATGAACGATCCACAATCGCTTGGTGATACTTCACCCGAGGAATTCCGCAGACAATTGCATGAGCTGGCGGATTGGATTGCAGATTTTCGGCAACATATAGGATCGCTGCGGGTCGCGCCTAACGACAAGCCGGGGGCGATTGTGGCTGCGCTACCCGCCGAACCGCCCGAAGAAGGCGAGCCGTTCGAGAAAATTCTTCGCGATGTCGATCGGGTCATTGTTCCCGGCATGGTGCATTGGAGTCATCCGATGTTTCTCGGTTATTTCGGTTGGACCACGACTGCTCCTGCAATTCTCGGCGAAATGATCACTGCACCGCTCAATGTGAACGCAATGACGTGGCGCACGTGTCCGGCCGCGACAGAACTCGAGACGTTGGTAGTCGATTGGATTCGGCAATGGATGGATTTGCCGCCGGAATTTGGAGGGGTCGTGTATGACACTGCGTCCGTGGGGGTGATGCACGCTCTGGCTGTGGCGCGCGAAGAGGCTGCGCCATCGGTTCGCAAGCGCGGCCTGGTGGGTGCAGGCGCGCCGGTATTTCGTATTTACGCTTCCGAGCAAGCGCACAGCTCGGCCGAGAAAGCAGCGATTGCGCTCGGGCTTGGCGAAGAAAATGTGCGACGCGTTCCGACTGATGGGGAATTTCGCATGGATGCGAGCGCGCTGCGCGAGATGATGGTCAGCGATGTTCGTGACAACTTCAAACCATTGGCGGTGATTGCTACAGTCGGGACCACATCAACCGCGAGCGTTGATCCTGTCCCTGAGATCGCAAAAATCTGCCGTGCAAATAAGATGTGGCTTCACATCGACGGCGCTTACGGAGCGGGCTTCGCTATTTTGCCAGAGAACAAATCGCTGACAGTCGGGTGGAGCGAAGCGGATTCCATCGTTGTGAACCCGCACAAAAGTCTTTTTGTCCCGCTCGATTTCAGCGTGCTTTACGTGCGCGATCTAGAGAGGCTGCGACGCGTCTTCACGCTCGTGCCTGAATATTTGCGCGGCGATGTGGTCGAGGCGCAGAAAAATTACATGGACTACGGCATCCAGCTCGGCCGCAGATTTCGTGCGCTGAAGGCGTGGGTGATTTTCCGTAGCTTTGGCCGGGAAGGAATAGCGGCCCGGCTGCGCGAACATATTCGTCTCGCGAATGTTCTAACTGAGTGGATCAAAAGCGACGCTCGCTTCGAGCTCGCGGCGCCAGTCAGCTTGGGTGTGGTCTGTTTTCGGTTCGTTGGTAGGGACGGTTCGCCGAGTGGTCCGTCGGATGCGGCGCTCACGGATCGGCCTAACGAGTCAAAAATCGACCAGCTCAACAGCGAGATTGTCGAAAAAATCAATGCAAGCGGCCGCGCGTATCTAACGCAGACGAAATTGCGCGGGCGAACGGTGATGCGAATTGGTCTGGGTAATGTGCTCACAACTGAGGATCATTTGCGCGAAGCCTGGGAAATGATTCGAGAAACAGCTGGAGCGTTATAGCCTGAGGCACACGAATTTCAGGCGGCAGAGCACTGCGTCGGCGCTCCGTCGCTTTGCCCTTTGACGCTGTTCAGGCCCTCCGGCAACCCGTTTGGGATTTTGAAGTTTCGGCGCCCATTTGCGGCTGAGGACAGCCGCCTCTACAATTTCTCCCGTTATGATGAAGTTACTGCGCAAGCACCGGGACTGGCTGATGATCGTGATCGCGATTCTGGCGATCCCGTTCATTTTCTATTTTGTGAAATCCCCCGATTACGGCGCGATGCGCACGGACAAGTTTGCTCGCATTTACGATCGGGACGTTTCGATGTTGGAGGCGCAGCAGATGGTGCGCCTGCTCACTCTGGCACAGGCCCTCGGCATGTCAGATTTTGTCCAGACTTTGACAGCAGGGGCTGGCATGAATCCGAACCAGGCTGCGGTCCAATTCGTTGTCAATCTGGTTGTTCTTCGGCACGAAGCGGCTCGGCTCGGTATTCGTCCTGGTTACTCTGAGATTGCTGAGGTCGTGCGCACGTTGCCGGCGTTTCAAGGCGAGTCTGGATTCGACATGAAAAAGTTCAGTGATTTTGTGCAGAATGCGCTGGCGCCGATGGGTCTTGCTGAAGAGCACATCGAGCAACTGGTCCGCGACCAGTTATCGTTAAATCAAATCAAACAGCTTTTAGCGGCTGGCGTTACAATTCCCAAAGGCGAGCTCGATGAGAATTTTGAGCGTGGTCACGACACCTTATTTGTGACTGTTATTCGATTTCAGTCCGCCGATCTGGGGAAGGACATCGCGGTCAGCGATGAGGAGGTGCAAAAGCATTATGACGCTCACAAGGCCGAGCTTAAAACTGATGAAAAACGCAAGGTCGAGTTTGTCAGCCTCGCGCTGACTGATGAGGAAAAGAAATTAACCGGGAAAGAGCGTATCGAGGCTTTGCAAAAGCTGTCCGACCGCGCGAATGACGTGACGCAGGCGCTGTTGGAGAAAGGTGCAGATTTTAAGCAGGCCACTGCGAAATTTCAGTTGCCGGTACATGAGACTGGCGACTTTACAAAAGCAGAGCCTGACCCGCAGTTGAAAGGCGATGGGCAACTTGCGCCGGCTGCTTTCAAGCTCTCCGTGCAGGAGCCGAACAGCGATCCCGTTCAGGTAGCAGATGGATTTTATATCTTACATCTCGCAGGGGTTACTGAGGCGCGTCCGCTCACACTCGAAGAAGCGAAACCGAAAATCGTGGAGACGCTCAAGAAATCGAAAGCCAAGGAGTTAATGTCGACGAAAGCAGCAAATGTGGTTCAACAATTGCGCGAAGCGAAGCAGTCCGGACAACCACTCGAGGCGGCGATTCAAAACACTGGTGGGAAGGT
>DATHHK010000270.1:0-4341 GCA_035317225.1 Candidatus Udaeobacter sp. | reverse complement strand
CTGTGCGTCGGCGCTCATCGCCAACGCTATCGCGCTGATAAGAATAAAAATCCGTTTCTGCATGTTGGGTCGTACGTCTTCTGTAGTGGCGGCCGTGTCGGCTGCGGCGGTTTGGGCAAATGCAGGCGGCACGCCTGCCGCGACAGCGGGAGATTTGCGACCCCGAAAACTTTCGGAATTCGCTAGGCTACCGACGGTGGAGCGTGAGCGAGAAGGCTCCGCTGTAAGGTCAATTCAGCGAACGAACGCGCATCGGGCGGCCCGGTGTCTAGAAACAGAGGCGCCAGCGTTGTTTGCGAATACGCAGTGAGCGCGTTCTCATCGTAGTAACGATCGGCCTCGGAGAACTGCGCATCGTCGCGAGACCAGCTCTTTGCCGGAACCGAAGCAACAGCGCGCAAAATTTTGCAGCACTGCGCTCCAGTTGACGGCTTTTCTTGTTTCGCAGGCTTGGAATGAAACGGGCACCCGATTGTCACCGAGTCTGTCTTTGTTGCCAGCGAGGCGAACGCACAATGATTTGAAATGGCAAACCAGGAGCAGATCGCAATTGCAATGATCAGGCAACGCGCAATTGCTCTCACACCAATTCAATCGCTGAGGTCATGCGAATGCTCAAATGTTTTCTTTCGCTTCGCTAATCGGTGCAGCGCCGGTCGCTGTGACTTCCGGTGGCGCCAATGGCACGTTCTGCGGCATGGCCGTTTCTGGTTCGACTGGTCCTTGCTTGATACGTGTTGACATTAACATCGCGGTAAAAAGAAGAGCTGCTGCCAGATAATAGGGCGCGCCAGGAAGGTGAATTCTATTTTTCGGATCAATGAACCATCCAAAAATCCGAAGAAACAACCATGGGCCAATAATGAACGTGATCGAACGCATGCTCTGGAGCGCGCCTTGCAATTCGCCTTGTTCGCGCTCGCTGACGCGACGAGTCATCATGCTCTGCGCGGCTGGCATG
The DNA here is from genome assembly GCA_035317225.1 of Candidatus Udaeobacter sp. Taxonomy (GTDB): domain Bacteria; phylum Verrucomicrobiota; class Verrucomicrobiia; order Chthoniobacterales; family UBA10450; genus Udaeobacter. The sequence goes on along the minus strand of DATHHK010000270.1, from coordinate 3,380 downwards.
GAAATATTCCACAGTGAAATGATTGGGATCGAAGCCAGCAACCACGCGCCCGTTTTGGCCAAGCCGGCGACTAACATTCCGCCCGATCCAAAAAACTGGCCAATGTAAAGAGTCCGTCTTTCGCCGAAACGTTTTACCATTACGCCGGTCAGTCCGCCGGAAATCGCGGCGGTGACGACCCCAACCACCATGAGCGACAGTCCGATCATTCCCTGGCTCCAGCTATAGCGATAAATCGCGTAAAGTGCCCAGACGCTAAAGACATTGTGTGCGAGATAGGCCAGAAATTGGATCGTGGTCAGCCGCCAAAGTTCGTGATGAGAGCGCAACAGCGTAAGCGAGCCCACCGGGTTCGCACGCCGCAGCTCGAATTGTTTTCGCTGATTTTGCGGCAAGGATTCCGGAACGAAGAAGTAACCCCAGAGCCAATTCGCTAAACTAAGAGCTGCTGCAATCCAAAACGCGAGACGAGGATTGACATCGCCCGCCAATCCACCAATCGCCGGACCGAACGTGAATCCAATGCCGAATGCCACGCCGATGAGGCCGAACGCTGCAGCTCGCTTTTGTTTCGGCGTAACATCGGCGATGTAAGCCATCGCGGTGGGAATGCTTGAAGTCGTGATGCCGGAAATAATTCGGCCGAGGAAAAGCCAGTTCAACGTGGGCGCCATCGCCATCACGATGTAATCCAATCCGAGACCGAGATTTGAGAGCAAAATGATCGGACGTCTTCCAAATCGATCTGACAAAACTCCGAGTAAGGGTGAACAGCAAAACTGCATCAGCGCGAAGACCACAGCAAATCGGGCGCTCCATTTCGCCGCGTCGGTCATCTCGCCGCCAAGAAAATCAAGAATTAGCTTGGGCAAAACGGGGATGATCAAACCCATCGCCAAAATGTCGAGCGTCACTGTGACGAGAATGAAAATGACCGCAGCTGGACGTGCTTTCATGGCGTCTCCGTAATGCGTTAAATCGTTACATTAGAATGGGGACCGAGTTACGAATCTCGAACCTCGGGCACGACACGGATTGCGGATCACGAAAATAAATCTGTGTTAGCGTGTGGCAAGATGCTTCGTGTCTCTTATCTCTCGCCGAAAACCGAAGTCCGCGAAAGTAAAATTCACGGACGCGGTTTGTTTGCGACAGCAGACATTACCAAAGACGAGATCGTGGCAGTGAAAGGGGGTCGCATTGTTGATCGAGAAACTTTGCGCGAAAAAATCACGCCGCTCCTCGGGTCGGTGGAAATTCAAATTGACGCTGATTTGTTTATCGCGCCGGTGACAGATGAGGAGCGCGAGCTGTCAATGTTGTATTCGAATCACTCGTGCGATGCGAATCTCGGAATACGCGGCGAAATCACGTTCGTAGCAATGCGCGACATCCGGGCCGGTGAAGAGCTTTCGCACGATTGGGCAACCACGGACGACGATGATTACTCCGTTGAATGCAAATGCGCTGCGCCCAATTGCCGGAAAATTCTGACTGGCAAGGACTGGCAGCGTTCCGAATTGCAAAGGCGCTATAAGGGCTATTTCTCAGCTTATCTTACCCGAAAAGTCGCGATGCTGGATAGGGAACTTAAACAGTAGCACGATCTGCCGCCAATGAAGCCCTTAGCATGAAAAGGTTCTTATTAAATGTACTCGTTGCAGCGGGCCTGCTGGTCGAAATAGCAGGTTGCGCCCAAATAAAGAGACCGGCGGTGCAGGTCAAGGCAACTGCGGTCGGTTCTCCTTTCAATCAATCCGGGTGGGTTTCGCTGTATGCAGGTGAGCCGTGCGCGCCGCAAATCATGTTCGATTTTCACGGCACCCGATCAATGGTCTCGCTGGCAGCGCCAAGGCGCGAAACGGAAATCCTTACTGATGCGGCGAAAAAGAATCGCCGCGTTCATGTTCTAGGAAAATGGCGACGTGGCGGACAATCAAACTGCAGCTACGTTGACGTTACGAGCGCAGAATGAACCGCGATAACGTCAAATGGCACCATGTCGCCACCGCGGCACGGACATCGGCAGATCAGTACCGATAATGCTCCGATTTGAACGGCCCTTCCACCGGAACGCCAAGGTAATCGGCTTGTGCTTGGGAGAGTTTCGTCAGTTTCACGCCAATTTTTTCCAAGTGCAGGCGCGCGACTTCTTCATCGAGTTTTTTCGACAGAACGTAAACGCCAACTTTGTAATTTTCTCGATTTTTCCAGAGATCGAGCTGAGCCAGGACCTGATTGGAAAAGGAATTCGACATGACAAAGCTTGGGTGACCAGTGGCGCATCCGAGGTTCACCAGCCGGCCTTCCGCCAGAAGGAAAATTTCGTGACCATTCGCGAACGTGTACTTGTCCACCTGGGGCTTAATGTTGGTTCTCTTCACGCCTTTGGCTGTGTTGAGTGCATCGACCTGAATCTCATTGTCGAAGTGACCGATGTTGGCGACGATCGCCTGATCTTTCATCCGCTGCATATGATCGAGCGTGATCACGTCGATGTTGCCGCTGGCGCTAATGTAAATGTCGCCGCGCCCAAGCGTATTTTCGATCGTCGTGACTTCATAGCCTTCCATCGCCGCCTGAAGCGCATTGATCGGATCAATCTCAGCGATGACGACGCGCGCGCCCTGCCCGCGCAACGATTGCGCGCAGCCTTTGCCGACATCGCCGTAACCGCAAACCACCGCGATCTTGCCGGAGAGCATCACATCCAGCGCGCGATTCAGTCCATCGACCAGTGAGTGTCGGCAGCCATAAAGGTTGTCGAACTTCGATTTGGTGACGGAATCGTTCACGTTGATCGCAGGAACCAGAAGCCGGTTTTCCTGATGCATCTTGTAGAGCCGATGCACGCCCGTGGTGGTCTCTTCAGAAACGCCCCGCCAATCCTTTACGATTTCGTGCCAGCGATAGGGATTTTCACGATGAATCTCGAGCAGCAAATCCTTGATTACCTGTTCTTCCCTGTTCGCTGATTCTGTCTTTGCCCAATCGCTGCCCTCTTCGAGCTCGTAACCTTTGTGAATGAGCAGGGTAGCGTCCCCGCCATCATCGACCACCAGTTGTGGGCCTTTACCTTCCGGGTGTGAAATCGCCCGATACGTGCACCGCCAGTAATCCTCCAACGACTCGCCTTTCCATGCGAACACGGAGATACCGTCCTTGGCGATCGCTGCTGCGGCATGATCTTGCGTTGAGAAAATATTGCAGCTCGCCCAGCGCACGCTTGCGCCAAGATCGGTCAGCGTTTCAATCAACACCGCCGTCTGGATCGTCATGTGCAGCGAACCCGTGATGCGCACGCCCGCGAGCGGTTTCTGCGGCGCGTACTTTTCGCGGATCGCCATTAGACCCGGCATTTCCTTCTCTGCGATGGAGAT
>DATHHK010000269.1:0-5122 GCA_035317225.1 Candidatus Udaeobacter sp. | reverse complement strand
CGAGATGAGTCGTAGGGCGCTTTCGCGATCGAGTGCCTGGAAACGATCAAACAGTTGGCCCGTGATTTTCAGGTCTGGTTTCATCCCAAGACGCACCAGAACCAACTCGTCCACCGCAATCGGTGTTCCGACCGCCAGCGTTGCAGGCCCGATCCTGGCAACCGCAAAATCAGGCGGTCGCTCCCAAACTGGCAGGCCGCTAATTGCGCGCTTTTGGAACGCCTGGTCGCTTGCGATTGCACGAATGGCCTTCGGAGCGGCCCGGCGCGCTTCAACCAGGACGAACTCGCGCGTTTCTCCAGTTTCATTGGTTGTAATTGCACGAGTAATACGTGTTGCATCCCGAGGCAGGTTCAATCCTGGAGTCGAAGCAGCCGCGCCAATCAATCCGGGCCACAGTTTGGGCTGATCTTTGCGCCAGCGCCTTGCGAGGTCTGCCCGTTCAAATTGATCGGCGTTGATCGACAAAATCGTGTCCGTTTCCTGCGGGAGCCATTCGCGACCTCGCGGCGATTGGAAAATAACAAGCAGTGTGATCGCGAGCAGCACCAGCACCGAGAAAATGCTGAAATAAAATTTCCGCAGCTCCTGTTTGTCGATCTGACTGGAGAGCGAGGCCAGCTCTGCTTTGTGTGCCAAATGCCGATCGACTGCCTCACGGCGGCGATGCGCCTCGGCCAGCAGCTGCGGCGCGTTTGGCGGCGCAACGCCCTGCGCGGCGAGGTGCCTGCCAATATTCAAATACGCAGGATTTTTCCGCTCCTCGACTGTCTGGTGGCGTGCGCGTGCGTTGCGCGCTGCTTCCTGCTGAGCGCGGATGTTGTCACTCAATTTCCGGTCGCGCCCTTCAAACTCGCTCCGGGTGCGCGCAATATTTTTTTCCACCGCAGCAAGTTCCGCTTCTGCGGCATTCAATTTTTGCTTGGCCAAACTCGCAGCCTCCGCGCTGCCAAGCCGCGCCCGCACCAGTTCTGCGCGCGCTTCCGGAAGTCGCGACCGTCGTGCACTGATACTGGCAGATCGCGTTTCCAGGTCGGCGGGCGCCGGATCCAGCGCTTGCAGATCGGAGAGTTGTTTCAAGAGATCGCGATCGGCAGTCTCGTTTTCCTGAATGCGTCGTTCTACGGCAACCAACTCGCGCTCGCAGACGTCAACATTGCTTTTCGTTTGGTTGCCCTTTTGGACGAGTGGCTTTTTTTCCGCCTCCAGCTTTGCAATCGCCTCGGCTTGTTCGCGCGAATTTTGGTGCCGTTCTTCTTCGATGCTTTTTATTCCTTCCTCGATCTGTGCGATTCGAACTGCGACTTCCTTTTGTTCCTGCTCCAGCTTCTTAAGAGCGACGATCTCGTTGCGCAGCTCGGGAAAATTGGCCGCCTGGGTCGTACCTTCGCGACCCAGATTGATTTCGCTCTTCTGCAGGAGGCGCTTCTCATGACGAAGCGCAATGCGCGTTCGCTGGCGACGGATTTTTAATCCAATCTCGCGAAAGCCGGTGCCAATGAAACTCACGGGTGAACGCTACCCGAATGCGCGCTACGAAAAAGAAATTTCAGCGCGCATCTTTCTTAAATTGGGTCCCTACGACTTATACGGCGAATCGGCCCGATGGAGTTATTCCTCCGATTCGGCCAATTTTGCCAACACGCTGAAATCTTCGAGCGTAGTTGTGTCGCCTGTGACTCGCGCGCCGCTGGCGATTTCTTTCAGCAATCGGCGCATAATTTTGCCACTGCGGGTTTTTGGAAGCGCTTCGGCGAAACGGACTTCGTCTGGTTTTGCAATTGCGCCAATGTGCACGCCAACATGCTCACGCAGCTGTGCTTTCAGTCCGCCAGTGGCGCTAACGCTCGCCTTCAGCGTCACAAAAGCCACGACCCCCTGTCCTTTTAGTTCGTCCGGTCTGGCAACCACTGCCGCTTCGGCAACGTGGGGATGACTGACCAGCGCGCTTTCAATTTCCGATGTGCCAAGCCTGTGGCCTGCCACGTTGAGGACATCATCGATACGGCCAACGATCCAAAAATAGCCGTCTTCATCGCGCCGCGCGCCGTCGCCGGTGAGATAATTGCCTTTGAATTCACTCCAGTATTGCTGCCGATAACGGGCCTTGTCGCCGTAAATGGTGCGCAACATCGAAGGCCAGGGCCGGCGGATGATTAGCTTGCCGCCTACGTTCGGTCCGACTTCCCGCCCTTTCTCATCAACAATAGCTGGATCGACTCCAAAGAATGGGAGCGTTGCGCTACCCGGTTTGGTTGCAATTGCGCCCGGCAGGGGAGTAATCAGAATCGACCCCGTTTCAGTTTGCCACCACGTATCGACAACCGGACAACGCCCGCCGCCGATATTTTTGTAATACCACATCCATGCTTCTGGATTAATTGGTTCGCCGACTGAGCCGAGCAGGCGGAGCGATGAGAGATCGTGTTTCGCGACCCAATGGTCGCCCCAGCGAATAAATGCGCGGATCGCCGTTGGCGCGGTATAAAGAATGTTGACCCGATATTCTTCGATGATTTTCCAGAACCTGTCCGGTTCCGGCCAATTCGGCGCGCCTTCGTACATGACCGTTGTCGCGCCGTTGGCGAGCGGACCATACACGATGTAGCTATGGCCCGTGACCCAACCGACATCAGCCGTGCACCAATAGATATCCTCATCTCGAATGTCGAAGACGTATTTAGTAGTTGAGTAAACGCCGACTAAATAACCGCCGGTAGTGTGAAGGATGCCTTTTGGTTTCCCGGTAGAACCACTTGTATAAAGGATGTAAAGGGGATGCTCGCTGTCGACGGGCACGGGCGGACAGTTCGCGTCGACATATTCCAGTTCGCGATGCCACCAGACGTCGCGGCCTTCCTCCATGTGAATCTCGTTTCCTGCGCGACGGAAAACGATAACGCGCCGGGCTGACGTGCCATCACGGAGTGCCTCATCAACGTTTTTCTTCAACGGCACAATTCCGCCGCGCCGATATGAGCCATCGGCTGTGATCACGGCGATTGCGCCGCTGTCGGCAATTCGACCTCGAATGCTGTCGGCGCTAAATCCGCCGAAGACTACTGAGTGCACCGCACCGATCCGCGCGCATGCGAGCATGGCAACCGCGGCCTCAGGAATATTCGGGAGATAAATGATGACGCGATCGCCTTTTTTTATGTTGTTTCGTTTCAGCACATTTGCAAAGCGGCAAACTTCGCGATGCAGCTGTTGATAGGTAAGCGTACGTTTATCACCGGGTTCGCCTTCCCAGATAATCGCCGCCTTGTTCCGGCGTGCACTACCTAGGTGCCGATCGAGGCAATTTTCCGAAATGTTGAGTTTGCCGCCGACGAACCACTTCGCGAACGGCGCTTTCCATTCGACTACCTTTTTCCATCTTGCGCGCCAGACCAGCTCGCTCGCTTCGCGCGCCCAGAATTTTGCCGGCTGGCGGATTGATTCTCGGTACATCCGCTGATATTGCGCGAGGCTTTTGATTCGTGCGTTTTTTGCAAAATCTGTTCGTGGTTTAAAAATGCGTTTCTCAACCAAGTGCGACTCGATGTTCTCGTGCATGAGCAGTCCCTAATATGCCGAAGAAATTCTCAGGGCAAGATCGTGTAAGGTAAAAAGTTGAAAAGTTAGAACGTTGCGGAGGGCGCGGCCTCTGTAATCTTTTAACCTCGTAACTCTTGGAACTGCTTTAAAGCGATGATCGAGCCGCCAAATGACGATTACTTCATGCGCGAAGCACTGCGTCAGGCGCTAAAAGGATCCAAAGCTGACGAAGTGCCGGTCGGTGCGATTGTGGTGCGCGCGGGAAAAATCGTTGGGCGCGCCTATAACCAGGTTGAATTGCTCAAGGATGCTACTGCTCACGCCGAAATGCTGGCGTTAACTCAGGCCGAGGCTGCTGTTGGCGATTGGCGCCTGACCGATTGCGATCTTTACGTGACTAAGGAGCCGTGTGCGATGTGCGCAGGCGCGCTCGTCCACACACGAATCCGACGTGTGATTTTCGGTTGCACGGATCCCTCCGCGGGGGCTGCGGGAAGCGTGATCAACCTTTTGCAAATGCCCGGCTTCAATCATCAGTGCGATATCGCGTCCGGTGTCTTGCAGAACGAATGCGCGGCAGTTTTGCGGGATTTTTTCCGTAAACGGCGCGAAGGACGGGGCCCGGGTTCTGTCTAGCGGTCGAGCCAACCCGATCCGAGCACTTTCAAATTTTTTCCGCTCCTCGCGCGTGGGAATCCTAACGAAGCCCTTCGAAAGGTAACAAACGCGTTACTTTTCCGATACGCTGCTGAGGCTTGGCTGCGCTTGACAACACGAAAATCCTCCTAGCCTCAAACAAGGAGGAATTCATTATGAATACTAATACTATTGGATTTTGGGCACTAGCCGCGCTGGCTGCGAGTGTGCTTGCTGTGCCGACAGCGTACTCGCAGGCGGAGCTTCTAGCCAACCAGCGCACGGAGCGTTTTTCCGCAAGGCTCAGCGGAGCGGAGGAGGTACCTCCCATTAATACCGCTGGTACAGCCGACTTCGAGATGACGAATCAGCAGGGCACGATCACGTTCTCGTTAACCTTCTCCGACTTGTCATCGCCCCTTAGCGTGGCCCACCTGCACTTCGCACCTGGCAAGGTCGCGGGGGGCGTGATGATATTCCTATGTGGCGGCGGCGGTCAACCGGCGTGCCCGGCGACAACTGAAGGAACCATCACGGGAACCATCACGGCAGCAAATGTCACCGGGCCCACCGTCCAAGGTGTTAACGCGGGCGATCTCGACTCCGCTTTGGAAGCCGTGCGCGACGGTCTGTCCTATGCCAACATGCACACAGCAAACTTCGGCGGCGGCGAGATTCGCGGTCAAGTTCGTCGAGGCGCGGGGCACGGTAGAGGAGGTGAGTGATCCACTGTGAAGTGACCGTTAAATATCGGGTGCGCTGACTGAAGCCGAGCGGACTCACATCGATCTGACAAGTCAGACGTGTGCATTCATTCCGGTGAATGATCATCAGCGAGTCCGCTGCATCCTTCTCGAACTTGGGGATCAGACGGTGTGTTTCATGCGCCACAAAATCTTGAAAAGGGCGGTCATGGAGTCTCTCCATGCACCATGCACCATCTGAA
>DATHHK010000268.1:0-4817 GCA_035317225.1 Candidatus Udaeobacter sp. | reverse complement strand
CCGTGCCGCGGATTCCCATTTTCGGCATTCGAGCTTCGAGTATTTCGAATCCCGGCATGTCCGGTGTGACAAGGAATGCGGTGACCGAGGTCTTGTCCGAGCCGGGCACCGGCGTGCGCGCCATCACGGTCAGCACATCTGCGATTGCCGCGTTGGTGATGTAGCGCTTTTCACCGTTAAGAACGAAATGCGAGCCGTCTTCGCTCGGTCGCGCTTGCATTTGCACGTTCGCCGCATCCGATCCTGCTTCCTTTTCGGTCAGCGCAAATGCACCCAAAAGCTCACCCGTCGACAATTTTGGGAGCCATCGCTGATTTTGCTCATCCGTTCCAAAGAGCAACAACGCGCGAATTCCAATCGAGTGGTGCGCATTTACAAAAACCGACGTCGATGCACAGCGGCGACCGATTTCTTCCAGGATTTTGCAGTTTGCCATCTGCGAGAATCCGCGCCCGCCATATTCCTTCGGCGCGGTCAAACCGAGCACCCCGACTCGGCCAAGACCATCAATCACACTGCGCGGTATGTCTGCTTTTCGATCGATCTCCGCAGCATCGAGATGCTCATCCAGAAATTGGCGAAGATCCTTGAGAGTTTCATCCAGTTCGACCTGTTGCGTCGACGGAATGCGCGGATAAGGCATTACCCAATCGGCGACGAAATGTCCTTGGAAAAGACCCTTGGCGAAACCAAGTGCCTGCGGACCCGCAAAAAGCAGTTCCTCTGCTTGTTGAATCTCCTTCTGTCGCTGCGCTTCGAGCTTATTCATTCAATTTGTCTTTAAAAAACGGGCGACGCATTGTAGCCACGCGGGCGCGCGTGTCCAATCAGACGCCGGATGCGGGGCTGCTAGTTCCACGGCGAGCGGACGTGACAAATGATGTCGAAGTCTGGCCTTTCGATTAGGCAAAGGTACTCGCGCACTGCGTCCGCGACTGTCTTATCGATCGGATCAAAAGTATAATCTGCATCAAGAACTAAGAGTACGATCTTCTTTGCAACCTGCGCATTAGGTGGCGCGGCAAGCTGTGGGATAGCACTAGATAAGTCTTCTCGATCTTCTTCTTGAGTTCCCTTGTCAGACTTGTAGTGCATCGTGGCGGTTCTTTGTACCAACTGTCACGCTCCTCCTGAAGTGATTGATGGTTTTGACCTCGAGGTAGTAAATCAGTGATCCTCGCTCCCCGATCAGATCGGGCCTCCGGCCCCCGTTTGGACGGATGAAACATATTTTCTCGCATACAAAGTCTCTGCGAAGCACCAATGCACCCAATGCCTCGTTAAAGGTATCGTGTAATCTTTCCCAGAATCTATGCCGAGAGAGATCATACAGAAACCTCCTTTGTCCAATCGTGTCGGTGTATTACGTCCATTCTGCTTCTGAAATATGAGCAAACCATCGTTCGATCTCCGCATAAAATGCAAAAGTCGCAGAGCCGACTTCATGCAACCGCGCAGGAAAGTCCCGAAAAAAATTCTGCGGCTGGTCAGTTACGAATCTGTCGTACAGAGCCGACAATCTTGGCAATTTCTGCCTAAAACGATCCATCCGACGAAGCCGACATCACATGGAAGACATCAGCTGCAGCCTTGACTGGTGCCGCATTCGGTGCAAACGCCGCAGGCGCCGGCACGGATCACCTTATCGCTGCCGCAAACCGAACAGGTGATTCCCATGAAGATGCTGCCAAGCGCGACTGTTACACGGTCGGCGTGACCATTGCCGTTCCCGTTCTGTCGGCCAGACTCGGAATCGCCCGGTGGATGGTTTGTGATTACGTCAATCACTTCTTTCTCAGCAGTCCGCGCCAAATCCGAGACCGGCCGGTTCACAGCCTTTTTCTCGATCTCCGCAATTTCCTTCAGCGGCAGATCGGGCTGGCCTCGGTTGGGCGAAGTCGCTTCCTTATAGCCTTTGATGAACTGGCAGCCCAGCCAGCGAAACACGTAATCAGTGATGCTGGTGGCGTGGCGGATATCGGAGTTCTTTGTGAAACCGCTCGGCTCAAATCGCTGGTAAGCAAACTTCTTGATCAGACTTTCGAGCGGCACACCGTACTGCAGGGCGATGGACGTAAGCGTGCCAACTGTGTCCATCAATCCACCGATCGTGCTGCCTTCTTTGGACATGGTGATGAAAAGCTCGCCAGGCTGACCGTCGGCGAAGAGGCCGACGGTGATATAACCTTCGTGACCGGCGATCTCGAACTTGTGAGTAAGCGACATGCGGGTGTCGGTCATCCGGTGCCGCACCGGTTGATCAACCCGACCACGCAACGACGCCACCTCCTGTTCCAATTCGAGAATGCGTTTTTGAAGACCCCCGTTCCCGGTGGCACCCGCGACGCCGCCGTCAGCGCCAGCGGCTACAGCACCCATGTCTTTTGTCTTTCGGGTGTTCAGCGGTGCGGACTGCTTCGAGCCCTCGCGGTAAATCGCCACGGATTTCAAGCCGAGTCGCCACCCTTCAACGTAGGTGTTCATAATATCGTCCACCGTGGCGGCTTCCGGCATATTGACGGTTTTTGAAATTGCGCCGCTAAGAAACGGTTGCGCGGCGGCCATCATTCGGAGGTGCGCTAGGTAATTGAGACTGCGCTCGCCTTTAAACGGCTTGAACGCGCAATCAAAGATCGGCAAGTGCTCCGCCTTCAATCCGGACGAAATCGTCGAACCATCCGTATCGGTGACGTCCTCAATGGTGTCGAAAGCGTCAATGTGCGCGACGATGCGCTCGATTTCGTCGGTATCGTAACCCAGTTTCTCCAGCGCGGGTTTGATCGTTTGGTTGACGATTTTCAGCATTCCGCCGCCCGCAAGCAGTTTGTATTTCACCAGTGCGATATCCGGTTCAATGCCTGTCGTGTCGCAATCCATCAGGAAACTGATCGTGCCCGTCGGCGCGAGCACAGTGACTTGCGCATTCCGATAACCGTAACGCTTTCCAAGTTCCGCCGCGCTGTCCCAAACTTTCGCAGCTTCTTCTTTCAAATGTGCGAATTCCTTCGCATCCGAGATTTCGCGCACTGCGCCCCGATGCAGTTCAATCACTTCCAGCGTCGATGCGACGTTGTCCTTGGCGACCGGTTTCGGGACACCGCTGGCGTTTGCGTCTCGATAACCGGGAAACGGCCCGATCGCCCGCGCCAATCGGGCGCTTTGCTCGTACGCTTCACCGGTCATGATGGCAGTAATCGCGCCACAGAGCGCCCGGCCTTCGACACTATCGTAGCCGAAACCGTAACTCATGATGAGCGATCCGAGGTTCGCATAGCCAAGTCCGAGTGTGCGGAAAATATGCGAGTTCTCCGCGATATCTTTGATCGGATAACTGGCGTTATCGACAATGATCTCCTGCGCCGTGATGAAAATGCGGGCCGCAGCTTTGAAACGCTCGACATCAAAGTCCCCTTCCGGCGTCTTAAATTTCATCAAATTCAGCGAAGCCAGATTGCATGCGGTGTTATCAAGGAAGAGATATTCCGAGCATGGGTTCGTTGAATTCTGACGGCCCGTACCTTTGCAGGTGTGCCATTGGTGTATCGTGGAGTCGAACTGCATTCCAGGATCGCCACAAATATGTGTTCCTTCGGCGATCTTGCGTAAAAGTGTACGGGCTTCTTTCCGTTCGCATGGTTTGCCGTCCGTTACGCGGCGCGTCCACCACTCGCGGCCTTCCAGCGCCGCTTCCATGAATTCATCGCTTACACGCACGCTCACATTTTCGTTTTGATACATGACTGAGCCATACGCATCGCCGTTGTAACTCCCATCGTAGCCCTGCTCGATAAGCGCCCACGCCTTCTTCTCTTCTTTCTGTTTGGCGTCGATGAATTCTTCGATGTCCGGGTGCCAATCCTTGAGCGTATTCATTTTGGCGGCGCGCCGCGTTTTGCCGCCGCTCTTCACCACATTCGCGACCTGGTCGTAAACTTTCAGGAAGGAGAGCGGTCCGCTGGGCTTGCCGCCGCCACTCAATTTTTCTCTCGTTGACCTGAGCGAAGAAAGATCGGTGCCGGTGCCGCTGCCATACTTGAAAAGCATCGCTTCACTGGTCGCCAACCGCATGATGTCTTCCATCGTATCCTCTACACTCTGGATGAAACACGCGCTTCCTTGCGGATACTCGTACTGCGAGGCGGCCCGCTCCGCTTTGCCGGTCTCCCGGTTGTAGAAATAATTGCCAGCTCCGGCGCCTTTACCAATGCCATATTGATGATACAAACCGACGTTGAACCAGACCGGCGAGTTGAACGCGCCGTACTGGTTCAAGCAGAGCCAGGTCAGTTCATCGTAAAAAACCTCCGCAGCTTCCGCATCCGCGAAGTAACCGTCCGCCAGTCCCCAATCGGCAATCGTGCGCGTCACTCGATGAATCAATTGTCGCACGGAAGTTTCTCGTCCGCCCTTGTATGGATCGGTGCCGTTCGCGATGTCGCCGTAAAAATATTTCGAGACAGCTATCTTGGTCGCGAGGGCGGTCCAACTTTTGGGAACTTCGATGTCCTCCTGCTTAAAGATGACTTTGCCACCGTCATCGGTGATTTCCGCGGTGCGTCGTTCCCATTCAACTTGATCAAATGGCGCAACAGCGGCATCGCTGAACATGCGCTCAAAATGCACACCGGATTTTTTCTTTTTGTCCGCCTTGTTTCTTCGGCGCACGGCCGGTTCACGTGGTCCTTTCAGTGAGGCAGGCGGAATTCCCGGTTTTAGTTGAATCATGGCGGTGAGGGAGGGGTTGAAGTTTTCAATAAGATGCGAATACTTGTGAACAGCGGCGCAAACAACTTGTGAATCCTGGTGAACAACAAGTA
>DATHHK010000267.1:0-6907 GCA_035317225.1 Candidatus Udaeobacter sp. | reverse complement strand
GCACATTGTAGGTGGCGACGCGTAGTTTCGGTGCGCACGTTTCGTTCATCCTCAGGTTCGCATGGTTGGCCGATAATTACATCTGCGACCGGAAAATCGACATCGCACGACCCTCAATCTTTTCCTTCCAAGGGCGGTTGTGCCAATCTTTAAGGGTGACTTCGCGCGAATGGATCTTGTCCTCGTCAAAAACTCGCGCGTAAGCCGTAACGAATTGTCGGTCGAGCACGTTCAGGTTCGCCTCTTCGTTTAGGGACATGGACCGATTGTCGAGATTGGCCGAGCCGACCGATGCCCAGCAGTCATCCACGAGCATGTACTTACAGTGGAATCTCGCAGGCTGATATTCATAAAAGCGCGCCCCGGCTTCGAGCAAAGGTTTCCAGCGCGTCTTGCCCACTGCGCGGACGATTTTCGCGTCGATGTCACTACCTGGCGTAATGATTTCTACTCTCACGCCCCGATGGAGCGCTTCGAGCAAGGTTTGCATAGTCAGGTTATCTGGAATGAAATAGGCATTCGCGATCCGAATGCGATCACGAGCCGCCGCAATCGATACCAGCAACATCAAGCGCCCGCTATCGGAACCTTCGCCAGCTGAGCTCTTAAATATCTGGCACATCTGCTCGCCGACGGCGTCTAATTTGGGAAAATAAAGATCGCCGTGTAGCAGCTCGGCCCGGGTCTCGAGCCAGTTGTCCATGAAAGCCTCTTGCAGTTGGGCGACGACGGGGCCTCGCACGTGGTAGTGCGAATCGCGCCACAACCCATGGATTCGGCCGTTGCCCTTCCATCCATCCGAAATTCCGACGCCGCCGATGAACCCCAAAGCTCCGTCGATGACCAGGATTTTTCGATGGGTGCGGTAGTTAATGCGCGAGAAATGGACGAAGCGGAATATTTCCACGGCGACGCCGGCGCGTTTCATCAACTTGATCGCGCGTCCGTGCACCGAGTCGCAACCGAGCGCGTCCTGAAGAAAATGCACTTTTACACCGGCACGAGCGCGTTCCGCCAGCGCTTGGGCGAAGACGTCAGAGATTTCGCCTTCTTGAAATAGGAAATTTTCAAACGTGATCGTACGCTGAGCCGAACGGATGCCGCTTAGCATTGCCGGGAAAATCTGATCGCCATTTTCAAGCGGAGTGATTGTGTTCCCTTCCACTAAAGGTGGCCCGAGCAAGTGGCCCATCGTGCGAACGAAGACTTCGTCGCCGACTTTGTAATCCGCCTTGATGGGATGGCGTACCTTTTTCTCGGCCGGAAAGAAATTGCGCGTCACAAACAAGGTAGCCAGGCTGCTCGCAGCGGCCGTTCCCAGCAGCTTCGGCCATTGTGGTGATTCGGGACGAAAACGAAGTTTCACTGCATCTGTATCGAAGCCAGTGCGCAATTGGGCTTTGTCACAATGCGAAGACGCGGCGCGGACAAACTCAAGCTGCGTTTGCAGAAGCCCACAAACCATTCACCGGGTAGTAGTGTAAAGCGTTGAATGGAGAAGACCAAATCGTGAGCAATTCAAAGGCGCGTGCAGTCCCTAGACCATCTCAATTTGCACAAATGCTGGCCACCGCGCATCTACTCTGATATCAGCACAGCATGAACAGAAGCATCTTCTACATCATCGGAGTGATTGTCGTTATCGTGATCGTGCTCAAATTGCTCGGCCTCTTCTAAGCCGGTACCTCTGTCACCCGCTATGTAGCACGCATCGGCAAGCTGCTTAAAACACAGGGTTGTAGGTTCGATTCCTGCAGGGTGTACGCTATTCGCTTAATCGACGTACTTCTGCGCAATTGGCATTTTGCGGCCCATTCCAAAGGCGCGGCTTGTTACTTTCAGTCCCGGCGCGGCTTGCTCCCGCTTGTATTCGTTTAGGTCAACGCGGCGCTGCACCCAGCGTACTGTTTTCTCGTCGAATCCGCGCGCAATGATGTCCCGCGCGCTCAGGTTTTCTTCCACGTAAAGCTGCAGGATCTCATCGAGAACATCATAAGGCGGTAGTGTGTCCTGGTCCTTTTGATTTGGTTTCAACTCCGCGCTCGGCGGTTTTTCGATTGTGGATTTCGGGATGACCTCGAGATTACGATTCATCCAGCGCGCCAACTCGTAAATCATGGTCTTCGGCACATCACTAATCACGGCCAGGCCGCCCGCCATGTCACCGTACAGCGTGCAATAACCCACGGACAGCTCGCTCTTATTGCCAGTACTAAGCACGAGGTCGCCGAACTTATTCGAGAGCGCCATCAAGGTCATCGCGCGCAAGCGCGGCTGCATGTTTTCTTCTGTCTCGTTTTCCGGCAGGCCTTTGAAAATCTCCTTAAACTGCCCTTTGAAAATCTTGAACGTCTCGGTGATGGGAATTTCGAGAAATTTGATCCCAAGGCTCCGGGCGAGACCGCGCGCGTCATCAATGCTACCGCGCGACGAGTACGGGCTCGGCATGGAAACCCCGGTTACATTCTCAGCTCCCAGCGCATCGACGGCGATGACTGCGGTGACTGCAGAATCGACTCCGCCACTTAGGCCTAGAACTGCGGAACGGAAGTTGCATTTGCGACAATAATCGCCAAGCCCAAGCGAAAGCGCAGCGAAAAGTTGTTCCGGCGTTTTGGCTTCGCGAAATTCGATCGCGTGGATCGAACCCGTATCGACGATCTTCTCGTCTTCACGGAATGCCGCCAGCTGCGCGATAGAATCGCCCGAAGCATTCACAGCAATCGAGTTTCCATCGAAGATCAGTTGATCGTTACCTCCGACGGCGTTGCAATAGCAGATCGGCCGGTGATACGTGCGGGCCTGCGCGGCGATCATCTCAAGGCGACACGCAGGCGCTCCCAGACGAAATGGTGACGCGCTCAGATTCAGAATAATCTCTGCCCCTTGCTCCACGAGGCTGCGCGCCGGTTCGACGTCGTAAAGCGGTCGCGGCAGATACTCGTCCGTCCAGATGTCCTCGCAAATGGTCACACCGATTTTCTTCCCTTGCACCTCAAATGGCTCGACACGCGTCGCCGGCTCAAAATAACGGTCCTCATCAAAAACATCGTACGTAGGCAAAAGTGACTTGTACGTTTTGCGGATCGGTTTGCCGCGCTCGAGTAAAGCGGCAGCGTTATGAAACGGTTTGCCGCGTCCATGATTTCGATCCACGAATCCGACCAGCAACGGGGCGTTTCCAATACGAGCCTGTAATTTGTCCAGTACCGCAAGATTTTCCGGGACGAACCGCGATTTAAAAACCAGATCCTGGGGCGGGTACCCGGTGATTGCCAACTCGGGCGTCACCACTAATTCCGCGCCTGCGTCGGCGAGCCGCTGATAAGCGCCAATGATCCGTTCGCAGTTTCCTCTCAAATCCCCGACCGTGGAGTTAATTTGAGCAAAACCAATCTTCATGCCGCGTAGGGCAGATTATGCGCAACATCGCGAGCAGCAATTCTCTTTTGTGCCTCACCCACAGGCTACGGCGAAATAACCGGTTCCCCGGAGACCAAGAGTCCAGCTGTCATGTCTTTCCAGAAGGCCGTGGCATTATTGAGGTCTAAAGGATTTTCAAGCTCGTTTGGCGTCTTCTCGGGCTTCCAGTACTTTGTGTCAACGTTCTCGTATTTCAGAACAGTGAACATTCCCGTCGCGAGATGATAGAGAATGTGACAGTGATAAGCCCACACGCCTGGGTTATCGGCGTCGAAGATAACTTTGATTGTCGATTTCGGCGGAACCAGGACGGTATCGCGTTTTGCGCCGGTAATTTTCTGACCGTCGATTTCGGCAACTTCGAAGACATGCCCGTGCAAATGCATGGGATGGGACATTCCGGTTTTGTTCGTGATCACAAGTGCGACCCGTTCACCCGCTTTGACATCAAGGCTGTTTCGGTTTGGATAGGCCGCGCCATTGATTGTCCAAGTGTAAGTCATCATATTTCCGCCAAGGACGGATGGCAGGGTTCGCTGCACCGGCTTGTCGGGCAGCGGCTCCTTCGCGATGAGACGAATCTCCTGCGTGTTGTCTACTCCGCCCATTGTCTTTTGCGTTCGAGTCGCCAACAACTGCTTGGGGATTTTGGCCCCAGGTGTAGCGAGTAACACGCCTGCCCGCAGGGAGGTTCCCTCGGCTAGTGCAAAAATCGGAAACACGCCGCCTGTATCAGGAATGGTAACCAGCAGATCGAGGCGCTGCGCCGTGGAAAGCTGGAAGAAATTTCCCTTGAGAGGTTGGACGTCTTCTCCGTCGGTAGCGATGATTGCGGCATCAAGGTCGCCGGTATCGATGAAGAAATTGGTTGCCGACGCAGCTCCCAGCAGGCGCAGCAGTACACTTCGCCCAGGCTTGACCTCAAATACCTGAGGATCGTCAATCGTTCGTTGATTGGCGAGCAGCGCATCGTACTTCACATCGACGTCCGGTAGCGCGGCTTGAACTTCGCGCGAGACTAGCCGTTGCGAAGCTTCATCCCATTGTTGCACGACGAGAGCCCGCTTTTGATCCGACATGCTCATCGCCTTCCCGGCAGGCATGCTTTTCTTCTGCGTCTTTTCCTTCATCGTCTGAGTTTTTCCCATCAAACCTTTCAGGATTTCCTCGGGGCTGGTGAACGAGAAGTCGCTGAGCATCACCGTAAACTCGGCATCGGCCACCTTGGACTGTGGCGACGAGCGAATCACCATCGGCGCTGACAGAAGCTGCTGCTCTTGCAGCCCGTAGTGAGAGTGCATCCAGTAACTCCCGCTCTGCTTCAAAGGAAAATCATATCGATGCGAAGCTCCCGGCGGAATCGGATCCTGAGTAACAAAAGGGACTCCATCCATCAAATTGGGTAGAATCAATCCATGCCAGTGGATTGAGGTGGGCACGGGGAGCTGATTAACAATCTCAACATGGAAGCCCACCGCCTTTTCTGGGCTGTAACCCTGCTCTCCATTGGATTGAGTTAGGGCCGCGACCTTTGTTGTTCTACCCATTACCGTGATAGGTGACTCGCGCGCGAATAGTTTAACGATTTTTGGTTCGCTCGTGGATTCAGTGGGGACACCGCGTGATACCCCTAGAGCTAGAACTGCTATGAGGAGGCTCACTTTCCGTATGTTGTTAGATTTCATGACGAATTAAGGGGGCAATGTAGCGCGTCTGTGGAGCACGTGATTATGCTAATGGGAAGCCGCACACATTGAGGCGATCTTAGAAATCGACCGGCGAGCATTCAATACAGAATCGACAAATTCCTGAGCAATCGGTTTACGTGTGTTGGAGTGCTGAACTCTGTGCATAGAGGAGCGGCGAGCGAAGAGCCAATCAACTGCGTGACGATCATCGTGCCGATGATCGTTTTTCTTGTAAGCGCCACTTCCTCATTCGCCACGACGCAAGGCTTAAATCAAATCGCAACGCCGGATGTGCAGGCGGAAGGAACGCTCGCGCTCAGTTTCGACGTGCAAGACCGGAAAATTGGCAACCCGTATCAAGTGCAAGCCGAGATGGGACTAACCAAATGGTTCGAAATCGATATCTTCCAGGGTTTTAAGCCTAACGACTCAGTTATCGAGACCGAAATTGGATTACTCTCAAAAGAACCCTACCTGTTCTCCATTGGGTTTCTGAACTGGTCGCCGCACAGCCATGTCGATCCGCAACCCTTCGCAGTAGCCGGCTACTATTTCGGTAGTCACGAATTCGTCGCCGGCGTGGCCCATGCCGATTTTCGTAACGAAGCGCTCCTCGGATACGCCTACGATTTCAATGAGACTTGGCGCATCCAAATCGATTGGCAAAGCGGCTCCGGCAATGCGTCAACCATCGGAATTGCATGGAACATCACGCGCGATTTTCAGGTCAGTTCGGCGATCTTTGTCACCAACGATAGCCCGCATGAAGTACTCGGTTATTTGTCGTTCACTTACACGTTTCACGTCTGGGGCGGCAGAAAGTAAGACTACGCCGCTTGTTCCGGAGACTTGTGTGTTATTGAAGAGGGCTGGCGTACCGACCGTGACTGACTCGCCAGATGGTGCCGTTCCCGTCTTCGCAGAGAAGAAGGCTGCCATCTTTTGCAACGGTGATTCCCACCGGGCGACCCCAGACTTTGCCCTCGGAAGTAACAAAACCGGTTACGAAATCCTCGTATTCGTTTCGTGTTTTGCCGGTAGAATGATCGAAAGGCACACGCACGACCTTGTAACCGGTGCGTTGCATCCGGTTCCATGAACCGTGAAACGCGGCAAAGATGTCGCCCTTGTATTCAGATGGAAACTGATCGCCGTTGTAGAAACACAAATTGAGCGATTCGGAGTGCGCCTGCACAAGCACATCTGGGACAACGACCTTATCGGCAAGCTCGGGATGCTTTCCTTTGTGGCGAGGATCAGGATGATCGCCAATGTAAAACCACGGCCAGCCATAAAAGCCTCCGGGACGAACACTGCTAATGTAGTCGGGAGGCAAATCTTCGCCGATCTCGTCTCGTTCATTTGTGCTCATCCAGAGTTCGTTCGTACCAGGACGAAATGCGATCCCGACGGCGTTGCGAATGCCCCACGCGTAAACCCTTTGCCCGGTGCCATCGGGATTAAACTCGAAAATGCGAGCGCGATTTTCTTCCGTTGCCTTATCGGAAACATTCGAGCGTGAACCGATCGATACGTACATCTTTTTGCCATCCGGCGAGAACACGATGTCACGCGTCCAGTGCCCGCCGCCCCGCAACAACCCGCCCGGGGAAAGATGAGCAGCCAGTTGTTGCGCGGGTCCGCGCGCTTTGAGATCGCCATTACGATACGGAAATCGAATTATCCCTTCGGTATTAGCGACGTACAAATACTGAGGATCCTTCCCCGGCGGATAAAATGCGATCCCAAACGGCTTGTTCAAACCGTGTTCGACGAATGTTTCGACGACGTCCGGT
>DATHHK010000266.1:0-4198 GCA_035317225.1 Candidatus Udaeobacter sp. | reverse complement strand
TGCCGCGCATGCGCCGCGCGTGGCCTGGATTTTCGATAATAAAGGCGAGCGCAACATCTGGGCCGCGGATGCGCCCGATTTCGTACCGCGGCAGGTCACACACTATACAGGCGATGAAGGTCAGCAGATCGCGAGCGTGCGGCTTTCGCCAGATGGAAAAACAATTGTCTACGCGCGCGGCACGGAGTTGAACAAGGAGGAGACATCGGCAAATCCGCTTAGCCTGGCGAAACTGCCAAAACAGCAGGCGTGGGCCGTCAACGTGAGCGGCGGTGAGCCGCGCTTGCTCGGTGACATTGGTTGTAGGCAAGAAGGCTGCGAAGATCTTCAGATTTCGCCCGACTCGAAAACGGTGGTCTGGCCGGCGAAGAAACACATTTGGGTCGCATCTCTCGATGGCAAAAAAAAGGCGGAGCAACTCGAAGAGTTGCTCGGCGAGAGCGACACGCCGCGCTGGTCACCGGACGGAAAGCGGATCGCGTTTCGGTCGAATCGTAAAGACCATTCGTTTATCGCCGTAGTTGAGCTGGCGACGAAAAAGATCACGTATCTGGCACCGAGCACGAACCGTGACGCCGGCCCACAATGGTCGCCGGACAGCAAACGTGTGGTGTTCATTCGCCAGCCCGGCGCGCAATTTAAGCGTCCGCTAATTCCAGAGTTCCCGCGGCCGTGGTCGCTCTGTATCGCAGACGCGCAGACGGGTGAAGGCCGTGAACTATTTCACAGCGGCACGTCCATGGAGGATTCGCTGCCCCTGTTCGCCTTCGAGTCGCTCAAATTTACCGACAACGGCCGGATCATCTTCGCCTCGGAGAAAGACGGGCGAAATCGTCTCTACTCGATTAGTGCCGATGGAGGTCCGGCGCAGTTGCTTACCCCAGGCGATTTCGATGTGGAGGAGGTCACGCTGAGTGGCGATCGAAAGAGCGTCCTCTACACGTCCAATCAAAACGATGTCGATCGCCGCCACATTTGGCGGGTGAGCGCGACCGGTGGCGATCCGCAGGCCCTAACGAGTGGCGAAACCATCGAATGGAACCCAGTCGAAACGAGCGACGGCAAAAACGTGCTCTGCCTCGGCTCAACTGCGACTTCACCCGCCATGCCGTATCGCGTCACGACCAGTGGACGCGAGCTGATCGCGAAGAATCTGATTCCGGCCAATTTCCCGGAGGCGCAATTAATCACGCCAAAGCAAGTGATGTTCAAAAGCGAGGATGGCCTCGAAATTCACGGCCAACTATTCACGCCAAAGAACCAGAAGAAACGCGGCCCCGCTCTCATCTTCACGCACGGCGGACCGATCCGGCAGATGCTGCTCGGATGGCATTACATGCAGTATTACCACAACGCCTACGCGATGAATCAATATTTGGCGAGCAAAGGCTACACTGTGCTTTCGGTGAATTACCGGCTCGGGATCATGTACGGCCGCGCATTTCGTGAGCCGCCGCACTCTGTCTGGCGCGGCGCTTCTGAATACCAGGACGTTGTGGCGGGCGCGAAGTTTTTGCAGGCGCTGGAGAACGTCGATCCGCACCGGATCGGATTGTGGGGCGGCTCCTACGGCGGAACGCTCACAGCGATGGGTCTGGCTCGGAACTCGGATATTTTCAAAGCCGGAGTCGATTTTCACGGTGTCCATGATTGGGCGACTTTTCTGCCAATGTGGGTGACTGAGAATGTGGACGAGGCGCCGGACGTGAAGGAAGCGCGCGACCTCGCGTTCAAATCTTCGGCGGTCGCGAGCGCCGCCTCGTGGCGCTCCCCGGTGCTGTTCATTCACGGCGATGATGACCGGAACGTGCCGTTCCAACAAACGACGGACCTGGTAGAAAAGCTACGCGCACAGAACGTCGATCTCGAGGAACTGGTGTTCCCAGATGAAATCCACGATCTCCTTCGCAGAGCAGACTGGATTCGCGCCTACAAAGCATCTGCGCAATTTTTCGATCGCAAATTGGCTGCCTCAGACGAACGGCAGTAGTCCGCCGCGGGGAAACGAACGGTCAGCCTCACTATGAAGACGATCCGCTTCAGCGATTGCCTGACTCAACAATGGTCAAATGCCCAGAGCGCTCAAAATCGCGGAATATTCAGTCACAAATGCGGTGAGCTGCGGATGAGAGGCTTCGAACTTTTCCACGGATTGTTTCAATTCTTGCGAAAGTTTCTTGAGATGTTCCGGGCGTTTTTCCTGACGCGTCGCTTCACGCGCCGAAGCCTCGACCAGACGAGCAATGGTCTCGGCATGCTCCTGGTGTGTCTGGGAAATCTCCGCGAGCGCCGGCTTCAGTTTCGACAGTGTCGCTGATAATTCGGCTTTCTTGTCCGCCGGAAGATGGTCGGCCGCGGCAACGGTTGATTTGGTCTTCTCGATACGTTCGGCGCTCATATTGACAGTCTCGACAGCATATTGAGAACTATTTGGGTGTACGAAGATACGCGCAAAGCTTTTCGTACAAGGCGAGCTGAATACGGCGATCTTCCTCGGTAATTTCATGTACCTTAAGCTGGTCGGCAGACATTTGCCTAAGGGTATCGCGGAGTGCTTCGACACGCTGCAGCAATTCCTCGCGGCTACCCTGAAGGAGATATCCCGGCGGAATGGTGCTTCCGAAGGAGTTCGCGAATGCGACAACCTTGACGCCGGCCCTTATCTGATATTGTGGGCCGCCCGCTAACATCGGTGTTTTATCGTCATAACTCGAATAGTCGATCGTAGCCTCGTGAGGGTTCGTGCCAGGACTTCGCATCACCGATAGGACGTCCACAATCGCCCGTGCTTTGATGTCGAACTTGGTTCGTGTGAGCAGACTCACTTCTCTTACAGAGCCAACGTAAACGACAGGGGCCTTTCTCCGGACAGCTTCTATAAAGCTGCGCATATTGGCCGCCGTCACTTCGCTCGTCGGTATAACGAATAATACCGAGAGTAGTGCAAGCGGTCCGAGATTCTTTCTGCTCATTGGTTTCAGTTCGGCTTGGGCGGCGGTGGCGCAAGCACCAACCGGGTCGTCGTTAAGATCAAGGTTCTCATGGAAATTCCCTTTAACGCGCCGAGGTTTTAAGCGGAAATATGACATGATACGAGCGAAAAGATCACGAGCACTGTACGGCACAATCAGGCCGCTGGTCTAATCGCAGAACCGTTTTGGCGAATTAAATCCAGCGCGGCCATGAGACGCTGGCACTACAAGAGAATTCGCCTTCATTGGCGTTGATTCGTGGCTAATCTGAGCTTGCGATCAGGTATGTTGTTTGATCTTCAACCACACTTAAAAGGCGACCTCATCGAGCTTCGCCCGCTCAGGCGGGACGATTGGGACGAGCTCTTTGCGGTCGCATCGGACCCGCTGATCTGGGAACAGCATCCGGAAAGCGATCGTTACAAGGAAAAAGTATTCAAAATCTTCTTCGAAGACGCTCTGGGCTCAGGAGGAGCGTTTATTGTGATTGATACACAGACTCAGCAAATCATCGGATCGACGCGATTCCACGGTTATGATCCGGAGAAATCTGAGATCGAAATTGGGTGGACATTTCTGGGGAGAAAATATTGGGGCGGCCGTTATAACGCGGAAATGAAACAATTGATGTTGAGGCATGCGTTCAAGTTTGTTGAGAACGTCGTGTTCTTCGTCGGGGAGAATAATCTTCGGTCCCAGAAAGCGACGGAAAAGATCGGCGCTGCTAAAAGTGGGACGGCGAAGAGAGTGTATGGGAACCGTCCGGCATCACTCAACGTAAGGTACTTGATTAAAAAACCACTTACAAAAGTTCATAGGTGATTCTTGAGAGCCGAGAGAGGAATGACGGTCACAAGCGTTCGGCAGGCCTAGAAACGAGCAGGTTGGTACGGCCAGATTATAAATCTTGTAGATTTCTTGTTGACGAGTCGTGGGAATCTCTTATCTTGTGAATCCCGCGAAAGCGGACCAACCCCTTGCATGGGGTTGGTGTTCTTCTCTTGGCTTGAGACAAGCCGATCTTGGTCAGATTAATGGCGAGGGTCGAGTATTGTCTTGTACCGGAGAGGATTGTGGATCTTTGATAGTTTGGTCGCGGATTCCGATTGAGGAGTTCGTCGATGGAAGATAGTCAGCAAACATTGAATTGTGCGTTATCTGTCGATCTTTTTTGAAATTAAAGATTCAGATCGGACAAACGCTGTTTCGGATGAGGTGCAGCCGAC
>DATHHK010000265.1:0-22268 GCA_035317225.1 Candidatus Udaeobacter sp. | reverse complement strand
ATCGTCTTAATTGTTGGAGCAGTTTATATCGCGACCTACATCTGGCTGCGGGCGTCACACGTGGAGCGTTGGGATCGCGACGGTCACAATTACGTCATTCTTCCCCAGTCGCGCCTCGTTTATTATGTCTATCGACCTCTTACATATGTCGACGCTCATCTCACTGGTATGCGTTTTCACATCGGGCCACATCACTAGCGATTAATGTCCGAGATGGGAAGTATGATGTTCGCGATCAAAACTGAGGTTAGCGATCCACAAGCAAAGACGTTCGCGTTCACGGCGCAAAAGACGATGTACGGTGGCAAGCATATCGCCACAGGCAATAAGATCTTCGTCTTCGCGAGCGAAAACGAAGGCGGCCCAGGTCTCATCGCGAGCGGCGTGGTCACCTCGGCCAAAGCGATCCCAAGGAAACCGGGAATCGCCAGGCAAACTCCGCGCGTGAGCATCACCATCAGACGCACCGCAGTCGCGAAGCGGCGTCTGGGGCGGAGCGAGCTTAAACGTTTTTCCGACTGGAACGACGGTCGACCCGAGACCGAGCTCAATTTCAAGTTCTATCGTCAGGCAACGAATAAGATCGTCGGTATCTCGGATG
Source organism: Candidatus Udaeobacter sp. (assembly GCA_035317225.1). Classification (GTDB taxonomy): domain Bacteria; phylum Verrucomicrobiota; class Verrucomicrobiia; order Chthoniobacterales; family UBA10450; genus Udaeobacter. Next base: position 21,667 of record DATHHK010000265.1, on the reverse strand, counting down.
AAGCGGCGACGTTTCTCCGCGGATTCTTTTAACGCGCTGATTTCAACATGAACACGATCTGGCCTAACGAAGCGCTGGAGCCAACTCCGAGAGCTTGGATTCAATCGTTCTCGCGCTTTTTCTGCCTTCGGCTTTCCCATCTATGTCGCACCGCTTACCGCAGTTTCCATTCATTCTGTTTGCTACGATATCGTGCTGTGGCTTATCACTTCTCCCTGAATGGTGAACCCGTTCTCTGAGAGGCTGAGGAATTTTCGATGAACCTAACGGAACACCCGCGTTTGCTTGCGCGCATTGCGGGCGCTCTCTACGTGATCATCACTGGGTGCGCCCTGTTTGCCTACCTGTATGTTCGCAATCAGGTCATTGTCGCTGACGACATGGCTCAGACCGCAGCCAACTTCCTGGCGCATGAGCAGCTCTATCGATTGGGGTTTTCGGCCGCAGTCATCGTCGTGATCTGCAATCTGCCCATGGGCCTTATCCTCTTCGAGCTGCTCAAGGTCGTGAACCCCCGTCTCGCCTTATTGGCCCTGGTTTTCATCGTCGCGTCAGCCACTCTCGAAGCCGTCAATCTTTTCAACTACATCGAGCCCCTGTTCACATTCAGCCTTCCGGAATACGCCAGGGCCTTTAATCCAGAAGAACTACAGGCGCTTGCGCGCGGTCCGATAAGAATGTTCGGCTATGCCTTCAGCGTGAGCCTGACGTTCTTCGGCGTGTACTGCGCGTTGATTGGATTCCTCATCTTTAAGTCGAAGTTTTTTCCGCGAATTCTCGGCCTGCTGATGATCCTCGCGGGCGTGACTTACTGGAGCAACAGCTTCCGCCTCTTCCTCGCTTTGCCGATCCCGTATATTCAGTGGGTTACGCTCGTCGCCGAATTGTCATTGGCTCTGTGGCTCCTTGTTGTCGGCGTGAACGAGGCGAAATGGCGAGAGCAGGCCAACCAAGGGAACAGCCAGTGACGTCTTTCCACAAGGGGCAGTGAAATAGCAAGCCGACGATGGGAACAAGGACAATCGCGGTGCTCGTAACGATTGCCTTCAGCGTTATCGGCGTCCTGGGGGACTACTTCCTCAAGGTCGCCAGCGCGCGAGACCAGCCGCTACGAACGGGTTGGTTTTATATCGGGTTCGCCCTCTACGCCTCGACCGCGTTCGGCTGGGTGTTCGTAATGAAGCACCTGAAGCTGGCCACTATCAGCGTCCTCTATTCTGTCTCCCTCGTGCTGCTTCTTACCGCCATCGGCGTTGTGTTGTTCCGGGAGTCACTGAACTACTTTGAGGTGATCGGAATCGTGTTCGCCGTCGTCTCGCTCGTGTTATTAATGCGCTTTGCGTAGCGACCCACCGCTGAAGTAATGCTTTCGCGAAAGATAACAAAAACGTTCCAACCGTTGACCCACGCAGCGCAACGAGCGTGGCTGCGCAAGTATGCGAAAGTCGAAAAGCAAGTCTGGCTAGTATACCTTGGGAATACCCTGCAACGATGAGTTTGCCGATTGTTATATTGATTGGTGCACTGCTAGGCGGCCTGAGTGGCGCCGGTATTTTCTTTGAACCAAAGGAGCCGTACAAATGGCAAATCCTTTGTGCGGCAACCTTGCAAGGCGTATTGATTGCGCTTCTAACCGGCTTTTCGATAGCTGCAACTACACGATGGTGGTCCGCCATGATCATCGGCGCGCTTTACGGTTTCGCCTTCGGTCTCGTGATTTATCTCGCCAAGGGCGGTCCGAAATCCGGCGACGCGCCTTATGTGATCCCGAGCGGAATTATCACAGGAGCATTGACTGGCCTTTTTATCGTCATGTGGGCCATCAAAACGACGTGATCCATGATCTCGACAATTACCCGCGATTTACAGGTTACGTTTATCTTTCCGATACCAAGTCGCCTGGGGTCGAAGCGCTTTTTCCAATCCACCGATAACCCAAACGTTTGAAGCCTGGTTCGATAATACGAGTGGCGAGGCCTACCGATAACCTTGCCGCGATCGCTGAGATGTATGCGAAGGGCCTTGGGTTCGCAGTACTCGCTGAGTTTAAGGATCATCGCGGTTTCGACGGCGTCATCTTGGGTCATCCGAGGCATGCCTACCACATCGAGTTCACCTCTCAACAAGGACACGAAGTCGGCAAAGCGTCGACTCAGGATCATTTGCTAGTCTTCTACATTCCCGATAAGAACGAGTGGGAAGCAATCTGTGCACAAATGATATCGGCAGGATTTCGCCAGGTGCCGTCATACAACCCGTATTGGGACCTGCAGGGCAAAACGCTCGAAGATATCGATGGGTATCGAGTCGTCCTGCAAAATGCGGCGTGGACCAAGTGACGTAGACAATTTTGCCTGCCTTGTGATCGTCCATCGCAGGCAGGATTGCGCCACTGCTATTTCGGCGATCGCGTATCGGCGTGAGTTTTTACTTCCCGTCTCTGCTTGTCCACAACGCGGCACAACTCGCGCTCCATCGTTTTGAACGCGTCGTGAATCACCTTGTTGACCGGCTGGTGCGAGCCATTGTCCATCTGCTTTTCATCAGCGACGAGCTCGTGGCCACGCGCCACCGTCACATCGATTCGGCACCGGTAAGGATTTCCCTTGTGGTGCGTGTGATTGGTTTGCTCGATGGCCACATCGCAGCGGTTGATGTGGTCGCAAAATTTTTCAAGCCGTGCGGCGTAATCCAAAACGAGATTGTCGATCTGGTCAGATTTTTCCAGACCCCGATAGGAGATCTTAACAGGCAGTTGCATGATTAAGTGGATACTAATGCGCTCCTTCGCGATGAAGAAATAAAAATGTTCTGATGCATCCTGTTTTCACATTTGCTGCAACGAACGAAATCGCGAAACGAGTTTGGCCGATTCCATTTTAACCAAATCCGATTTCACATGTTCGACGATCCGGTCGCGCACCGCCGCAGGCAGAAGATCGACGATCGCTCCGTGAATTTCTGCCGGCGCAGCGAAAGACCAGCCATCCTTTCCATTGAGTGAAACAATTTTTGTAATTTGATCGGCGAGCTCCTTGTGAATGCGGCGATCCATTTCTGTTGCCAACCGCGTCCGCTCGGCGATGGAAGCCCCTCCATGATGAGAGCCCGCACCGTCCGTTACGGGAAAGCGCCCGGCGACGTCACTCAGCTTATCGACCAGCTTTCCATGCGCGTCGGTGATGTTGAAGGCCTGCACGAGTTGCAGGCTTGGTCCCCGCGTCGGCGTCTCATTCACCCGGTATGCTTTTAACTCGCCTCGATCAGTGACGATAACAAGAGAACTCGGTGTCATGACGAATCACTGACCAAAAAACTTTGGTCGCGCACTAAATCATGCGCTCCTACATCTCTATAGATTAATTCGTTTCTGGCAACAAGATTGCGTTGCCGAATTTTTCTCTTGCGCAACAGGCTACTGGCGGCGAGCGCGCTCTTCCTCTGCGCTCAGAGCAGGAAATTCCACGCGACGTTTTTTCCAAGATTCCTCGCGGGCCTGCGCTTGCGTTCCGCTTACGAGCTGGAACAAGCAGCTGGAGCGACCGCGAAGATCCACGTCGTCGCCGGACGCGAATTTTCCTGGCCCTGCCAGGAAACCGTTCGGATCCATTGTATCGAGAATGAGTTGCCACTCGAGATGCTCCTGACCGGGCAGGACGAAGGGGATCGGTTCGTAATGCGCATTGATCACCAGCAGAAATGTTTCGTCACGGATCGGCTCGCCTTCGAAACTGAGAACATCGCTGGAATCGCCACTCAGCAGCATCCCAATACAACGAACGAATGGCGACGACCATTCTTCGTCGCTCATCTCGTTTCCACCCGGATTGAACCACATCACGTCGCGAATCTCAGACCCGCGTATCCGGCGACCCTGAAAAAACTTCGGCCGGCGAAACACCGGGTGCGCGTTGCGAAATGCAATCAGTTTTCGCGTGAACTCCAGAAACTGATTTTGACTTTGGTTGTGCGTCCAATTGAACCAACTGATCTCATTGTCCTGGCAATAAGCATTGTTGTTGCCTGTCTGTGATCGCCCCCACTCATCTCCGCCACTCAGCATCGGCACGCCCTGCGAAAGAAAAAGCGTGGTCAGAAAATTTCTCCGCTGTCGTTCACGCAATGCGTTGATCTGCGGATCTTCGGTTGGACCTTCCGCGCCGCAGTTCCACGAGAGATTGTTATTGTCGCCGTCTTTGTTGCCGTCGCCGTTCGCTTCGTTGTGCTTGTCGTTGTAGCTGACCAGATCGTTGAGGGTGAAACCATCGTGCGCGGTGACAAAATTAATACTGGCGTACGGTCTCCGGCCATTATGCTGGTACAAATCGGGGCTGCCTGTGAGCCGGTAACCCATCTCGCCGATTCGGCCCTCATCGCCCTTCCAAAAACTGCGAACGCTGTCGCGATATTTCCCATTCCATTCCGACCACGGCGCAGGAAAACTTCCGACCTGATAGCCGCCGTCGCCAACGTCCCAGGGTTCCGCGATAAGTTTCACGTTCGAAAGAATCGGGTCCTGCTGGATAGCCTGGAGGAAAGGATGCAACATGTTTACGCCCTCGCGATTGCGCACAAGCGCGGACGCCAGATCGAAACGAAATCCGTCCACGTGCATTTCCACGACCCAATAACGCAGGCTGTCGATCACTAACTGGAGAACACGTGGGTGGAGCAGATTAAGCGTGTTGCCCGTGCCGGTGAAATCCAGGTAGAAACGCGGATTTTCGGGGCGCAACCGGTAATAGGCGGTGTTGTCGATGCCCCGAAAGCAGAGCGTCGGACCAAGATGATTTCCTTCGGCGGTATGGTTGTAAACGACATCGAGAATCACTTCGATTCCGGCAGCGTGGAGACTGCGCACCATAGATTTGAACTCGGAGACCTGTTCGCCCATTTGGCCGCTGCCCGAGTACTGCCCGTGCGGCGCAAAAAATCCGATCGTATTGTAACCCCAGTAATTCGTCAGGCCACGGTCTATTAAGACCTTGTCCTCAATGTGCGCGTGCACTGGCAATAGCTCGATTGCCGTCACGCCGAGGTTTTTGAAATAATCGATCGCCGCCGGGCTGCCGAGCGCCGCGTAAGTACCTCGCAATTTCTCCGGCACATCGGGCCAAAGTTTGCTGAAGCCCTTCACGTGAACCTCATAGATCACAGAACTGTGCAGTGGCGTACCAGGCTTCTTATCGCCCTGCCAATCGAATCCAGTGTCGATGACGACCGACTTGGGCGCTCCCCACGCATCATCGCGAAAATCCTGGGTCAGATCCTCCTTCTCGCCCCCGATGACGTAACCGAACATTTCATCCGACCAGCTCACTTCTCCGGCGATCGCCTTCGCGTACGGGTCTAGAAGGAGTTTCGAACTGTTGAAGCGCAGCCCTTGCTGTGGATCGTAGGGACCCGAAACACGGAATCCGTATAATTGTCCTGGACGTACATCCGGCAAAAACACGTGCCAGACTTGATCGGTGTGTTCGGTGACCGGGATGCGAATGTTTTCTTCAGTCGCCTCGATGCTGTCGAACAAGCAAAGCTCAACACCGGCAGCGTGCTCGGAAAAGATGGCAAAGTTGACCCCGTTCCCCATCCAGGTCGCACCCAGAGGATAGGGGTAACCGAGGAAAGTCCGTACCGAAGTCATAAACGCGCCGCGCATTTATCCGGTATCGAATCCGCATTGGCAATCACCAACTGGGGACACACGCGCAGCGTTCTTGCTGGTGTTGCATTTGTCACCGACTCATTAAGATCACCGATGTGATTGGCAAAATCATTGTGACAGTGGTGACATTGGTTGCTGTCTGCACCTTGGCCTTTTACTTCTACGCACATCACAATTGGGCTCCGTTGCCTCGAGGAACAGCAATCGATCGGATCGTCGTGGAAAAATCAGCAAGAAAATTGTCGATCTTTCGCGACGGCAACCAGATCAAGAGTTATCGAATCGCGTTAGGTCGAAATCCGGTTGGCGCGAAGCAAGAAGAAGGCGACATGAAAACTCCGGAAGGAATCTACAAGATCGACAGCCGAAATCCGCAAAGCAGTTTTCACCTGGCGCTGCACATTTCTTATCCGTCAGATGAAGACAACCAACAAGCTGCCGCACGCGGCGTCTCAGCCGGTTTTGACATTATGATTCACGGAATTCAAAACGGACGCGGCTGGATTGGTGCGTTTCATCGTTGGAAAAATTGGACTGCGGGTTGCATCGCGCTCACCGATGAAGAGATCGAGGAACTCTGGCGTGTAACGCCTGACGGGACGACGATCGAGATTCGCCCGTAGTTTCGCGACGGTATTGCTCATTGCCGCAAGCTGTCGCCGGGGTCGCCCCGGCCGGCATCACCGATGCCGACTACAACGGTGTACTCTACAAATCCTGCAGGGCACGCTTTGCTTTTTCTACATCCGATGGCCGCAGAACCATCAGACCTTTTTCCTCTGCGCGGCCGCCGGCGAGATATGCGTATTCAATATTGACTTCGGCTTCTGCCAGACGCTCGGCGATCTTCGCCAGGACGCCTGGTTGGCTCGTCGTTTCGATCATCAGCACTTCAGTCTCCAGCGCCAGTGTTCCCGCCTCGCCGAGAAGCATGAGTGCCTTGGTTGGATCGCTTACGACCATGCGCACCACTGCGTGATCAACGGTGTCGGATGTAGCTAGCGCGTGAATGTTAATTTCTGCTTTGGCCATCGCTTCACACACGCGCGCAAGCGCCCCGGGACGATTTGCAAGAAAGACTGCGAGTTGGGTGGCCGTTTCGATGGAGAGCGATGGGTTCATGCTACTTTCAACGTGATGCCGGGAATGGCTTCTGACAACTTAGGAAAATCCCAAGCTGTGATTCTGCCTTCACTCTAACCACCAACGAATTTTCCAATTGCGACCAGCATGTCGCGGCATCTTGCGCCGACGCGGGACCAATCACGAACTTGAAGACCACTTCGAAAGAATTCGCTAGCCCCGATAATTTCGGGATTGTCGATCCAGAAATGGCTACGGTTACTGAACCGCGTTCAGTGAAGTCGCGAACTCCGCGGCGGACTATCGGTTTCTGTACGGCATCTTCCATCGTTATTGCCAACATTATCGGCACGGGCATCTTTACCAGCCTTGGCTTTCAGCTGGCAGACATTCAGGCGGGATTCCCGCTGCTCATGCTTTGGATCATCGGCGGAATCGTGGCGCTGTGTGGCGCGCTTTGTTATGGCGAACTAAGTGCGGCGCTGCCTCGCTCCGGTGGAGAATACCATTTTCTATCTCAGATCTATCACCCCGCGCTGGGATTCATGGCAGGATTTATTTCCGCTACTGTTGGGTTCGCTGCACCGATCGCACTGGCTGCCATGGCGTTCGGGATATATTTTGTTGGAGTGTTCGGCGTTGGCTCGCCGGTGGTTCTATCATTCATCGTTGTCTGGGTGGTAACAGTTTTTCATCTTGGAAACCTTCAAATTGGCAGCGCGTTTCAAAATCTCGCGACGACTGTAAAACTGCTTCTGATTGGTTCGTTGATTATCACCGGTTTATTCGTGCAGACGAAGCAGCCCATCAGCTTTTTACCTGCGCACGGCGATGCGATGACGATCTTCGGTGAACGGTTTGCGGTGGCGCTGGTTTTTGTGATGTACTCCTACTCGGGTTGGAACGCAGCGGCCTACATCATAGGCGAAATTAGAAAACCGGAAAAAAATGTGCCACGCTCGTTGTTGGCGGGAACGGGCCTTGTAATCGTGATCTACGTGCTGCTCAATGCCGTCTTCCTCGCCACGACGCCGATCCAGGAATTGAAAGGTCAGATCGAAGTAGCGTTGATCGCTGGAAAACACATTTTTGGGACGAACGGCGGCCGGGTTGCGGGGGCGGTCATTTGTCTAGGCCTGGTTTCCGCAATCAGCTCAATGACATGGGTCGGACCGCGTGTCACAATGTCGATGGGCGAAGATCATTGGTTGCTGCGCACAGTTAGCCGCAAGAACCCTCATGGCATTCCGACGAACGCCATTGTGCTGCAGTTGCTTATCGTCAATGTTCTTCTGTTTACGCGCAGCTTTGAAAGCCTCATCCAATACGCTCAATTTAGCCTATTGCTCTGCTCGCTGCTCGCTGTGGTCGGCGTGATGGTCTTGCGCGTTACGCGTCCCGAAATCGCCCGACCTTACCGTGTTTGGGCTTATCCCGTGCCGCCGATTATTTTCAGCGTGCTCACCATCTGGATGATGTTTTATCTGTTGCGCTCGAAGCCGATCGAATCGCTGGCGGGCCTCGCCACTGCACTAGTCGGCGTGTTGTTGTACTTCTGCGCCCAAAAACGTCCGCAACGCTCCTCATGAAAAAACGACGCCTGAAAAACAACGAACATTTCCAGTTCGCCGACGGAATCAAAAGCGGCACCGCGGTGCGCGCACCTCAAAATGCAAACGCGAACGGACAGCGGAAATTTCAAACACATTCCGAAATGTGGCGATACTTTGTCGCTTTTTTCCTGGCCACGATCCTGGTAAACATGTTCAGCGTTTCGGGACAGCAGATTCCCCAGGTCGCGCCGCGGGCGATTCCGGTGGCTCCGACAACTGCCGGACCTAATGATATCGCGCGGTTCCTTGCTGGAATGCCTGTGCCGGAGAATTCCCCGCTTGCACCACTCACGCGCGATCCGGCGTGGCAAGCGCATTCCGCTTTTTTTGAGGGCGAGTTCAGCAAGCTCTTCCAGCGTCAACTCCAAAAGCTGCACGCATGGACAGCCACTAATTTTCCTGAGGTAACGCAGCCGACTCCGATCGCATTTTATATGTTCAGCGGCCCGGATTTTTTGTACGTCGATCAATTTTTCCCTAACGCCTCGGTGTACGTGCTTTGCGGGAAAGAATCAATGGGGCCGCCGCCCGATCCGTTGCGCATCCCAAATCTATCCGGCGCGCTGGGAAATCTGGAAAACGCAATGAGGTCATCGCTGAAAACAACGTACTTCATCACCCAACACATGAAGGTCGACCTGCAACAACAGAACCTCAATGGCGTGTTGCCGATTTTCTACGTTTTTCTCGTGCGCGCAGACAAATCGATCACGAACGTCACGTTTGGCTCGCTCAACAGTAACGGCGCATTTGAAGAGTTCGCGCCGGGGAAGAAAGGCGGCAGCACTCCCGGGGTGCGAATCCGTTATACCGACAATCAATCGGGCAATTCACAAACACTGTATTATTTCAACACCGACATCTCTGATGGCGGCATCAAGTCGGCGCCTGGCTTCTTGAAATTTTGTCAAAGGCTTGGGGCCGGCTCGAGTTTTCTGAAGTCTTCTTCGTATCTGATGTTCGAGCAGGGCTTCGCAACCATCCGGAATTTCATCCTCGACCATAGCAACCGAATCGTGCAGGACGACTCCGGAATTCCCCTGGCTTATTTCGATCCAAACAAATGGAACCTGCGTCTTTTTGGCGTTTACCTCGGCCCGATCGATCTCTTCAAACAACATTATCAGTCCAGGCTTCAGGAAGTTTTTCGGCAAGGCAATCCGCCTCCGCTCGACTTCGGGTTCGGTTATCGCTGGAACTACAAGGAAGCCAATTTAATCGTGGCTCAACGCAAGTGAATCTTGCCTCGATTATCATTCCGAGCGGAGTCGAGGGATCTCTTTTTCTCTCTGGTTAACGGGCCAGAATCATTAGAGATGTCTCGACTTCGCTCGACATGACCAGCGGACAAATCCGCGACTATTAAAACCTGCGAAACCACGAATAGGGAAAATCGTCTCCCGGGCAATCGGTCGGCCAACGCGGTGGGTTCATTTCACGGTGTGGCCGCACAGGAATCGTGCCCCTGTCGGTCTTACCGCAACGTTCTCGCAGATAGCGGATGAGTTCCTCGCATGCATCAAGCTGCGCGCGCGTTGGTTGGTCGCGATTGAAATCGCCCACCAGACAAATGCCGAGTGAAATGTTGTTTAGATAATCGCTGTGCACGTGCCCGCCGTTGATTTGGCGGCGCCAGCGATCGCCCACTTCAACCTGGCCGTTTCCCGTCGACGTTCCGTTTCCGATCACAAAATGATAGGCAAGACCGTTCTGCATCCGGCGCACGTGCCGGTGATAATAATCGAAGACACGCGCGTTCCCCTGTCGTGTGCCGCTATTATGTACCACAATGAATTGCCAGCGACGCCGTTTCACCGGCGCGCGTCGGATCGCGTCGACCACGGATCGTGTCAGATAGCGATAGTTACTCGAACTCCGAGACCAGGGCCAAAAACCTCTTTTCGGCGGAGGCGACGGCGGAGGCTCGAAGCCCTGGTCCTCTTCCAAACCAGATTTTTCGATCACAACCTGAGCTCTCTCGCCGGCTGCACCAGCACGCGCAGCTTTCGACTGAGGAGAGGGCGCTGGCGTCGGCGCCGCAGACTCGAGAGCTTTCGGGGCTGGGGTTGGGCGGTCCGATCCTGCAGTGCGCTCTTCTGTCCGGGGAGGCGGTGTCTTTTCCGGTTTCGGTGTTTCCTCTTCTTTTCGCGTCGATTTGGATTTCCCCGCCTTCTTCGTTTTACCTGAAACTTCCTTGGCTTTTTTCTTCGCGGATTTCGGTTTGGGTGTAGGCGTGTGGTGCCGCTTTGATTTCGGGCTGCGCTCAGGCGTCTCGCGCGGCGTAGGCTCTGGCGTAGCCTCCTCTTCGTCGTTAGATTTTGGCTTTGCCCTACGAGCGTGGGGGGATTCCTGTGCGTCCCGCGATTCGTTATCGTCGCTGGTCGACTCCTCTTTTGCCGCCTTTGCTTTGGGGACTGGCGTCGGGGATTTTTTTTCCTTCGGAGAAGGGTCTGTTTTATTTTGCGACTTGTCGTTTGCTAATTTTGCGTGGGGAATCGCGGTTGGTACTTTTTCCGCGGTCGCAGAAGCCTTGTGTTTTTTTCCCGATTTGTCCTTCGATGCTTTTGCTACCGGGGTCGGAGACTTTTTTGGTTTCGGAGAGGGCGAAGAATGCGCCTCGATCTGTTCGGACTCATCCTGCTTAGGCGGACGTTTTTTTTCGTCGTCGACTTCCGCAGAGAGCAGACTTCCAAGGATTACGCCGGAAACGAACGCAGTTGTGAGCCAAACGCGAAAGGGCACCACTGCGACGGAGCGTAACAGAGCGCGCGACGCGATCAACCAGATCGTTAAAAAAGTTAAAATAGTTACCCGCCTCTAACGGGTTAAAGAGGAATCACGTTCTGCTTTTTAACGTTTTAACTTACCGCCGCAGCCTCGGGCCCGGCAGGCGCAGCCGGGCGCATTTTTTCGCCTTCACGCCGAAGAATGGAGTTTAACTTACCGCCCAGCAGTAGAAACAAACAGGTCAGATACATCCATGTAAGCAGCACAACGATGGACGCCAGCGCGAGATACGTGGGGTTGTAGCGATCATATCGCGCCACATAAAGCTGAAAAAGTTTCGTCGCGATGATCCAACCAACCGAAAAGAAAATTGCGCCGGGCAAAGCTTGGCGGACGGTCAAATAATTTTCCGGGGTCAGGAGATAAAGTGCGAGCGCGAGAATGACCAGGGCAACAAAGGTAAACGGCAGATTGAGGGTCGTGATCCATGCTTGCAGCGGAAAGGCCAGCTGAAAATTGACTTCTGCAAGACCGGCCAGCCGCTCGCCAAAGACGATTGCGTTGAAGCAGAACACGATGATGATCCCAAACCAAAACAGCATGAAAAATGAGATGATATACTTCGACCACCAATGCGGATCTTCCCGCATTCCGTACGTATGGCTGAGAGCGCGTGAGGTCGTCGCGATAAAGACAGTCCCGAAATAAATCCCGAAAATAATGCCCGCGTTCGCGAGCAAGCCGCTCGAGCCTGTCACCACCACATTCGCCATCGTAGAATCGAGAATCTCCTGCACTTTCGGATCCGGCGGCATGAAGCTTTTCAACAGAAGAAACATCCGATGCAATTTAGTGGGATCGGTGCCGAACAAACCCAGCAGATGCCAGAGAAACAGCGACCCGGGGGCTAGCGCAAAAAGAAGCAGATACGCCATCTGTGCGGCCAGTCCGGTTGTGGTATCGGTTGCGGTTTCCCAAACCAAACGGCGCAATACTCGCCAGGCGAATCCGAGATATTTCATCTTCACGGAGAGTTTACTTTGCCGGCTGTAAATTTCCATTAAACTCCGAATGCTTCCGTAAACCTCCGTTCTCTTTACTTCGTGAGGCGAGTTTCCCAATCGACGTTACGATGGCCTGACAAACTGTGAAAAAACGAATATTGATCCTCACGGCGAGCTTCGGGGAAGGTCATAACAGCGCTGCGCGGGGAATCCGCGATGCTCTTGCGCGCGTCGCCCCGGAAGGCACGGAAGTAGAACTGCACGATTTATTTGCCGAAGCCTATGGGCCGGTGAACGAGCTCGTGCGAAAGAGCTATTTGGCGGTCGTCAATTTCGCGCCTCGCGCATGGGGTGCCGTTTATCGTTGGCTCGATGGCAAGAAAGATTTCGATTCAGAATTCGCGCGTTTCTCGCGGCTCGAAGATCACTTCGCCGCTTTACTCGAGCGTTTTCAACCAGACGTGATGATTTGCACGTTCCCTGCTTATCCGAGCGTACTCCGAAGAATTCGGGCGCGAAACCCCGACCGCTCGCGACCTTGCAAAAACGTAGTTGTAGTCACGGATTCGATTACCATTAACGCGGCTTGGTACCGCTGCGCCGCCGCGGATTATTTCCTCGTCGCGAACGAACAGAGTGCCTCTGTCTTGCGGGCAGCCGGAGTCGCCATGGAAAAGATCAAGGTGCTTGGTTTCCCTGTAAGTCCAAAATTTGCCGATTCCGCGCGGTCGAATTGCGTGCTACCTCCACGCAACTCCGAGCGCCGTGTTTTATACATGATACACGCCGCCACTCGCGGCGCCCCGGAACTGGCGCACCGCCTCGCTGAACTGGGTGTGGATCTCACCGTGACCATAGGCCGTGCGAATACACTGATGCCCGAGGTGGAAGCCGCTACCGGAGGCAAGGCAAAGGTCATTGGCTGGACTGATGAACTTCCCCGCATGCTTCACGAGAGCCATTTGCTCATCGGAAAAGCCGGAGGCGCGACGGTGCAGGAAACAATTGCTGCGGCCTGTCCGATGATCATCAATTACGTCGTCGCCGGGCAGGAGGAAGGCAACGCGCGACTGATCGTCGAGACGAATTCGGGTGTGATCGCAGATTCGCCACGAAAAGTCATCGCACAGGTACAGCGCGCGTTTGCTGACGACGCAAAACAATGGCACGAATGGTCCGCGAATATCAGCAAGCTGAGCCGACCGCGCGCGGCCCTGGATATCGCTGAGTTTTTGTTGTCGCTATAGCGGTCTAACTTCGAAGCGACACGAATAACCGGTGCGCTGAAGGGTCGGGTCAGCCAGAGAAAGCTTCCTGACCGCCACTGAATGTTCGCAGCACTTCCAATTCTGGCGAGAGAACGACCAAATCCGCATCCGCATCCACCGTCAGAGAGCCTTTGGCTTCAAGGCCGATCGCACGCGCAGGGTTTTCCGTGACCATCATGACGGCTTCGTGCAGCGGAATGTGTAATTTCATGGCCATCGTGCGCACAAGATCGATCATGCGCGAGGCGCTGCCCGCAAGCGCCGAGTGATCGGCAAGTAAACAAACACCATCTTTCACGACGCAATCCCTTCCAAAAAGCGCAAACTTTGATTTATCCGGCAATCCAGCGCCGGCGGTTGCATCCGTTACCAGACAAATCCCACGCGGTCCTTTTGCGCGGTACAACATTGTCATCAACGTGTCGGAAACGTGGTGACCATCGGCAATCAGTTCGCAACTGATCCGCGGTTCGCTTAAGGCAAATTCAAGTAAACCGCCAACACGATAAATGCCGCGACGACGCGCGCTCGACATGCAATTGAATGTATGTGTCACACTGTTCATGCCACGCGCAAAACCTTCTCGCGCCTCCCCGTCCCAAGCATCACTGTGGCCTCCGCTGACACTGACCCGGTGCTTGTGAAAATTCTCAATCGCCTCCGGCGCCCCCGGCAACTCGGGAGCGATCGTGATTCGTTTGATCACATCCGCGTGGTCGAGCAGTTGCTGGACTGCAGGGCGGGAAGGATTTTGAATGAATTCGGCGCGCTGCGCTCCGGATTTGGCTTTCGAAATAAACGGCCCCTCCACGTGAACGCCAGCCAGCTGTTTAATCGAACAGCGACAGTCGCGCACGGCGTTTAAAACATCGGCGATGCTGTCTATCGGCGCCGTTGCCGTGGTCAGCAAAAGCGAAGTCGTGCCACCGCTGGCATGATAGTCGCAGACGGCTTGAAACGCTTCCGCAGAAGCTTCCATGGTGTCGTGGCGCAGTGCACCGTGTACGTGAAGATCGATAAAGCCGGGCGCGAGATAATTTCCATGGAGGTCAAGAACCTCGTTTGCGTACGCATCGCTATGCTCGCGGATTGCAGCGATTTTCCCCTTTTCAACAACGACCTCAAGACCATCGCGAATTGCATCGGGAAAAATCAAACGCGTGTTGGTAAAGATCATGTTCCGTGAGAAGGCAAGAGCGGGCGCAGGAATAAGAATCGAAGATTAGATTGACTCACGCGTTACGGACTCAGCAATCCCGCGTACCAATGCAGAAACAGATTGCCAAAAAACATCCAGCTAAGCGCACCAAACGCCAGATAAGGTCCAAACGGCAGCTTTGCTGACCAGACCCGTTTTCCCACGACCAATGTGATCAGGCCAATCATCGAACCGAGAAGCGATCCCGCAAAAAGACTAAACAGCACTGCGCGCCACCCAAGGAATGCACCAATCGCCGCAAGAAATTTCAAATCGCCGCGGCCCATGGCTTCGCGCGGAATCACGAGCTCGCGCGCCACGCCCGAAATCTGGGTCATATCATCGAGCATAAACACGTGGCCTTCAGCAGCGACGCGATCGTAGCGAAAGTCCAGCGTCACATTCCCATATGTGTGGTGGTCCAGCCTGGCCTCTTCGCACTCGAGCAATAATCGATCTTTTTCCCGGGCAAAATAGTCACTCCACAAACTTTCTTCGGTGCCCACCACAAGATCGGCGTCGTCCCCGCGTTTCGTCCAGGTGAACGGTGTCGGGGCATCGAATTCAATCCGTTTTCTTCCAAAAGCGATTTTGCCGGCTTCGAGAACAATCAACAGGATTACGTAGCCGAGAGCGGCGGCCAGCAAAGAACGAACGCCTGCGGCAAGCCGTGAATCCGCTTCCATCAAAGCCGGCACGGCGACGCTGCAGGCGACGCCCGCAACCATGCCACCGATCGTTACACGGTCTGGAATAATGAAATGTTCGAGATCGATGAATGTCCCAACGACGAGGAGTGAAGCGAAGATCCAGTACGCGATCGCCATTTGCCATGGAAAGCCCTGCCAAATCGCCAGGAACAGTAACGCAGTGATCAGTTCGACGGCGAAATAGCGAAAGGCGATTTTCGCGCCGCAATTTGCGCAGCGTCCGCCCAGCAAAATCCAGCTGACCAACGGGAGATTTTGATACCACGGAATCGGTTGTTTACAGGCCGGACAAAAAGAGCGACGCGGCTTGTTAATCGAAAGATCGACAGGCCAGCGATAGATGCAGACGTTTAGAAACGATCCGACCGCCGCGCCGAGCAGGAAGGCGAACGCGTTAAAGAGAAATTTGTACCCGGGATGATCCACGCAGATTATTCGGCAATTGATCGTGCGCTGCGGCGCTCCATTAACCATGCAATCCAGATGCAGCTTTCGTACAACAGGCACATCGGGAGCGCCATTGCGATCAAGGTCAGGATGTCTGGTGTGGGCGTGATGATTGTCGCCAGAATAAAGATGAGCACCACGGCATAAGGCCGTGTGCGCGCCATAAACCTGTAGGTAATCAATCCAAATCGAACCAGCGCGAGCACTACCACCGGCAATTCGAAAGCCAACCCGAAGCCGATCGTAAAGCGCGTTACGAAGGAATAATATTGTTGCACCGTCCAGGTGGGCGCCCAGCCGAGCGACTCGGTGTCGCGGAAGAAAAAGAGAATCGTTTTGGGCAACAACCAAAAATAACAGACGGATACACCAAGAAGAAATAGCGCGAAGCTGACTATTATGGCTGGAAGCAAGAAGCGCTTTTCTACTGCGGTAAGCGCAGGAAGAACAAATTCCGCAATGAAATAGAGCAGCAGCGGAAATGAGAGCACGATGCCGGCGTAAAACGCCAGATGAAACGAAATCACGATCGAATCTGTGATGCCGAGGGCTTTGAGCGTTCCGATTTGCGATCCGACATCGCGCAGCGGCGCCTGCAATATCCGCACCAGAGTCGAGCGAAATGTGAAGCAAATAATCATCGCCGCAGCGAGCGTCATTGCGATCTTCACAATCGTCCACCGCAAGTCTTCCAGGTGCTCCAGAAACGGCTTGGACGTTTCGGTCTCCGGCACTTCGCGAAATTTGAAAATGTCTCGTAGGATCATCAGATCAAAAATCCGAATAGCGAAATCCGAAGCAACCGCCAATAATCAATTTACAAACGGTCAGCGCTCTTTAACTGGAAGGAGGTCGCGCGCAGACAGTCGCGCCCACAAGCTGAGCGTGTTGGCATCACAAATCTCGTTCTCGGTGATCATTCGGCGAATTTCCCGAACAGTGAAGGCGCGGCAATCCAAAATCGATTCCGATTCGTCGCGCATATAGTTCGAGCACGACTCCACTGGGCGCGCCAAAAAAAAATGCCCGCGTTCGTCGGTAAAGCCCGGGGATGTAAAGTAATAACCCAGCGTGATAAGTTGGCCATCCTTGGCAAGCTCGTAACCGGCTTCTTCGCGAAGCTCGCGCCGAGCGACTTGCTCGGCGGTTTCCTGAGCGGGGCCGTCAATCTGACCCGACGGCATTTCCCAAATTGCTGCGCGAATAGGGATGCGTTCCTGGCGAATGAGAACGATTCGGCCGTCCCGCGTCATCGGCGCAATGATCACGGCTGCTTTCCGGTGGACAATGGTCCAAGTCCGTGGGACCGAACGCGAGGGCGTTCGCACATGGTCGGTCACAACTTGAAGATGCGCATTGGCGAAATGCGGCTCGCTCGACACGGTTTCCCAGCTGTCTTGTATCACGACAGAAGTGTAGTGGCCGGTGTCCTCAGCGGCAATTGTCGGGTTTATCGAATCTTCCTTTTCGCATCGTCAACCGACCGACGCAGCTCGCGTTACAGTTACAGAGACGTGCTTGGCGTCTTCCAACGGAAATTTGCGCAGCTCTACTGTGACCATTTTAATGCGGAAAGTTTTCAGCAAGTGCGTCGCCAGCCGATCGGCCAGCGTCTCGATCAGATTTGTCGTTTGATCTCGCACAAAATTCTTCGTTTCTTCAGCAACAATCGAGTAATTGACTGCATTGTCGATGTTATCGGCCATGTCCCGGTGGTCGTGATACGACCAGAAAGAAATGCTGACAGTTAATCGCTGTGGAGTGCAACGTTCTTTTTCTGGAACGCCAATCCGCGTAGAAATCTCCAACTGCTCGATATGAATCCGATCGGAAAACGGGTTTGGTTCGTTGGGCACCGGTGAATTTTTATCACGAATGGACACAAATAAACACGAATAAGAGAGCCAAACTCGTCTCGAGAAGGCAGCCGGGCAATTCATGTCACGTCGCTGGAGATTCCTGTCCCGAACTTTTCGCAAACCTCTGATTACTGTGATCGTGGGCTCGTTTGCTCGCAGAGTTTTTGGAAGCGCGGATCGTTCCGTAACGGGTCGAACATGGGATCGAGCCGAAGCAGTGCAGGAGTCAGTGGTGGCAGGCTTGGGGAGGGAATCGAGAGTAGTTTGTGTAAAGCGGAGATGGCGCGGTCGGGTTCGCCCACTTGCGCCGCCACTCGCGCGAGAATCTCGATAGGCACCGGCCCGTCCAACGCGTCCTTTTCAATCGGTACCGCAGCTGTGGCTCGTTGCAACAAAGCCAGCGCTGCCGTTTTGTCACCAAGGCCTGCGTCGATCAGTGCTAGATCTTCAATCAGGTTCCAATTTTCCGGCTGTTCTTTAAGAAAAGAATCCAGTTCGCTGCGGGACTGTCGCCAGCTTTCCTGAGCGTCAGCATGGTCGCCGGCAAACTCCTGTGCCCAGCCTAACCAGAGGCGCAGTTCGCCAGTATGAAAATCTAACGCTGGGTAGGCCTTGGCTAGTTCTTCCTTTACCCGCGGGATGATTTGCGCAGGGTTTCGCTCCAGGATTGCCTGGTAAATTCGTGTTCCCAAAGTGCTGGAGTCGTCAGGGTTTGAAGGTGCCGACGCAAGGAACGCGGCAGCTCGCGGCAGATCACCCTCCGCCTGTGCGATAGTCGCCTTTACTGCGAGAATACCAAAATCGTCTGGTGTGATATTCAGAACCTGATCAAGCTTTCGCAACGCTTCGGGAAAGCGACGAAGCGAGACGTAGGAAAGCGCGTGCTGCGTAAGGAGGCTAACGTTGCGCGGGTCAAGCCGCTCAGCCTCGTTGAAGTACGATTCGCTGCGGTCCCATTGACCGCGCCTCCGTGTGACGTAGGCGAGAGATTCTGAAATACGGCTGTCATTCGGCAGGAGCTGACGGGCCTGCTCCAAGTAACTCGCTGCAGTATCGTAATCCTTTAGACAGGCATAGTAATAATAGCCTTTGGCCATCAGCGCTTCGCCGAGATTAGGCTGAAGAGATAGGGCGGTTTCGACCGTTTCTCTTGCCTCTTCGCGAAGGGCGACCGTAGGTTGAAGAGTGGCCGTGCTGTAGCCGACCGAATTCGTGTAAGAGAGCAAAGCCCAGGCAAGCGCAAACTTCGGATCCAATCGCACCGCTTCCTTGAGATATTTCTGTGCGGCAAGGTAGTTGGTCGGTGTGACTGTGGTCTTCAAAGTATAAGCCAGACCACGCAGGTAAGCATCGTAAGCCTCAGGGTCATTTGTCGGTTTGGCGGTGATGACTTTCTCCTCCTGGCCGGTGAGCTGTGCTCGCAATTGGTCCGCGATGGCTTTTGCGATCTCGCTCTCAACTCCAAAGATATCGGTCAGTTTTCGATCATAGATCTCCGCCCAGAGGTGAGAATCAGTTTGCGCGTTAATCAACTGCACATTGACCCGCACCTGATCGGCCGCCTTTTGCACGCTACCCTCGAGAATGTTCGCTACTCCAAGGTCCTTCGCGATTTCGCGCAGATTTTCTGGAACGCTCTTGTAATGCTGCGTCGATGTGCGTGAGATCACCTTCAAATCGGCGATCTTCGATAAGCGCGCCAGAATCTCGTCTTGAATACCATCGGCAAAGTAGGCGTTGGCTTTCTCCTCGCTTCGGTTTTCAAACGGAAGCACAGCTATGCTTTTCTCGGGAACAGAAATGGGCCCCTGTTCGCGGTGTGGCTTAGCAACGGTTGGCGCTGTTCTACGCAGAAAAATTGAGATACTGACCGCTAACGCAACAGCCGATATGATCAAAGCTACTGTCAGTACAATCTTTGGCCATCGACGCGGCATGATTGGGCGAATCGCCGCGGCTCCCAGTTTCCATCTTCGTCGCTTGAGTTTCTCGGGAACCTGGGGATTGCCGAGATCATCTTTACACAAGTTAAACAAGTTCAGGCGTAGTCCGTGCTTTACTTCGCACTCGCCCAGATTGCGTAGATACGGCTGCCAGTGCCGGTATTGAGACAAATCCTCTGCGACGTGGCCCGACACAAGGATGTGCCCAGCATCGCCGCAATCTAGTACCCGCTGCCCCACATTGATCCCCGATCCAGCAATATTGGTTTGGTCGTTAACATCCTTCACCGGGTTGACTGGACCACTGTGAACTCCCATGCGTACCTGCATCTGTGAGTGACCCTTTAAAGCTCTACTGATCTCGAGGGCGCATCGCACCGGCTCCTCCGGGCTGTGAAAGAAAAGAAGGGCCATCCCATCGCCCGTCGGCACTCGGATGAGCTTGCCGCTTGCCTCCGCAGCGCGAAAACATTCGCTGCTCCGTACGATGCGGTTCAGTTCCTCCAGCAGCTCGACCTGCTCATTGACTAACAATTTCGAGTAACCGACAACGTCGATTAGTAACAAGTATGCGATCTCCAGCGGGAGATCCGGTTCGGTGTCCGCTGCTGACGTGCTTTGGGCGTTCACCCTTCTTCAAAGACTAACAATAGGTTTTTGCTACGTCGACACTAAACGACCGCTTATTACCGACCACGACGTAGCCGCTCTTTGAACAGTTGCCGCCTCCAGCTTACTGGCACGAAGCATTCTTTCAGTCTCGCAAATATCGATTCAAAAAATTCGTTCGAGTTGATGGCGTAATGGTATCGCGGACGGGCGGGACTACCTGCGCGCAGAGCGCGTTTGTCTTGACGTGGTGACGCGCGCATTGAGGTTGAATGCGCAATGAAGACTGTCTGGCGCGTTTTTGCTTATTTGAAGCGATATCCGTGGATGGCCGCCGGCACGTTGACCTGCGCGATCCTGAGCACGCTGATGGTGATTGTTTTCCCCGCGACCGCGAAATGGATTATTAACGACGTCGTACGCGCGAATCAACCGGACAAATTGCTGCCGTTACTCGCGCTTGCAGGGATCGCATTTGTTTTCCAGCACGGGTTCAATGCGCTGCGCATCATCCTGAACAACACATTTGAACAAAAAGTGATCTTCGATTTGCGCAGCGATTTGTACTCGCACATCCAACTACTGCCACTGCGGTGGTTCGACAATCGCGCTACCGGCGACCTGATGACGCGCGTGATTGAGGACGTCAACTCGGTCGAGCGTGTGCTGATCGACGGAATCGAGCAGGGTGTCGTCGCAATACTGCAGGTGTTCATCGTTGTGGGAATGATGTTTTATCTGAATGCGAAGCTGGCGTTGCTTGCGCTCGTCCCATTCCCGTTGCTTATCGCCGGCACGCTCGCCTATACGCTGACTGCGCATCGGCGGTATCGTTTGCAGCGCCGGGCCTCGTCAGACATGAACGCGCTACTGCATGATAATCTGGCAGGCGTCCGGCAGATCAAAAGTTTCGTACGCGAGAACGAAGAGCACGGGCGGTTTAACTGGGTAAGCGACCAATTGCGACGCGCCACACTGGTAGTGATGCGGGTATGGGCTATTTACAGCCCGTCGATGTCGCTGTTTGAATCGGTTGGCGCGCTGCTGGTGCTCGGGTTTGGCAGTCACGCGGTGCTTACGGGTTCGATGCAGATCGGCGATTTGGTCGCGTTTTTAATTCTAACCGCGTTTCTCTACGATCCCTTGAGTCGATTGCATCAGCTCAATCAACTTGTGCAAGCCGGACGCGCGGCGGGCGAGCGTGTATTTGAAATTCTCGACGAACCGGTGGAGCCGGGATTTGTAGCAGCTGGCGCTGACCGCGGCTCCACGCGAGTTCTCGGAGATATTCGCTATCAGGACGTGAGCTTTAGCTACGTGGAGGGATTGCCCGCACTGAGGAATATTTCGTTTCACGCACCGCCAGGTGCGACCGTCGCGCTGGTAGGCGCAACCGGGGCCGGGAAATCGACGGTGGTGAACCTGCTCGTGCGTTTCTATGAATTCACAAGCGGACAAATCTACATCGATCGAAAATCGATTCTTGAATATGACTTGCGTGCGTTGCGCGAGGCGATCGGTGTGGTGACGCAGGAAAGTTT